>JAGVIE010000060.1 GCA_020056225.1 Bacteroidota bacterium
ATCTTCTTCTTCTGACTTGTTCTGCTTCCATTTCGGACTTCTCCTTTTCTCTAATATACTGGCTTTTCTCTCTGTCCGAAAATTAGGGGGAAGATCACTTACTGCTTGAATACCTGGTTTCAGTTTTACTGCAATTTCTCGATCCACATATTGCACCTTTTGATTATTCCAGATAGTTGTTTTAATCTCTTTTCCTGCAATGAGATTTTGAGTAAAGCATGTATCTGATAATACAGTTAAATATACTGCGAATAATAAAACGCAGCCCAGTAAAATTTTATATGTCTTCATGACTTTAACTCCTTTTTGTCAAATTCCTTTTTGTCAAATTGTGATATATGTTGTTTATTAAAATTGAATTTTATAACTTTATACAAAAAGGAAAGCGCCCACAATGGGGAAAACATTACACATCGAATGTATATCCTTGGCTGGGTTCTTCGATGGTGTAATGACCTTGCGAGCGCTTTTAATTTTAAGGCGGTGACCGATACCTTTTCATGTAATGGGTTTTTATTGTAACAAAATTAATCCTGGATTCTTCTAACATATATTCCACCAATTTCCATACTTTTCGTACGACCTGCCAATAAAAAATTTTCATTTCTATAAAATTCAATAGTATTTAACGATTTATACATAAAACCTTCTAATCCTTCGTTTAAATAATACCAATTGGAATTATCTCCTCTCTTCATCAAACAACCTCTTGTTGTAGCCAAAAAAATTGAACCCGGTTGTATCTTGCTAAATAAAATTGAGACAACTCCTATTATAGTATCGGGCAATTGTTCTTTCTCCCATGTAATGCCGCCGTCATTCGAGAGAAAAAATCCCTCAAACCTGACACTAGCATAGACTTTATTACTATTAAATGGAGAAACAGCCACAGCATCAAACATACTGTTTGTTGTTCCTAACCCAGTTAAAATCCAGGTATCTCCACCATCTGTTGTTTTCCATAAACGTCCGGCATCAGCAGTGCCAGCATAAAGAACATTTGAGTTGTTAGGATCGATTGCGATACTCACAACACCCTCTCTTAGAGTATCGCCTCGTGAAATATCCTTCCAGTTCTCACCTCCATCAGTCGATTTAAAGAATCTACCACCATAAAATCCACCTGTTCCAGCATAAAGGATATCATGATTTTGAGGATCAATGGCAAAAGAGCTTACACGTGTTTCCCAATTTATTATCATACCATTAGTAATCTCAAACCAACTCTTTCCACCATTTGTACTTTTCAATACAGGTAATGGAATTGTATATACTATCTCAGGGTGACATTGATCTATAACAATATCCCTAAACATAAAAAGTGGTGAACCGATTATCAATGTATCCCACGCTCTGCCGGAATTGGTACTTTTAAATAGTTTACCCATGTGTCCCGCACTGAAATCATATTGGCTTCCTGCATATATTATATTTTCATTTGTTGGATGTACTGCAATGGCAGTGACGGTCTCACTTGCAAGTCCTAGAAACCGCCATTGTTCAAATGTGCTTACCTCTACCGGTCCTTCTTTTTTACATCCGGTAATAATGAAGATTATCAGAAGAGCAACAAAAATGCTCGCTGCCTTAAACACAAAAACCCACCTCATTCCTTTATTCATGGAATGCAAGTGGGTTGTTTTCACTTGTTTTATAATTACACGTTCCTCTGTCATTTTATGACACCTCTTTGTGTGATAATAATTATTCTATATTTTTCTTCTCAACGAGTTGTCGAGAATTATCAATTTAGTTTTCTATCTTACTTTTACTATCCTCAATTCTGGTATTAGTATGGGGGAATGAACAGTAGCAATTTATATCTTATTTTTTTGAAAAACAAATCAGCTAAGAAATTCGACGCCCTGTAACACCTTGCACCACAATGAGTTATACGTGCTAACGGGGGGGGGGGTATTTTTATGTGAATAGATGACGAATAATTTTTTTGTGATTCTGAAATCTTTGTATATCGTATCGATAGAATAATGCAGTGAATTAAAGAACGTTTATCCAACTTTAGCGATTTAGTCAACCTCCACTTTTGCAACGGGCTGCATTGATTCCGGTGCAATTTGCATGATAGCACGAAATGAATGATATGGAACTCAAAAATAACACTGATACAATTGTGTAAATCATTTTGTTCTTCATACGTTGTTCATCTCTGCGTGGGTTTTCTTCGTTTTAATCCTAAATTCTTTTTACCTTCAAATAGTAAAAGCAGTATTAAAACCACACCTTCACCGTGACCACCTGATTCTTCTTCGTCTTCATCCTAACAACATTTTTCTCGAACGGTACCGCACTTCCATCCTGCTCTAAAAAATTCGAAGTAAAAACTTTTTTCGGTACCTGCGGAAGTCTCAACACTGCATCGCTCTCTTCACCCTTTGCATCGTACCATTGGAAAATCCATGCGTCAGAGTCCTCGGCTTTTTTAATCGTTGTGAGAATAAGATTGGACGGCTCCAATTTCACAATCGAGTTAGTAGTTCCAAGTTTTCCCTTGTGTTTATCACTCATCACCGCAATCAGCGGGTTGTTATACTCATATCCTCTCTGAGTTGTGCCCGCCTGTTGCCAGCTATTATTATGCGGATAGAGTGCGTACTGAATCGAATGCTTGCCGCGGTCGGCGGTCGGGTCGGGCCACTTAGGTGAACGGAGAAGCGAGAGCCGCATAACGTTTCCTTTGATATCGTAACCGTACTTGGAAGCATTCAACAAACTTACGCCATAATCGTTTTGAGAGAGATCAGCCCACCGCTGGGCAGGAACTTCAACCTTAGCGCTGTCCCAGCTATCCTTCCATTGAGTCGAACGCTGAACCGAACCGTAGGGTATTTCGTACGTTGCTATCGGGTTGCTCACTGAAACCGGGAACGCGACCTTAAGCATAGTTTTATCTTCCCACCAATCTACATCAGTTTTGAAATCTATGTAATCGATTCCATCATACAAAGAGATGTCTTGTGTAAAGAAAGTAGTCGGATAATCTTGCGTCGGCGCTTCTTTTTTCATTCCGGGTGTAAGGTAATCGCGTGTTACCCGCACCGTTGCGCGCACCGGTCCATTTTCTACAATTTCAACTTTCCGCAAAGTTGTTGGATATTTAACGCCCGTCAATCCAATGTTCCATGCATCCCAAGCAGACGGTTTGTCTTCGAGCATCTGAAGCTCGTTTCCGTATCCCGAAAGAATTTCCCTTCCGTTCCGTTTATCAATGATGCTTTTCATCCAACCGGTTACCGGATCGATATTGATGCTAAAGAATTCATTCTCCAACGATGTTTGAGATATTTTTAGATTTTTCCCAACCATCGATGATTTATGTTTCCTCAATTCGTATGTCTTATATCCGAGGGATGGAACATTATCAGCTTTGAAGAGAATTTCACGATGGTATTTATCCGTCCGGATTATTTGTGAAGAAATTTCTTTTCCCCCAACTTCAAAGACACTGTATTCATTGTTATCGGCTTCGGGAAGCTGGAGAGTAACTACGTTGGTTCGTTCCCACGATAGCGGATTGAATACAATCACCGGCTCGCCTTTTTTGACGGCTGAAGTACCGATTTGCTTCGTCAGGTAGGCAAGAGATTTCTTCAACTCAAAAGTGCCTATGGCTTCCGATTGTTTATACCGTTCAGGCGCATCGATATATACTTCACGAATACTGGAACCGGGAAGAATATCGTGAAACTGATTGAACAAAATATCCTTCCACGCTTCTTCGAGATCGGCAGAGTTGTATTTATAACCGAACATAGCGGCAAGTGAAGAAAATTTTTCGGCGTTGGTAAGAAGAACCTCGCTCTTGCGGTTCGATTCTTTCCCGTTTGCCTGTGTTGTGTATGTTCCCTGATGATATTCAAGATAAAGCTCATCTTTCCATACTGGAAGCGTGGAAAGATTCTGTTTCTTCAGCCAGTCGAGGTATTGTGTTGTAGTGCCGTACTCGATGCTCGGATAAATATCGAGCGTTTTAAGATGTTCGATACGGTCGATCATATCATCGGATGGTCCTCCGCCGTGGTCGCCGACTCCGAACAGAATCATCATCTTCGTGAAACTGGTATTCGCATCGAACTGTCTCGTCCAATCCACTAATCGGTATGGGTCATCGACTGTGTTCACATAATCGAAGGGGAAGTAGCTGAGAACTTTTGAACCATCGGGACTTTCCCACCAGAAAACACGGTACGGAAAAACATTCGTCTCATTCCACCCGATCTTTTGCGTGATGAAAGCATCTATGCCTGCATTAAGGTAGAACTGCGGCATGTTCCAGTTATAACCGAACGAATCTGGATTCCAGCCAATCTTCACATCCACACCGAATTTTTCTTTGAAGTAGCGTTTTGCATAAAGCAGCTGCCTCATCCACGATTCACCGCTCGGTAAGTTGCAATCCGGCTCGATCCACATACCACCGATGATTTCCCATCTGCCATCTTTTATTCTGGGAATCATTCGTTTGAAGATATCCGGATAAATTTTCTCCATCCAATCATAGTAAGCGGCTGAGCTTTGTGTGTAGGTGAAGTCGGGGCGGTAATCCATCATGTTAAGTACAGATGTAAATGTGTTTTTGCAAACTTCGACTGTCTCACGTTCCCGCCATAACCAAGCCGCATCGATGTGCGCATTGGCATCGAAGAAAAGCGTGTAGCGTTTTGCGAACTCGTTGATAGGTTTTAACTGCTCACGGATTTTTGCAAGAGAAGCGGTAAACTTATCCAGCGCGCCGGAAGCGAGAGCTTGCAGATCAACTTCTCCGGCAAGTTTCTGGAGAAGAGCGTTCAATCTGATTTTTTCATCCCGATCCATCGATGATTTATCGGTGCCGGGATCCTGTTTTCTCCGTGCATTGGTCTGATAGGTATCGAAACTCAACAGCTTCTGTCCGACCCGCATGCTTGTAGAAAAATCACGAACCATCAGACTTACCTGTTTTGATTTTTCCGATTCAAGCTCTGCGCGAATCAGACGCAGCGGTCCACCGGTATTAATTGCTTTGATTGCGATGAGAAATTTCTGCCCAGGTTTGGCATCATTTGTCAGCTCGAACTCACCATCCCATGGAAAATATCCTTTACTCTCACCATTCACCCAGAGATATCCGTAATCATCCACAGAGACATGCAGCTTTACAGTTCCGCTCAGCGATTGACCGAGAATCATTTGCGGCAAGACGATTTCCTTTCTGATCCAGCAGGAATCGGGATAGATGCGCTGATCGAGTTTTAAGTTGTCCCACTTTGAATCATCGAATCCGGGTTTTGTAGGATCGCCGTTGATGGATTGTTTCAGATCGGGACCGGATTTCCAGTCCGTGAATGAAACGGTTCCAAGAGAATCGAGTGACCGCACAAGTTTATCGACATTGGTTTGAGCAAGCAAGCCAAACGGCAACAAGAAAAATAATAAAACAGGTATAAAGGATTTCATAACAAGTCCTTTCATAAGTAAAACAGTGAGATAATTTTTATTTCAACGAACTAAAACAAAAACAAATGAACACCGAGAACAAGTCTAATACCGCCATAATCGCCATAGAGTTCTTTTTGACGTGAACGGCGATAATCGTAGATGACATCTCCGAACAGCGACGAGCGTCCCTCGGCATCTAACGGCTGTTCAAATCCAACTCCACCAAAATATCCCAGCCGTTTATCCGTGTTTTGTGAGCTCTCCGACGATCGGGAGCTGGAGGTTGTTTGTTTGATCGAAATATAACTTACCCCCCCCGATAACCGGAGAAAGATACTGCCGCCTAAAAATTGCTTACTTAATATTCCGACATGTATGAATCGTTCCGACAATTCCATAGTACTGTCATAAGATTGATCCATGATAGCTTTCGAACTAAAGAAAGAAATATCGCCTGCTGCAAAAATTGGAGCGCGCACAGGAAGACAAATACCCACGCCCCAAATAAGATCGGAAGACGATTGATAAGTTGCTCTGAATTCTGGGTGAGCCGGAAAAAATAGTCCGCCATAAAGTGTAAAGATGAACGGTTGTTCTTGCGCCAATACCGGCGGCGCTAACGATATAAGAATTGCATAGACAACGAATCGAATAATTTTCATTTCATCCTCATTTGATCCAACAAAACTGCAAAAAGAATTACAACACCAAGCACTACCATCTGCACATACGAACCGACATTAAGAAGATTTAAACCGTTACGCAGTATGCCGATGAGCATCGCACCTAAAAATGTACCAACGATTGTACCCCGACCGCCAAACAAACTCGTACTACCAACAACCACAGCGGCTATCACGTCCATCTCGTACATCAATCCGGCATTCGGTTGCCCGGAGTTCATTCGTGATGCCAGCAGAATTCCGCTGATTGCGGAAAGAACACCGCTGATAATATAAACAGATAACAACGTGCGGTTTACGTTTATACCCGCTAATCGGGCTGCCTCTTTATTGCCGCCGACAGCATAAACATATCTGCCAAACTTAGTATGCTTCAGGATTGTGTATGCAACAATGTAGACACATATCATTATAATAGTTGGAATCGGAATACCGAAAACTCTTCCGCTTCCAAGAAAACTAAATTCTTCTGGGAATCCCCAAATCGGTCTGCCGTCTGTATACATATATGATGATCCGCGCCAGATCGTCATTAGTGAGAGCGTAACGATGAACGGAGTGATGTTGAATCGCGTAACAAATAATCCCGCAAGAGATCCAGAAAATATTCCAACTGCTAATCCTGCAAGAAGTGCTAGTGGAAATGAAATAGAAAATGGTAAATCAAGTTTCAACACACTTGTTGCAATTACTCCGCTGAATGCAACCATCGCACCCACCGAGAGATCAATTCCCGCTGTGATAATTACAAACGTCATTCCCGCCGCAATAATTGCAGTAATGGAAGTTTGTAATGTTACATTCAAAATATTATCAGCAGTAAAGAAATACGGCGAAAGTGAAGAAAATAAAGCGATTTCGGCGAGAAGAGCGATCGTAATTCCAAATTCACCGATGATGGTTTTGATTTTTTTTGATCGTGGTAATTGCTCAACCATGTGCTGTCTCCAAGTTGCCGCCGGTAGCAAGCGTCATGATTTTTTCCTGTGTCGCCTCTGAACGAGATAAAACTCCAGTTAGTTTTCCCTCACACATTACTGCAACTCGATCGCTAATGCCGAGAAGCTCCGGAAGGTCTGAAGAAATCACGATCACGCCGATTCCATCTTTCGCTAATTGGTTGATGAGATTGTAGATTTCGTATTTTACACCGACATCGATTCCGACTGTTGGTTCATCAAAGATAAGCAGTTTTGATTTCGTGAAAAGCCATCGGGCAAGCACAACTTTTTGCCGATTGCCGCCGCTTAAGTTTTTAACTTCCTGCTCAATTGACGGTGTTTTTATCCTCAGGTCATTTGTAAATTTATCCGCCACCGAATTTTCTTTTGAACGATTTATAAATAATCCTTTTACAACATCGTGGAGATTTGAAAGGGATATATTCTCTCTCACGTTCATCTGCATAATTAGACCATATTTGTTCCGATCTTCTGTAAGAAGTCCAATTCCTAGATCGATAGCTTCGCGAGGAGATTTAGGATAAATTTCTTTTCCTTCTAAATAAATCGAGCCGCTTTCTTTTCGATCAGCACCGAAGATTATACGGGCAAGCTCGCTCCTTCCGGCGCCTACAAGTCCGGAAAATCCCAAAATTTCTCCGCGGTAGACATTCAGATTGATATCTTTTAAAATACCGGCATTGAGATTTTCGATTCGAAGTATTTCCTCTCCGCGTTTCAATTCAATCTTTGGATATTCCTGTTCAAGCTCACGCCCGACCATCCATCCAACCAAACTTCTACGATCTGATTCTGCGACATTGCAGCTATGAATAAATTTTCCGTCACGCAACACAGTTAATCGATCACCAATCTCGAAAATTTCTTCAAGCCGGTGCGATATATAAATTATTCCAACGCCGTCCTGTTTTAATTTTTTAATGACCGCGAACAGATTTTTCAATTCATTTTCGGTAAGCGCTGCTGACGGTTCATCCATTGCAATTATTCTTACTTTTTTCGATAGTGCTTTTGCAATTTCAACTATTTGTCGTTTCGCAACACTCAGCGAACTGATAATTGCCGTCGGTGATATTTCTTCGCCAAGCTGAGCAAGCGATGCTCGTGCAATATCATTCATCTTCTTGTAGTCAACAAACGGAGATTTCCCTTTGGTCGGTTCATTGCCCAGAAGAATATTCTCAGCCACAGAAAGTTCCGGTACAAGTTTAAAATCCTGATAAATCATTCCGATTCCGGCTTTTTGGGAATCTGCCGGTGAGTGGAAATCGACTTCGTTTCCGTCTATTAAAATTACGCCGCTATCTTTTTTAATTGCTCCGGAAAGAACTTTCATCAGCGTGGATTTACCCGCGCCGTTTTCACCGAGAAGACAATGCACTTCACCGGCACGAAGATCAAAATTCACATCCGACAACGCCAGCACGCCGGGGTACTGCTTACGGATGTTTTGCATTTGGAGAAGAGGTGTCACAGTTTTAATCGACCCCCTCTTTTATTCTCTCCCTTAACAAGGGGAGGATTGCAGGAGGGGTCATATTTAAACACAAATTCAACTTCATTTACTTCACTGATGCATTTTGTAACGCTTCCTTATCTACTATACCAACTTCCACAGGCACAACTTTCGGCACTGATACACCGGAGAAATATTCTTTGATTTTCTGGATTGTTGTTTCACCGATTTTCTTCGGATTTTGAATAACATCGGCTTTCAAAGGAGTATCTTTCAATATGGCGTCGCGCGCCGGTGGTGTTGCATCGTAACCGACAATTTTAACATTGAGACGTTTGTATTGCATCACTGCATCCAAAGCACCGAGGGCGGAATCGTCGTTGATGCCGAAGATTCCATCAAGATCGGGATGTGCCTGCAAAACATCAGATGTAATCTGCATTGCTTTATCGCGCACACCCTCGGCATTTAAGTCGGCAACGATTTTGATATCGGGATATTTTGCAATGACGTCTTTGAATCCTTGTGTTCTATCCAGCACCGATGTTACTGTCGGTTGACCGATGATTGCGACCTTTCCCTTACCATTCAAAACTTTTGCAAGATATTCTCCCGCTAATCTTCCGCCCGCAACATTATCCGAAGCGATATGGCTGACGATCTCACCTTCCTGCGAGGCAATATCAGCAGTGAAGACAGGAATCTTCGCATCATTTGCTTTCTTGATTGCCGGACCGACACCGCGCGAATCTACTGGACATACGATGATGGCATCAACCTTTCGCGTGATGAAGTCTTCGATTTGATTGCTTTGTTTTCCGAGATCGAAGTCACCGGCAGTGACAATTAATTCGTAACCATTCTCCGCGGCTTCGGTCTTCAGACCTTCTTCTAAATCTTTGTAGAAGACATGCGCGCGAGTAAGAAGCGTTACGCCGATGGTTTTTGTGGATTTGGTTTCTTCTTTTTTGCCACAAGAAACGATCAACAGGCAGAACACTAAGATTGTTGTTACCACATTTCTCATACAATTTCCTTTTTAATTTTTAATTGATTCAGAATTTCCCCGTCTTCCACTTCTGTGCGTACTCTTCAACATTTTCTTTTGTTATGATATCGAGACCCGAGTCAATTACGGGTTGTGCTGGTATTTTACCTTCTTTAAACTCTTTCAACAGTCTTATACTTTCATAACCCCAGCCCCATAGTTTTTGTCCCATTAAAACTTGCACGTATCCTTGCCGAATGTAATCAAGTTGCTCGGGCAATGCATCTATAGAAACGACAAACAGATCGCCCGGTTTCTTCGCTGCAAACGGACCCGGCGGCGGTGTGAAGAGCGCCCAAGCACCGGGTAATATCCAACCTTTAAGATCGGGATGTGCTTGAATTGCCGCTTCCATAACACTTACACCTTTGTTCACATCATCGTAACAATATTCTGTCGCAACAACTTTAATATCGGGATAAGTTTTGAAGTACTCAAGAATTCCCTGGCGGCGTTCTTCGAGATTCGGCGCGCCCGGCGTTCCCATCAGCATTGCTACATTTCCTTTTGTTCCCATCAGCTTCACAAGATGCTCTGCCATCTGTTTGCCGCTTGGGAAGTTGGCTGTTCCGTAGTAAGCAAATCGTTTGCTCTTTGGAGCGTCCGAATCGAAGCAAACAACCGGAATTCCCGCATCTACAGCTTTGTTAATTGACTCAGTAAGTGCATCGGCATCGTTGACGGAAACTGCGATACCATCGACTTTCTTCTCGATTAAGCTCTCGATGATTTGTGCCTGTTCGACTGCATCAGACTTTACCGGCGCGAAACGTTGAACTTCTATTTTTCCGTTACCTAAATCTTTTGCAGCCGCTTGAGCCGCAGTCCATGCAAGCTGAAAGACAGGGTTATCCAAAAGTTTTGGAACAAAAGCGAAAACTAATGTCTTCTCATCTTGTTTTTTGCCGCAACCGGAGAGAAGAAGTATGACTGCAACAACGATAGATAAATATTTTTTCATTTGCATTTCCTCAAGTTATTATTTGAATTTTTTTGTTTGACCTCCTGTACCGATACCCCTTCGACTTCACTCGGGTTGAAATAGGAACAACCCTCTCCTGCTTCGGTAAGGAGATTATAGGATAAGTGTTTATGTGATATTGTTTGACAGATCATGAGAGAATCTCAGTTTTTGCGTTCGCCGAACTGTCGCGATTCTTTCGAAGTTCCTCAACGACTTGCTCGATACCTTCCGAAACGTTGCTCCATGCTGCATCTCGGTCTTTCCATGTTTTGACAGGTTTACCTTCTTTCGGCAACCCTTGCAGCTTACCAAGTGGCGACGTGGTCCATTTAACTTTTCGGACAATCACCGGTATCACCCTCGCATCGCTGCTATCATGCCGTTCCAATGCCCGTTTCATTTCTACGTCGTAGCAGTAATCGGAAGCGATAAAATCTGCGCTGATAAGCAAGAGAATTATATCCGCTCGTTCAAGATTCTCGTCGATCTTATCTCTCCATTCCTCACTCGGATTAATCTTCCTATCATGCCAAATCTCGATCAGTCCATTCCGCTTCAAGAGTTTTAAATGTATTTCCAGCTGCTCTCGATACCGTTCATCCTTGTGGGAGTAGCTGATAAACACGCGAACTGGTCGAGCGATTGATGGTGTCCCCAAGATGTCACGGAGCTTTAAAACTTCAACATACTGTCGAATTTTGAGCGCACCTTCTAAATCAACATCTGTGAGCATTCTGCTTACATCAAGATCGACAACATCGTTACCGACAACCTTTTGAGTGGTATCGATACCATTCTGCGCCATCACCATGAGCTCTTTATGTGAAACGACCACGTTGGGATGATCGGGAAGAGGAACCATTTCAAGCGGCTGGAGATTTCGGATATCCTGATGAATCCGTTCAAAGTCGGACCGGATGATCGCAAGCAAACGGCGCCGCCCTTCGGGTTTACCGGAAACGGATATCAAGACCTTTTTTTCTTGAGGATCTGCTTTGACAAGAGCCCTACTTTCCTCAAACTGCAGTATGACTCCCGTACGCCAGCGCGGAGAATTTTCGCTTAGCACATGTGTCCGCACGATAAATCTCGGTAACAATCCTTCAGGAAGAATTGGATAATGATACTGAAAATTAAGGCATTCGGTTGGGTTGAACTCACGGGACGCTTTCGGTTCCTGTTTGTCGAGAAGCTCCGGGATAAGATAGCGACCGTCGGATTCCGGAAAAGTGAAGCAAAGCTCGAACCTCTTCATCAAGTCCAGAAGGAACCCTCTCATCTTTGGAGGATAGGTCTTGCTGTCCAATACTTTTGATATATCCTTACTATGGATTTCCCCTTTTTGTTTCTCAAGTTTCTTGGAGTTCAGAATTTTATAAATTCCGGTGGTTACCCAGTGAGGGTTCAGCACGTGCGTATCGTTCAATCGTGGATCGTCTTTGTAGTTCAAGGCGATTCCTAACTCGTGGAGGAAACCAGCAAGCTGGTCTTGTGCTTTTTCGTCTTTCTCCCCATGTTTCGCGCAGAATTCCCGGAATTCCTTGTAGCTCAGGAAATCCTTTTTGGACTCCGGGAGCTTCCTCTTGATTTCGAACCATGTTGCCGGGAACGATGCCCTCAGGTTTTCTAATCTCGAGGTTTCTCGCTCGATGATTGCGCGAAGCTGCTCGATCCCACTACCTGTCTCACAGTCGGTCTTGACAAAGTCTTTGATTGATGGATACTTCTCCTGAAGAGCCCTGCGGTTGAGGTCGAAAGGATGTTCTTTGATCTTGTTCAGAACAATAATGATGGGAGAATTTCCACCGAATGCTGCGATAAGCTTGAGCCAGTATTCCGCATCCGCATCCTCACCTCCCTCTCTGCCGTTGAGCACGAGCAGGTACAAACTCCGCTGGCTCAGGAAGAACTGGTGAGTGGCGTGCATAATCTCCTGGCCCCCGAAATCCCAAATGTTGAGCTTTACATTTCTCTTGCGTTTCAGCGTAAGCGGCCATTCAGTAATCTTAATTCCTTCAGTTTTTCTCTCCCGTTTACTGAACTTTTTGTAGACAAGTCTGTTAACGAGTGACGTCTTGCCGACTGCGCCACGGCCAACCAAAATAAGCTTCGCCTCATTGAGCGGTCTCTTCCCACCACGAGTCCGGAAGTAATAGTCGAGGATGTCTGCGGGTTTTGTGAGATTAGATTTATCGTCGAAATCAGATGAACCCAATACTTCAGGTGGCAAACCGAGCGCATCGTTGCCATGCAGGTAAAGCTCTTCTAGCATTGAAAGCCTACGGAGCGATTCAGGTAATGCAATCAGGCGATTATTTTCTGCCTTAAGTTTCCTTAACTGGCTCAACTGCCCAAGCGATTCCGGCAAAGTAGTTATTTGGTTATCTTCAATATAGATACTTTCGAGTTTATGAAGGGATCCAATTGAATCTGGAAGAGCCACTAGTTTGTTACCCCAGACGCATAAGATTCGAAGTTCCTTAAGTACTCCTAAAGAATTAGGCAGCGATTGGAAATTGTTGCTTTGAAAATAAATTTGCCTAAGTTGACTTAGTTGACTGATCCACTCTGGAAAAACTTCCAATTGGTTAGCCACAGCCGAAAGAACCTGTAATTCATTCAATTTGCCGATGCTTCTTTCAAGAATAAGCTGCGGAATAAAGTTGAGTTCTAGTTCTCGAAGGTGGTTCAATTGACCGATGCTCTCCGGCAAGCTCGTCAGTTGATTGTTAGACAGAAACAATTTCTGCAGCCGGGACAACTGTCCGATACTCTCCGGCAGTTCGGTTAAACCGAGACCTCCCAAATCCAATTCCGTCGCACCTGTCTTGAGAGCTTTCTGGATGCGCTTCTCGGCTTCAGCGAAAGCTTCTTCAGGTGTGCGTTTTTTCTTTTGTTTGCTCATGGTTGTGTAATTCCTCCTAAAGAATCCGATAATGTGATATTTTTTGTCCGATCATAGTTAATCCTAAACTAACCCTCTCTCGAACAGGGATAGTTATTATAGAGTGAGGATTTATTAGATATCATCGTTTCGTTTTCCTATCCAATATAACAGCTAACAAAATTACAAGTCCGATTGCGACCTGCTGCCAGTAAGCAGAGACATTCAGAAGAACCAAACCATTCCGCAGAATGCCCATCAGCAATGAACCTACAATCACGCCGAGAATCGTTCCCCGTCCGCCGCTCAAACTTACACCGCCAATCACAGCCGCCGCAATAACATCGAGTTCATAACCAAGACCTGATGTCGATTGACCGACACCGAAACGCGCTGTAAATAAAACTCCGGCAATCCCTGCCGCAAGCCCGCATAAAGTATAAACCAAAATTTTCATTCTTCCAACATTTACCCCGCTGAAGTATGACGCTTCTTCGTTTCCGCCGATTGCATAAATATATCGTCCCCATTTTGTAGATTTGAGAAAGTACCCGATAGCGATAGCGAAGATTATCAGGATTAATATTGGAATTGGAATATTAAAGATAGCCCCTTGCCCGATAGCAATAAATTCCGGCGGAAGGTTTCTTATTGTTTCTCCACCTGTCAATGCAAATGCAAGTCCGCGGGCAATGCTCATCATTCCTAATGTTGCAATGAACGGAGGTAATATTGCTTCGGTGACTAATATTCCGTTAACAAATCCACTAAGTAATCCGACGGCAAGACCCGCAATCGATGCGGAGAAAATATCTATACCATTATTCAAAAGAACAGCGGTAACAACACCGGAGAAGCCGAGAATAGAGCCGACCGATAAATCAATACCGCCCGAAATAATTACAGGCGCTACGCCAATTGCCATTATCGCGATGAATGAAAGAGCGCGAATGACCTGAGAAATATTAGACCAGTTTAGAAAAGTAGAATCGAACGAACCATTACTTCCGAAGGAAGAGGTGAGAATCGTTAAAAGGAGCACTTCTACGATCAGGGCGAGCCAGATGCCGAGATGTTTGGATTTCAAGAGCTTTAATTCGTTAATTCGACTACTTATGAGTTGCAATATGTTACAAATAAAAGAGGGAAAAATCAATTGATGAAAAGATTAAATTATTTGCTTTTGGTGTTGTTTCATGCTAAATTTATACACGGTTTATGAAAAAGATTTTTTTCTTAATCTGCCCGCTGTTAACATTCATTCAACAATATTTTCATGGAGGATTATTCTATGAAACTTTCTACCATTTACACTAAACTGTTCTTCATACTCCTGCTTTTCACGTTGATCACCGTAATAACCGTGGTTGCACAGACTCCAAAAACAGGTGATGATGCGCTTGGTACGAAGAAGTATGATGATTTTGAAAAACCGGAAGTTTGCGGTGCCTCGTGCCACGTGGATTTCTATCAACAGTGGAAGCAAGCAATGATGTCGCAGGCGTACACTCATCATTGGGATGAAATCGAGTATTTCAAGTTGGCGGTTCCACATGCTGAAAAAGACCCGAAGGTTGCCAGTGTGAAAGCTGGCTGCAACGGATGCCATACACCTATCGCATTCCTCGCAGGCGATGTTCCGCCGCCGAAGCCGGAGGCAAACAGCCGCGCGAACGAAGCAGTCTCGTGCGATGTGTGCCATACGATTACCGGTTTTTCAGGAGATACACCGTTCAACTTCAATTATATTTCTGAACCGGGTAATGTAAAATATGGACCGCGCGAAGCGGCTAATTCGCCGGCTCATAAAACAAAATACTCGGCGTTTCACAAGACTGCCGAATTTTGCGGTATGTGTCATAACGAAAAAGATCCATACGGCATTTGGGTTAAATCTACGCATCTCGAATGGAAAGAAGGACCATACGCAAAAGAAGGCGTACTCTGTCAATCGTGTCATATGACATTCGCTAAAGGACACAATGCCTCGATGGGACCTGAGCTGCCTGATGTAGCACAACATCTTTTCCATGGTGCGCACGATCCGGGAAAAGTACGCGGCGTTGTTGAGCTTCGCATCCATCCGGATATACGGGATGTCGAACCGGGGCAAGCTGTAAAACTCACGGTCGCACTCTTCAACCAAAAAACCGGTCATAAATTTCCTACAGGTTCTGCCGAAGAACGAATGCTTTGGCTGCATGTAGAAGCAACCGACTCGAAAGGAACCGTTTATCATCTGTCTGTTGATAAGAAAGGATTCCCCGGCGAAGAATATACAATTGCTGCCAATACTCTTGCATATCAGGATATGGGAATTGCTTTGAACCAACCCGACTTCAAAGGTGTTCAACGCGATGGTGTGCCTGAAGGAGATAGAATTTTCAGATTGCCGTATCTCGATCCGCAAGGAAGAATGACAATACAACAATGGAACACAGCATCTCAATCCACAGATTACCGTATAGGTCCGCGCGAAACAAAACTTGAGACATTCACTTGGACGGTGCCTGTAAACGCGGCGCCGGGACCGATGAAAGTAAAGGCGGTTCTGAACTATCAGAAACTACCGACCCCGATTGTAGAATTTCTTGGCGTGCCGAAAGATGAAGCCGAGACAATCGAAGTCAATTTTCACGAGACAAACATAAACATTACACAATAATAAGGAGGATATATCATGAAGAATATTATTTTTTCATTTGTAATTCTTTTTGTCTTCATCTCAATCGCCGCAGATCAGGCATCGGCAATTCCGGCATATGCGCGGAAGTACGATATGTCGTGCAATGTTTGTCATTCACCGATCCCAAAACTCAAACCTTACGGCGACGAATTTGCGGCGAACGGCTACCAACTGAAGGACAAAGAACCGCCACGCTTTGTACGGGAGACGGGAGACGATAAACTTTTATTGATGCGTGAACTGCCCCTATCGGTTCGGTTCGACGGAGCTTTTCGGATGCGTCCGGGTAAAGATTCCGTAAATGCGAAGACCGATATAGAATGGCCCTTCGTAATGAAAATCTTATCCAGCGGTCAGGTTGCAAAAGATGTTTCGTACTTTTTTTATTTCCTGATGAATGAAAAAGGATCGCTCGTCGGAGTTGAAGACGCGTTTCTGTATTTCAACAATGTTGGTAATATTGATTTCGATATAATGGCGGGTCAGTATCAGATATGCGATCCGATATTCAAACGAGAGCTTAGACCGATGTATGAAGATTACGAAATCTATAAAGCAAAACCCGGGAGTTCGATGGCAGATCTGACATACGATCGCGGGTTAATGCTCAGTTACACTTTGCCGACAGAAACGGATATTATAGCATCAGTCTCAAACGGAAACGGTATTAAACCGGGTGAAGATTTTATGTTCGATACCGATCCCTATAAAAATTTCTTCTTCCGTGTCGCTCAACCGATCGATTCAAATTTTTCAATCGGCGGTCTTGGTTATTATGGTAAAGAAGTAGTAGGAGACACTATCACAAGCAAGAGTAATATCGGGATGGGTGGGATCGATGCTACTATTTCCTATGATCAAGTTGAGTTGTGCGGACAGTTCATGTACCGAGAAGATTCGAATCCAAACCCAGATGAAAACAAGGGAAAAATAATAACACGCGGCGGTTTTGCTCAACTGATGTTCGCCCCGCAACTTGATAAAAGTGATTGGTATATCTTCTTGATGTACAACCGTATAGATTCGGATCAGGAAGATTTGAAATACCATGCCGTTGCCGGTAACTTTACGTACTTGTTGGCGCGCAACCTGAAACTAATGGGCGAGTTTGGGTATGATCTGGAGCGTAAACAACCGAAGTTAACATTTGGTTTTACAACTGCATTTTGATTGTTGGATGTATCTGAATTTTTCCCGTTTAAACTCCGAGATCTGAACATAAATAGCTCGTTTAGATGTCGGAGTTTATATTTTATTACCTGTAATATAAATAAATGGTGGAAAAATCAATAAACCAAAAACGAACTTATCCATGTTTTCCCGCCTCAATACACCCTGATCGGTAATATGACTACCGGTGTTCCCTGCTGGTAAAACTTTCGCTGGATTGCAAATACGGTATAATTGTGAAGCCAGCGCGCGAAGAAAGATTCTTTTCCGAATACAAGTTGTCCGCCGAAAAAGATTGCCTGCGGATATTTCTCAAGAATTTTTTCAGAGAGCTGTGAAACCTCGTCGACCACATCAATGCCCACTGCCGTAAAACCTTCGGCATAATATCCGTTTTTCCTCATGTAATTTTTATAGCGGTCAACATCCGCTTTAACCGCCGCTTGCAGTCGATCGACTTCCGTTACGCCTTTGTAATTACCTGCGTCAAATATTCCGACTTCCACGAAAATATAATTCTTGTACATGTCTCCAAACAATCTGATCACGCTGAACAGCGTATGCAAACCCAATCCGTTGAAGCCATTCACCATTATTACGGCTGTTTTGGATTTAGGATTGTATGCTGCTTCTGGTTTTGGATTCTTGATATCTTCGGGAGTAATCGGATTGTCGACCGATTCTACGACATTGACAAGAGAGTTCAATCGTCCGAGAAGTTTTTGTGTTTGAGTATAATGACGTCGTATAAGTAAAACAATTCCGGCAAGCCCGCCTGTTACTAACAGCGTAACCCAACCGCCCTCGAAAAATTTAAGAACAACAATTGAAACGAGCACGAAGGATGTCAATATAAGTCCAATACCGTTAATGATGATTTTTTTCTTCCAGTATTTCTGCTGTCCTCGTGAAATCCACCAATGGCGCACCATTCCAAGCTGTGAAAGTACGAAATCGATAAACACATTTATACTGTAAAGAACTACAAGAAAACGCACGGAACCTTGCGTCGTAATCATCAAAATAAATGCGGCAACACCCATGATCAGAATACCATTTTGTGTTACGAGGCGGTCGCTAAGTGTTGCAAACCTTGTTGGCATCCAGCGGTCCAGCGCCATATTTGATAAGACTCGGGGACCATCGATAAAGCCGGTCTGTGCCGCAATAGTAAGCAGTGCCGCCTCGGAAATCAGTGTAATCAATACTATATAATATCCCCAATCGCTGCCCCAACCAGCAGTGATATTTTGGAAGAGAATTGCATTTAGTGTTTTACCCGGTTGCGGCTTCACTCCATAAAGCAGATAGGCGAACATTAATCCCAGAACTAAGAGTGCAAGTGAAATTGCCATGTACCGCATTGTACGTTTCGCCGTTTCAACCTTTGGTTCTCGTAAGATGGGAAGACCGTTACATACAGCTTCGATCCCTGTGAAGGTTCCTGCGCCCATACTATATGCGCGGAGGATAAGCAAAATAACGCCGATCATTCCTAATTCTGAAACAGAATTCTGAAGATCTATTTTTGTTGTCTCGATTACAACAGGGAGATCAAATAAATGCGATCCAAGAGCATAACCGATAAGTAAAACGTGAGTTAAAACGAAAACGATAAAAATCGGGATAAGGGGTATAATAGATTCTTTAATGCCCCGAAGATTTAGAATGATGAGAAGAAGAAGCACAAAAACGGCAAACTCAAGTCTGAAGTGGTACCATCCCGACGGCAGAAAACTAAACAAGGCATCTGCACCACTGGCAACCGATAGTGTAATTGTAAGTACATAATCGATAAGAAGCGCACAGCCGGAGATCATTCCAACCTTAGGCGACAACAGTTTGCTTGCTACTAAGTAACCGCCACCGCCGGTTGGAAACAATTGTATAATCTGATAGTAACTTGTGCTAACAATAAATATTGTGAACGCGCTTCCAAGTGCAACAAACAAACTTAAGGTGGGATGTCCTTCAAGTACACGGAATGCTTCTTCGGGTCCATAACTCGATGAAGACATACCATCGGCACCGAGGGCAACCCACGCAAAGAATGCAATGAGGGATATTTTATGAAACAGAGCCTTATCTTGAGGATTGCGTGAAGAGCCGATAAATAGCTTCCTCAGCTTCTTCCCAAAACTTAATCCTTCGTTTTCTTCCATAATAATCAAAATACCTAAATAAAAACCGATGCAAATATCTACAAAAAAGAGTTTAGAAGCAATTCCAGGAAATGGAGATTACGTAATCAGAAGAGTTTGAAAATAACAACCGCGCCGGACCAAATTTATCGGCGTTAGGGTTGCCAAACGCATATATTTTTTTATTCATGGATTTTTTACTTAGTCAGCAGCATTTTTTTGACGTCAGAATATCCTCCGGCATACAGGCGATAGAAATAAACACCGCTCGCAAGCTGACTTGCATTCCAACTGACAATTTTTCTACCTGCTTCCTGAACATCATCAACAAGCGTTACAACCTCCTGGCCAAGAATGTTATAAATTGTTAGAGTTACTTTTGATTGAGAAGGTATATCGTAGCGTATTATTGTAACCGGATTGAACGGGTTCGGATAATTCTGGTAAAGTTCATATGCCTTCGCTAATCCATACGTGTGCAATGCGACTTCCGTTGGGTCACCGATCATCGGTAATTCAATATAGGATGGGTGGGTTGCGTCAGCGATAATTGTTGCGCTCGCTTGCGCAAACATCGGCACCACAAACGGAAACTCTCCGAGAAGCTGACGATTTGTTTTATCGATATTGGTAATTTCTACCCGAATCCTGCTGCCGCGAGAAAATTGATGAGCATGTTCGGTCCCTTCTATTTCTATCCATCCGCTCGTTCCCGGTATCCAATGCCTTGCAGTAAAATTAATCCGGTTGATGAAATATTTTCTGCCCGTGTTATCTATTTCGTACATCTGGGCATGCAATGGAAAATTTTCATAGTTTGATTTCACGAAAACTTTCATTTTGGGCGCGCCCACCCAAAAGATTTCATCCCACAAAACAGGGGAAGTAAAAGCAATTGTCTGTTTTGGTAAAAGAATATCAAACCGGTTTCCTTTGAACCCCTCTATGTACGCAGTATCGAATGTATAGGCAGGATTGAGATAATTATTTGAGAGCGTGAACGAATCGCTATGTATGGAAGGTGAAAATAACAACATCGAATCTCTCGACAGATAAAATTTCCGGAACTCAACACCGGCTGGGGGCCATGTTTGTTCACCCACATGTGTCCAATTATAATAACCCATAGTATCCATATGCAAACTGCTATAGGCATATGTGTATTCAGGTTCGTCGAGAATGCCCGTTGAATCTTGTTTTAGAAAATTTCTAAACCACCGAAATATTAGATCGGATTGAAACCATCGTTCAGACTCTGATTCATCTGACCAATGCCCGACTGTTCCTAAGTATACTTTCTTGGTTGCTGTTTGATTTCGTAGAAACTCTATCCCGTTCGCGGCTGTGAAATAATGATCCTGCCATTTCAATAACGTCATCATCGGAATTGCCGACTGTAGCAAAGAACTTGCTTCAACATCGCGCGCTCGTGGAAATTTCGATAATAAACTATCGTATGAATCCGTGCGGACTAATTCCCAAAGGTCGTCGCGGCCCTTATAATATCGGACCGAGTTTGTTCTTAATAAGTTAAGCAATGTTCTACGAATACATCCGTTTGCAAGCATATCCGATGCCCAGCGAGGAACGATAACATCGGCAACAATTGCCTTAAGTGGAATTTGATCAGCGGCAGCCCATAAACCATGCAATCCCCCCTGTGAACCGCCAATAATACCGATATTATTAGTGTCAATATTCGGCAGACTCTTTAAATATTGAAAAACATACTGCAGGTCAGAGCGCTCATCAACAGACATTATAGTCGACAAACCGGATGATTGACCATGCCCTCTCACTGTATATGCAATTGTGACGAAACCATTGGCGGCATATGTAGAACAAAATGGAATCCGTGATTCTTTTGTCGATCCAAATCCATGCACCGTTATGATTGCCGGATATCCTTCCTGCGGCGGTGATTCGGCGGGATAGTAATAAACCGCATCAACACTATCATTGTGTGTAACGCTGATGAACGTATCATATCGCGTTTGCGACAACGATGTACTGGCAATCATCAATAAGATTCCAGCAGATAGTATCTTCTTCGTCATGCGTGATATCAACAAACAATAATTATCACAATGTTCAAGCACGTCTATCTTTTTCACTATGGCAGCTTTTATCTGATGAGCAGCATCTTTTTTACGCTCGTAGATATACCTGTGCTTAACTGGTAGAAATATATGCCGCTCGCAAGACAGCCTGCATTCCAGCTTATACTTTTTGCACCAGCTTCCTGAACCGCATCAACCAGTGTTTCGACTTCCTGTCCAAGTATATTATAAATCTTCAGGGTCACTTTTGTCTGAGAAGGTAAATCATATCGGATGATTGTAACCGGGTTGAACGGATTAGGATAGTTTTGATAAAGTTTGAATTCGTTCGGCAGAGCTGAAAGATTATCTTTCATTTGGGTTACAGTTCCGGTCGATTTTGTCACAAGAACTGTCCCGCCGTTTCCGATTGCATATCCATGTGAACTATCTGTAAATGCCAGCGCGTATAAATCGTGTGAGTCGGCTGTGTACTGAGAATACCAGTCCGCTCCACTGTTTGTTGAATAATAAATTTTCCCGCCATCGCCAGCAACATACATTTCACCACTGTTGAGAAATGCCATGTCGCGTAATGTCACCGATGTCCCTACACTGCGGTCGATAATGTCTCCATACATAGGCACACAAATAACTGTTCCATTTTCACCTACGATCCAGTGGGATATTCCATCAGATTTGACACGAGTAATTCTCTTGTTTAATCCAGCTGAACCCATAAGCCATGTTAGCCCTTCATCGTTTGAATAAGCATAATTTCCATCTTCAAAATATACATTCAACAAATTTTGACCTTTTCTTACGATTCCAATTATATTTTTCAGGCTATCTAATGAAGATAATAACCAAGTCGAACCACCATTTGTTGTCTGCATCAACAGTGAACTATCACCGTACAGCCAACCTTTTTGAGCTGTTTCGAAAATGATGCCTCGGATATTTTCTGTTTGCATAAGTAAAAATCGCGACCAGCTCTTACCTGTATCACCGCTGTGAAATAAGAATCCATTCTCTCCACCGATAAAGATATTATTTACGGACGAGATACCAATGGTGGTTAAGGAAAGCGCCATCCCGGCATAACTTTCCAACCATGTTGATCCGCCGTCGGTAGTTCGTAAGATTGTTCCATGATCTCCAACAATAAATCCTGTGAGAGAGTCGATAAATTTAACGTCATACCATCGCTGCCAATAATTCAACGGCTGGCGGAACCACATCTGCGTATAAGTTTCCGGCATCATCAGCGCGAAATGTTTACCCGCTCCGCAATCATTTTGAGTGACTGAGTCTGCTGTTACAAAATTTCCAAAATAATTAACCTTCGACAATAAACTATTCCAGTTACTTCCATCATAAACATAACAACGAAGAAGTCGTTCATCCTGAACTTCGGCGCCCACTTCCCGATCGAGCGAGGAGACGTCGCTGTACATCCATTGAAGTTTTGCCGTGAACTGCGCTGTCGATGGATACGGTATAATCTCGACCCATCGTTTAACGAATTTTTCATCAGTTGGGTTTAGAACGCCCGGCGGTGTTGACTCGGGATGAACTCGCACAAGAATGCTGTCCAAATCTTGAAATTCCTTGAACCAGAGGGTGGCAATCTGTCTGCCGTCAAATGCGACAAAATGATATGGCACATTGGTTTGAGTTATAGGAAGTGTTACTTTATTATATTCTCCGCTCGGTGGATTAATGAAAGTTTTCTTCAGATAATTTCTGCGGGTAGTAATATAATATTTCAAACCTTCTACATGATCGTAGAAATCCTGTGTCGTTCCCCATTTCTGCTGATCGATAGCGGCATCATTCTCAACCAGCGCAAACATACTATCAATGCGCGGATAAAGATGTTCTTCGTTAAAAATTGTGTTGAGTGAAGAATCAACATGTAGGCGTAATTCTTCCCATAAAGAAGGATTAGTCATCCAACGGTCTTTGAGAACATTTGAAGGACCGGACAGAGGCGGAAAAGTGTACGCAAAACCATCATTGAGTAACGATGCCGGATATGGAATGGCGAGATCACCGCTTCGTCCGAATGATAAATCGTAATCCCACGGAATAACCGTCCACTGCTGAATAACTTTCGACGTATCACGATACAGCAGGTAATTCTTATTATAACTATCGCCCATCATCGTTAGGATGTTGCCGGTAAACCAATTGAGCACGCTGTTGACATCGAAGTATTTGTAAACCGTATCCCTGAACGATCCATCCGGCGCAGAGTTGATCGCCGATATCAATTGTGCGAGGTCGGAATAATCTGTTGCACTGCCGATTTCTTTATCATAATACATCTTAAGCACACTGTCGGGTTGGACTGTCAGATCGGCGCTGATGTATGTATCGTTAGCTTCGTACATGGGAGCTACAATGCGTCCGTGGTTCGGAAGAAAATATTTATCAACCTTCTCGATGAAAAGATACAAACCCTCTTTACCATTCAACGAAAAACGTGCATGGTGGGCACGGGGCGCGAGTTGATGAAGCTCGTCGTACATTTCCCATGCAATCTTTTCCCGTAAAAAAGATTTATCGGTATACATCGCGTTGAAATTGACGCTTTGCATATTCTGAAACAGATGCGATTTATTGAATTTCACCCGATATGATTTCTTCGGATAATAACGGGTGGAGTGTCCTTTGAAACGAATTTGCGCGTCGTTCCAATAGTTTCCCTGATATTCGAACGATGCGGGTATGAGCGAATCACTGAATATATCGCGTGTAAAAAGAAGTTGATAATCGGATGACTGCATGTTGACGGTATATCGGGGCAATTGAGCGTATGCGCTTACAGTCAACATGAATATGAAAATCGTAAACAAGCGCATTGGATGTTCCTTTCGGCTAATATTCCTGATAAATTTTTTTATACGGTCGTAATATACCGATTGAGTTGCCGATATTCAAACATCTATATCACAAATATCACTTTTCCGAATTTGTCCGGGATTCTTTATATTTAATGAGAATTTTAAACTTATAAGAGAACAGCTTATGCAAGAAACCACAGTAACTGCAATCCAGGCAATCCAGGCGATCCTCGCGCCAGCCCTCGGTATTTCTGCCGTCGGCTTACTGCTATTAAGCTTAAGCAACCGTTATTCTACCATCATTAACCGGATCCGATTGTTGAACGACGAGAGACGAAAATTCTCACGACAGCTTGGCGAGAAAGGTGATCTGGCATATCCAGACAATATTCGGTTCATGAGTATAACAAAACAAAGGCAGGAACTTTTACTTCGCAGCAGATATGTACGGAATGCGATTCTTTCAATGCTTGCCGCAGTTGGTCTATTTGTGCTCAGCTCGGTTACGATCGCATTCAATTTGTTTGTGAGTAATGATCTTTTTCGTGCGATACCTTTAATAATTTTTATTGTCGGAATGATTAGTGTGTTTGTTGGAATTGTTTTCTACGGTATGGAGGTCCTCCGCTCGTTCAAGATTATACTTCTGGAAGTAAAAGGGGAAGATTAAGAACGGGTGCGGTACTGAACGATGAGCTAAAGCTCCGTATCATTGCGAAGTTTTGAGCTTTCAGCTTGCAACACCACGCCTATTCCACTCTGACCCGGCTTCCGAAGAATCTTGTAGTGTGATATTGTTTGGCTGATCATCACTATTTAATATAAATTCATAGACTTTTATTCATCTGTTAAATATCATTTCACCTTCATCTCGTTGCTACTTCTTCGAGTTTTGCCAAACGTTTCTTTGCATCAATATAATCGGGTAAATCTTTATCGGCATTTTTCCAGAGGTTCAAAAATATCCTGTAATTTTCTATCGCTTGTTTTTTATCTAATTTCT
The DNA here is from genome assembly GCA_020056225.1 of Bacteroidota bacterium. GTDB lineage: Bacteria > Bacteroidota > Ignavibacteria > UBA10030 > SZUA-254 > JAGVIE01. The sequence goes on from JAGVIE010000060.1 coordinate 25,322, forward strand.
TCTCGTAAACTTTACCTAAAAGATAGAAACTCTTAGGATAAAAAATGGATCTCGACCCGACCAAGTTATCAAAATCGTGGAGCGATTGTAATTTCTTTAATGATAAAACCGCCTTATCTAAATATCCGGCATCATACTGGCACTCCGCCAATGGATAAAGAACAAATATCTGTGCAAATTGACCACTAATCTTTAGCGCTGAATCAGCAAGTGATTCGGCATTAGCACAATTATGCTTCGCACTTTGAATCATTGAAAGCAGGCATACGCGCCACCAGATAACCTCCGTTTTACTAATACTGTCAACTAGTGCATAATCACCATGATATACTTGGAGCAATGATAGCCCTCCCAAATAATTACCATTTGCAATTTTATCCATATTAGGAAATGTTTTTTCGGCTTCCTTCCACGCGTCCTCAATATTTTTCCATCCATTATACATAATCATTGCTTTGAACATCCTATTAGTTTCAGCATTTGAAGTATCCTTTAACTGCAAATATAATTCGATGCATTTATCAGACGCAAGCATTGCTTCTTTATACTTTCCAATATATGGATAAAATAAAGCAAGACCTCCGTAACCTGTACGTTTAGCTCTTATAGTTTGATTCTCATTTGTAAGTGCTTTCAATTCCTTTTCTGCAGCATCATACTGTCCTTTATACGCGTATAAACATGACAATAATCTTACGACATAATAATTATCCGGCATTATTTCTTTGTCAGTTTTCAATTTAGTAATTGCCAGATCGATTTTCCCCAATAAGAGGTAAGCTTCAACAACAAGTTGGTATGCCTCGGACGATCCAGAAACTGATACGTAACGCTGCGCAACCTCAGCCATCTTGTCATATCGTTTTATACTTCGATATGCCCATGATAAATGTTGAAGAGCACGTTCAAAGTTAGGATCCATTGACAATACTTTTTCAAGATATTTGACCGCATCATCGTACTTGTCCAAATGCCACGAATAATCTCCGATGAGGTATGTCATTTCTTTATCGGTGGGATAAATTTTTTCCATCTCTCTTAATATTGCCAGAGAAGCTTCCATGCTTCCCTGAATGCGAATAAATTCCGAACGGGCAAGATATCTTTCGCGTTCAGGAATCCGATCAATCAGCGTAATTGCCTTACGCATCGGTCCTTTTGCAAGCTCTTCGCGTCCGATATTCCAAGCGATAGCGTAAGCAAGACGATAATAAGCAAGTCCAAAGAGAGAATCAATTGCAATGGCTTTTTCAAATTCTTCGGTTGCTTCTTTAAATTTCAGCTTATTTATTAAATCTTCTCCGAGGAAATAATGCTGATATGCTTCAAGATTGGTGGTGGTGATATCTGCAATTTTCTTATTGCTTTCTTGAATTTTTTCAGATGATTCCTGCAGTCCCGTTCTGGTTCTTTCTGCTACCTCGTCAATAAGCGACGGGATAGACTCTTTCCCTTTTTTGTCTGCCTTCGCCGCAAAGACATGCTTTCCTGTTTTTATGTCGATTACTTTCAAATCGACTGTGTACATATCACCAAATTTCTTAACAGTTCCAACAGCCATCAAATTTATATTAGAGCTTGCACAGATTGCTTTTCCTTTTTCCTCATCTATATGATCGACATCTCGCATATTCAATTGATTTAGAATATCAAACATTCTCGATCGGGTCAACACTTCGAGTCGTCGCGATTGTTCAAGGTCGGTTATTAACAAACCGGATAGTCCATCCAATTCTTTATCGGCTGTTTCATTAATAAAATCTATAACAGCTATAGGAATTTTCGTTCCGCTTTCGGCTGCTTGCCTGAAAAAGAATAGATATGCTGCCAACAACAGAATCAATACACTCACAACGATTCCACCATACTTGAAATATTTTTTCTTTTCTTTCGATTGAGTTTCAGCGATACTTTCACCGGCAAGTGGAGTTGTAGCATAGGTTGCCTTGGCATACTCGAGTTTCTTCCGCTCACGTCTTAAATCAGAAAGCAAATCATCGATATGTTGATATCTGTCATCTCTGTCCTTCTCCAATGCTTTCGAGATGATATGCTGAAGTTCATCTGTTACTTTCTCGTTATAGCGGGTAAGTGGCTGGGGTTCTTCGTTCAAGATCGAGTATTGAATTGCTGCAATGTGTTCTCCACGGAAAGGTAAGTGTATTGTTAACATTTCGTATAGTACTACACCAAACGAAAATATATCGGAGCGATGATCAACTTCTTCCCCACGCGCTTGCTCCGGCGACATATATGCGGCTGTTCCCAATGTTGAGCCAGCTTTCGTTAATTTCGTTCCGCCCTTTAGCTTGGCAAGTCCGAAGTCGGTGATCTTCGCTTGCCCCTTCGAGGTAACGATAATGTTCTCGGGTTTGATGTCGCGGTGGACGACACCTTTCTCGTGGGCTACTGCAAGTCCTTCACAAATCTGAATACCAATTTCGAGGACTTTCTTAATCGATGGTGGCTCTGCTCCGATGAATTGTTTAAGTGTTTTCCCCTCTACATACTCCATTGCTATGAATACCTGCTTGCCCGCTCCGGCGGGATTATCGTGTTCACCGATCTCATGGACGACAGCGATGTTCTGATGTGTTAGAGCAGCGGCTGCGCGCGCTTCATGGTAGAAGCGTTCTTTCTCGCTCGGATCGCTTGTGAGATAATGTGGAAGGAACTTCAGCGCAACATCTCGATCGAGCTTGGTGTCGTGGGCTTTATAGACGATGCCCATGCCACCTTCGCCTAACTTTTCTAAAATTTTATAATGCGATATTGTTTGTCCGATCATTTCTCCAATCCTATCTTTTTCAGCAATGCGATATACCTCGGGTCCGAACGAAGGTCATCCAAAAGCGGTTCCGATTTCAAATACAATAGCCAAATGGCTCGTTCTTTGTACGCTTTCTCGAGCCAATCGAAAGCTTTGTCTTTATCCCCAAGTCCATAATAGACAAAAGCAATGTGAATAGACACCGAATAGCCGTGCTTCGAGAATTCAAACAATTCATTAAGGACCCTCGAAGCTTCCTTCTTTTTTCCTGCCCGTGCATAAGCATACCCAAGGTGCGATAATCCAAATGGACTATTGACAGTGAGTGATCTAACTTTTTGAAACTCTGTGATAGCTTTGTCGAATTTACCCTGCGCTGCATATACCGAGCCTAAATTGATATGGGCACTCGGGAAGTTTGGATCGAGAGCAATTGTTTTATGTAATTGATCTATTGCTTTATCATACTGCCGCATCCAGTGATACGTGAGTCCAATATTCGCCCCTATGATTAGTGAAAGCGGATCAAGCTCATCTGCTCGCTTGATTTCTGCTAGACTTTCTTCAAATCTACCAAGATAGCGTAATTGAATGCTATACCATTGATGTGTAGTTGGATAACTCGGATTAAGCTCGATTGCTTTCTTGTACTCACTTTCGGCACCTTGCCAATCCCAAACATAATGAGTTTTAACCAATCCTAAGACGGCATGAGCTTCTGCAAGTGTTGTGTCAAGTTCCAATGCTTTGTTTGCCAAAGTTTCTGCTTTAGAATAAATTTCTCTTGATTTTCGTTCGGAGTATTGAGGAAGTGTAACATACACTGAAGCCAAACCCGCATATGCAAGAGCATAGTTTGTATCAATCGTGATAGCTTGATTGTAATAATTCAATGCTGTTTGTAGATCAGCCGATGTGCGCCTGTTCCAATGATAACGCCCTTTTAGGAAGAGTTGGTATGCATTTGTATTTTCAGTCTGCTTTTTTTCGATACGTTTTTTTTCTTCTGGGGAGAATTTCGCTTTCAATGCAGAAGCAATTTCCTTCGCTACATCGCTTTGAATTGCAAAAACATCTTTCATCTCCCTGTCATATGTCTCAGCCCAGAGGTGTCGGTCTGTTTCCGCATCAATCAACTGGCTTGCAATCCTGATACGATTGCCCGAGTGTCTGACGCTTCCTTCAAGGACAACGCCCGCATTTAGCTCTTTGCCAATTTCTTTCAAAGATTTCTTTGTATCCTTATACTGGATCATCGTTGTTCGTGAGATGACGTTGAGGTCGGCGATCTTCGACAATTGAATCAGGATATCTTCCATTATGCCATCACTAAAGTATTCATCTTCCTGATCACCGCTCAAGTTGTTGAATGGAAGCACGGCGATGGTTTTATTGTTGGTTAAAATTGAGGTTGTTTTGGGATAGAATATATATATGACAATCGAGATAAGAACCACTGTAACAGTGGCGGCTATCCATTGTATATTTTTTGAGCGTTCTTTGTTGGATTTTCCTATATGAGATAAATCATACTCAACAGATTTCAATTCCATCAAAATTTCATCTACGTTCTGATACCGTTTCGTTTTATCCTTTTCTAAACAACGATTGATAATTTGTTCAAACGCTTGAGGCACATTTCGTCTTAATGATTTTACAGGAGATGGATTTTCGTTCAGAATCGAATAACTCAAAGCTGCTTCAAACTCACCTTTGAACGGTAGATGTGATGTTATAAGCTCGTACAACACGACTCCAAGTGAAAAGATATCAGTCCGATGGTCAACATCTTCACCTCGTATCTGTTCCGGCGACATATAAGCTGCAGTCCCAAGAGTGCTGCCTGTTTTCGTAAGCTGTGTGCCACCACGAAGTTTTGCCAAGCCAAAATCTGTAAGCTTTACTTTTCCATCCTCCGTCAGCATCATGTTGTCTGTTTTTACGTCCCTATGGATAATTTGATGCCGGTGAGCATGAGCCAATGCTTCAGCCATTTGTATACCGTAATTAAAGACTTCACTAATCGGAAACTCCTTGTCTTCCGATTTCAGTTGCTTCAATTTAGACTTCAGCGTACCACCAGAGATGTATTCAAGCACAAGATACTTCTGTCCGCTGAACTCATCGACATCATAGATTGTAGCAATGTTGGGATGATTTAATGCGGAGATTGTCCTGGCTTCCTGCTCGAATCGTTGCACATCTTCAAAAGATGCTGTAAGATTGGTCGGTAAAAACTTCAGTGCAACGTCACGGTCGAGCTTGGTGTCGTGGGCTTTGTACACCACGCCCATGCCACCTTCGCCTAACTTTTCCAGTATCTTATAGTGCGAAACAGTTTGACCTATCATAGTTAACCCTTCGCTACCCTCTCCCTGTCACCTGCGTGACATTCCTCTCCCAATTTGGGAGAGGGATTATAGGGTGAGGGTCATGTGAAATAGTTTGTCCGATCATAATAATTTATTTTATATAGCTTTGATAATTAATAGTGTAATATCGTCAGATTGACTGACACCTTTCGAAAAAAGCTTTACTTCCTCAATAATTTTCTGAAGAAGAAGGTCGGCAGTCCCCTGAGCATGCCGTTGTACAACATTCATCAATCGGTCGACACCGAAAAATTCTTGCGTAATGCTTTGAGCTTCGTCAACTCCATCGCTGTATAAAATGAGACAATCGTCCGGTTCCATAGCAATCGCTTTTACCTCACACTGATGCGCCTCGGTAAGATTCAGGGCGAATCCTTTAACCTGAACAATATCTACTGTCTGGGAATTATTCCTGAAGAGCAGCGGATAACAGTGCCCGGCGTTCGCTATGGTTACAGTCCGCGATTTCGGCTCTACCGCGGCGAGCAATAGCGTGATGAAAGATTTATGCGGAATGCTTCCCCGTAAAATTTGATTGCTTAGCTTCAGTTGTGTGACAAGCGAATTATGTTGGATGGCTTGCGAACAGAGAACGCCTTTCCCCAGCGTTGCAAGAAGTGCGGCTGGCAGTCCCTTGCCCGCGACATCTGCTACTATTATCTCGTAGACATCGTCATGTACTCTTACGATATCGTAAAAATCACCGCCGATTTCTTTTGCCGGTATTGTTGTCGCGGCAAACTGAAAGTTCGCAATCTGCGGTAAGCTTTTAGGCAAGAGATTCATCTGAACTTCGCGGGCGGCTATCAGCTCTTTATCCATCGCTATTTTTTTCTGCTCTAATTCATATAGCCGTGCGTTATCCAAAACTTGCGCAGACTGCGATCCGATAATAGACAGCAGTCGCGTATCATCATCGGTGAAAATTCCGCTTTCCTTTTTGTTGAAAGTCGCCAGAATACCGATCAATCTATTCTTGATTAACAATGGAACGCAGACGAGTGATTTGACATCCCCCTCGACTTTCACACCGGAAAATCGGGAGTCGGCAGAAAAATCATTCGAGATAAGAGGTTTTTTATTGATCATCATCCACCCGAGTATATTTTGGTTGAGGTGGAACTGTTGATGATTCGATGTGGAATCGAGTGTACGGATAAGTGTGAACATCGAATTGGGGGTAATCTCATCGACCAGAGTGATCATACCCTGATGGCAATGCACGGCTTTCACCGCACGCTTGATGATGTTGTCTATGATGACATCAAGGCTCATCGTTGAACCGATTACCCTTGAAAGATCATTTAGAATCGAAAGCTCTTCAACAGCCTTTCGCAACTGGTTGTTTTCTTCTTTCAGATTTGAAAGCTGATCCATCGTACTCTCCGCTTGATACAAGAACAGCGATATTAAAGCCTTATTTGTCTGGAATTTATCGAATAACTTTTCAAAATACAAACGAAAGAAAGAACTACCCGAAATTACAAAATCTACCAGCAATGCGATAAAATAAAAGCGCTTGCTTGATACCTCTATCTCTTCGGATCATTCACTTCCCCTGGGTTACATATTATTATGAGGCAACCGGTATTGTGACGGCTTCCGCCCATTAAGTAAATGATTATACTCGGTTGCAAGCTTATTGTCTGCTGCCGATAAATCAATATCGATTACTGTAATCCCTGGTTCATTATCCCCGAGCCGTGTGAGTATCTCTCCGCGTGGTGATACTATTTCACTCTTGCCAATAAATTTAAGATCGATGCCGCCGCGATCTTCGCACCCGACCCGATTAACCGTTGCAGTAAAAATCCGATTTTCCAGGCACCGTGTCACCATCGCATCTGGACAGTACGGAAGAACGAGATTCGACGGGTGTGCTATAAGCTGTGCCCCTTTGAGCGTTAGTGTTCGTGCGGCTTCCGGATAAATCCAATCGAAGCAAATCATCATTCCAATTTTTCCTATTGGCAGATCGAATACCGGAAACCCTAAATTACCTTCAGCAAAAAATAAATGTTCTCTGTAAAAGAGATGCACTTTGTGGTAAACACCGATAAGTCCGCCGGGACCTACAATAGCAGATGAATTATAAATCTTTTCCGTCTGCTCAGCAAATCCGAAAACAACATAACATGATTTTCTTTTTGCGAACACCGACATCTCTTTGACTGTGAAGCCCGAAGATGTTTCTGCAAGACAGGTTAATTCCTTCCCGTCAATAAAATTATAACCGGTGTTGAAAAGCTCTGGCAGCACATACAGATCCGCATTAACACTCTCCATCATTTCAAGAGCATTTTGAATATTCAATTTAACTTCGGAAAATACAGGGTTGGTTTGGACAATTGCAGTTTTCATACTTTTTTATTATAAAATACTACTTCCGTCGAGCAGATTCAAGCTTTTATTAATTAAATAGCGAAAATATTATCTATATTGACTTCAAATGATTAATGATACTGAGTTTAGTACAACACCGCATATTCAGACCAAACAAACTAACAACAAATCTCTTACTCGGTTATTTGAGATCATAGTGTTTATATGCTGGTTTGTTCATCTGGCATTGCTTTGGATATACAGGTTCGTACCCTCGATCGACTATCCGGATTGGCTGCTGCAAGCTAACATTCTTGTGCACTACGGTGATTTTTTTCAGTCGTACGAAATTCTTGCCATTCCTATTCCTAATGCCGGATTTGTTTTGCCAACAGCCGTACTTGCCGTTTATTTACCAATTGAAATCGCAGGCAAGATCGTCCTGTCGATATATGTAATCTGGCTGCCGCTTGCTGTTCGTTCATTTTATCGGGCAATCAATAATCGATCAATCTTTTGGATGATCGGCATTCTTCTGTTGTTCAATGTCTCCTTCATATTCGGAAACTTTGCATTTCTGATAGGTTTATGTTTTTTGTTAACCACGCTCTCAGTTTGGGAAAATAACCGAAAGCAATTCAGCACTCCGGCAATTCTAATTTCATTGTTTTTAACAACGATTTTGTTTTTCTTACACGCAGTTTGTGCAATTGTATTTTTGATATATCTAATTATACTCTTGACTTTTCACAACCCGGGAAAAAGAGGAAACGCTATCTATGCAATTAATATTATTATTCTGATTTCCCTCGGATCGTGGTACTACTTTGCGCATACTTCAGATAAATTTACAAACGATATTATCTGGGGGTTTATCCCTCGTTCGCGGGCAAGCCTGCTTTTAAAATCTTTCATTGCCGGATGGTCATTTCCTCCCTATGAATTTTCATTCTTGCGAACAACCGGCACATTCCTGATGCTGGTTGGAACAATTGCTATCGGCTACATTAGCTTACGAAAAGCAATACCTTTTACAAATAAGTCTCCAATAGCTAAATTAATAATTGCCATTCTTGTTTTAATGGTCATTGCCCCGAATGTCGTTATGGGAAATACAGAAATGCCGCAACGACTTGCTATTATCTGTTTTATTTTACTCTCAGTTTATTTTTTACCTTTTCGAACAAATAGAATTCATGTGCTGGCTCCATTGGCAATATTCATAGCATTCGTTACAATAATCAGATGGCAGGATTATAAAAACTCTAGTTTGATGATAGAGCGTCGACATCAATTTTTGCAGGCGTTTATTACTTCTCCAAGTTCGATATTAACTTTCGATGATGACCTTGGCGCTAATAAATCAGCAATCTTCCATTTAGTACCCAAAGGGATGCATTTTATCTTTCAAAGCGATTACCTTGTAATGGATGCCGGCTATACACCATTGACATTTCGCTCTGGATTCGTGATCCCGCGCGATAATTTTTTCCATACATTGGATAGTTTGACTGAAAGGTGCACGCCGGAAGGGATGATAAAATTAAGCTGTAGTGATATACCCCCTAAAATAGACTTTATAATATTAGATGGATCTTCAGACTGGATCAAATCGATGGCAAGGAATTTTCAGCCAATATTTATGGAAACAGCGAAAAGGGAGCTTGAGAGGGGCATTTTCACTATTATTTTAAAGAAATAAGGATAATTACGTGGGAATACTTTTTAGTCTTGCTATTGATTTTTATTCTGTGTAAATTTAAAACGCAATCAACAGTACACCGTTGTTTCGCTTTTAAGATCGTGCTGATGTACCGTACCATCCTTTTTTGGTGAGAGTCGCCAGCAACAAAGAATCGCTGCGAATGGTGTTAAGGGAAGCCATGAACAGCGATTTCGTGTTTTAAGAGCACCAAGTAGTCTCGGCGTACAAAGTCCCAGCTATAAGGGATAACACCAATAATAAGAAAGGATAGTTCCATGGAAAAAGGAACAGTCAAATGGTTCAACGGAGCCAAAGGTTACGGTTTCATTTCACGACAAGGTGGCGAAGATGTTTTCGTGCACTTTAAAGCCATCTCCGGCGACGGTTACAAGTCGCTGAATGAAGGCGATCAGGTTGAGTTTGAAATCGAACGCGGTCCGAAAGGATTGCAGGCGGCGAACGTTTCAAAAGTTCAATAATACTTTCTGAACCAAAAAAAATCCCGTTCTCGAAAGAGGACGGGATTTTTTATTTATACTGTTGATATAAATAAGTTTGAATTTCTCCGCTATCGTTCAGTCTTAAATCTCATTCCACCTAAATTATCTTAGCAGCAACATTTTCTTGACTTCTACATATTTCCGGTCCGATTGTTTTCCCTGAAGATCAGAAGTATAAGTAGCTGTCAACCTGTAAAGATAGAGACCGGACGCAAGATTTCCCGGTTCAAACACAACGTCTTTCATTCCCTCATTCATCACCTTATCGTCTATTATTACGGCAACTTCTTGGCCAATTGAATTATAAATTTTTAAAGTTACAATTGCTTCCATCGGTAGGGTAAATCTAATCGCTGTTGCGGGATTGAACGGGTTGGGGAAATTTTGTTCTAAGAGAAACCTGTCCACCACACTCGATGATATCTCCCTCCGAAGTACGAGAGAGGCAATGCGTGGATCGGTCACTATGATAGTAGCAGAATCTTTAAGCGCGAAGGTGTGCCTTTCTTTGCCGTCAATCATTTCAGTAAGAAAGAATTTATCTTGCCTGCCTATCTCATTATTCCATCTAAATGATATAGGATAAGATGCCGATGATATCATAATGATAAACTCTTCTATTTGCGAACAGTTATCACCAATATATTGCGCCCGTGTCCCGTTAGAATTCTTTGTCTTCGGAGCAAATCTGACATCAAATATACCGTCCGGCGGCAATGGTGGCAATTCTGATTTTTGAAACTTTATATCGTTATCAACAATATTGAGTAATAAAATTTGAGATTTACCGGTTGCATCACGTACTTCTATAGAACCGGCAATTTCTATCTTCACATCGTTATTTTTTTCCGTAAGTATAGTCGGAGAAAGATAATTGTGTTTTAATATAAGCTGTCCTTTTTCCTTAACCTGTACCCAATAACCTTTTCCTGGGGATAAGGTATCAACAGCACAATAACTTTTTTGATATCCAAAAAAAGAGGACGCTATATTTCCGACTGGATTTTCTATGATCTCCTTAACCGGTATAGCTGACGAAATTGTGCCGATTAAATTCCAACCAGATTCTACATCGACTACCATACTATCAATAATATTTCCACTTAATTTGCATTCCTTGATAGAATCAAATCGAACCCAGTAGCCACGGCCGGGTATTATCACATTACTGCTTTGATATCCTAAGTTTGGGGTGTAATTATAAAAATCGGATGCTGAAGTCGGGAAAGCATTACTCGCGATGCTGTCCTTAGCAACAATCGGATTCGATACAATATTCCACCCGTCAATCAAATTGAAAGATACTTCCTGCGATGGTACCACATTTTTAACGGCCATAATTACCGGAATGTGAATAATACTCCGAAGTGAATCATTGCTTTTCAGATATATCTCAGATTGATAAGTACCTTCCGTGAGACCGTAAGAATTCATCATAAGCAAAATCACTTTGCTTGTCCCGGGAATAACGCGTCCAATGTCCGGTGTAACGCGCAGCCATGTGGTTAGCGAATCATTACAAATTTGAAAATCCAAATTTTCCGAACCCTTATTCTGAATGGAAATCGATTGCAGTGAAGAATCACCTGAATTGAGATTCACAATAACCGAGAGACGACTAACTTCGATACGAGGAGAAGGGCGCAGTATATCAATACTTGCAAGAATGTTTTTATTTGATTGGAGTATATTTGTTATGCTGAGATTCGTTGTCTCGTGATTGTAATTTTCACTGTTTGGATTTGAGGTCCCATTAAACACTTTGTTATTCGATATACCGGGATAAGGATCGCCGGCATCACCCGCATTATTATTATGCTCTATGTTCCAGAGACCATCTGCTTGTTCCAAAGCAACTTTGTAATGACCATTATCTGTATATTCGGGATACCATTGATTACAATTATCAGGCTGGCTTTCATCGATATGATAAATTAGAAGTCCTTCACCTCTCAACTGTTTATCAAAACCGATTTTTTGTCTGTTCTCAAGAAGGAAATATTCGTTTATTTTATTTTGATCCGGAATATATTTTAATATCATCGCGCTATCTTCAACAGGATAGAACTCATTATCGATCAGATCGCTTGTTATTACTATTGGGGAGATAAACCCCATTTGCACCCTCGACCACGGATCGGGATGTGCAGGTGAATCTCCCAAATTTCCATTCCAACTTCCCGATGCCATTAAGCTCCACCGACCAAGACCCTTCGAATCCTTACCATAATCATATAGGTCTGGGAGTCCAAAAATAGCATGAGCTATTTCATGCGCATATACACCACATGTCATATCGCCCGGTGAGATCCAGTATTCAGGCTCGATTGTGTACGAATAAATATTTACTCCATCCTTTGCCATCGGTGAATATGTCGTCCACTGGTGTGACCAAATATCGTTTGATCTTCCTGTATACTCAGCCCCGGATCCGGCATGAATAATAAATAGAGCATCTACATATCCGTCTCCGTCATTATCATATTGTGCAAAGTCTACAAGGCTATCGACCTCTTCAATTGCATCCTCCACCATCTTTTGCGCGTTGCGTGGGTACGCTCCGAATCCATTTTGTCCATTAACATAATAATCATATGTTTGCGGCAGATTTGACCATCCTATCGAACTAGGTAAATTAATAGTAACAATATCCATTCGGTCGTAAGATATTTCCTGATAATAATGTCTCAACGTATTACTACCATTTGAGAATAGCAGCGAATCGAAGAATTCACCCCTGACTTTCGCAGGTTTATCGGAAAATTGAATTAAGATAGCCAGAGAGTTGAATGTTCTAGTAAAATAATTTTGTTTTCTATGACGTTCTTCAACGAAGGGACAGATAATCCCTGCATTGATGCCCCTCTTTTTCATTATGGAATAATTGGCTAAGTAATATGGGGTTAAAATTTTGCCTGTTTTTATTTTTTGTTCAATACGTGGATGAGGAGGGATTGAACAAATCGCCCTTGTTGGATAAATTAGAATATAAATTACAGCTAAACTCAATAAAACATATCTGAAATTCAGAGGTAAAGAAAAATGAACAGTTACTATTTGAGCCCAGTTGAGTACATTTTCGATTATCGTGGTATGTTTATATGGCATAATAACATGTCAAATACCCAAAGCATATGCCATTATGAGAAATCAAGCGAAGCAGGTGAAAGATGCCACAATCTGTATATTATTACACTATAGGGAGGGATGAAATGATTACTTTCCCAAATTGGGAAAGAACTACAAGAATATTTGTAGAATTTACATGGGGAAAGATTCTAAGCAATCCCAGCGAAGGATTTAGCCGGGATTGCTCAGAAAGTAAATCGTCTACTTCAATAGTATCATTTTTTTGATCATTAGAAAATTTTCGCCTCGTGGGATATTATCTTCATCAGATAATCCTTCGGCGGTAATCTTATAGAAATATACTCCCGATGGAATATCATTGGCTGGGAATTCAACTTCCTGATATCCGCCATCCAATACTTCATGATCGAATATTGTCGTAATTTCCTGACCGAGAATATTGTAAATTTTCAATGTAACCAATGCAGAAACCGGAAGATCAAAACCGATAGTCGTCGTGGGATTAAAGGGATTCGGATAGTTTTGATATAATGTAAATACTTGCGGCAACTCGGGCGTGACGTTTCCATCAGGAATTATTCTCATGGGAATCGCACTCTGATTGGGCTTCAAATAAGACACATCCATCAATGTACGAACGCCTTTGAATTTCAGGGAAGTCGCGAAGCTTATTGTATCGAGCGCACCCTCAAATGCAGAATTGATCTTTCGCACTGTTCTATCGAGATTGTTAAATACAGATGTGTCTGCAAATTTATGAATCCCGCCCTCATAATATCCCATCATAATTGAATCTCCATAGGTTTCAATCTGGATTATTGCTTTATCATTTAAGACATTACTCATACCATCGTTATAAATCAATTCTCTGAAACCTAATGGAGTAATTTCCAGCTGGCTTGCAGCTATGTTTACTTTAAGCGCAACCAGATCTGCCAACAGTTTGTTATTTTGTTTAGTCGGTGGGATTGATTTTTGTCTGCCTTTTATCGGTCGGTGACTCGATGTAAAATTACCAAACCCTTGCGGATCGCCAGTGTGCATTCCGAATCTTTTGCTGTAAAGGGTTTTTAAGACATCTGTATACGATGTTGCAAGCATCCAGCCGAATTGTTGCGGCGCATCATTGCGTGCTTCACCCACCAATAAACCGCCATCGTCTCTAAAGCCGTTGAGCTTGAACGATTCATAAAGTGCGTTTACCCTGTTCGGCATCGGATAACGAAGCTGATTCATCGTGAATGTTGTTGGAAGATGCGGACCTGCTACGTGTTCACGCCATGAGTAAGTAGATGTCATTAATTTACCTCTGGATCCCCATCCATGAATTTCAACCGAATCGCCATCAGGTATACCGGCATCAAAAATAAATTTAATAAAACCTTTCGTGTAATAAATTGTTTGGCTGGGTACAGGATGAATCGTAAATGGGTATTTGATATTATCCAAGATTAATATCGGAGAAAAATGAAAATGTACATCATTTAGAATTTTTCCGGTATTATTGTGAACAACACAATTGAATTCTACCTTATCCGGTTTTCTCTGTACGAATTTATTAATGATATTTTTGTTGTCTCTATCCAAAGCAAGCGATTCGGCTGTGAAGCTGCGGTAATTTTTCAAATACAAAGAATCGGGAATAAATGCTGCACCGATGTTCTTGTCTCCATCCATCGTTACTGATAATGGATTTATTGATCCGCCTGCATCGCCGCTCCATACTGAGAATTTCCAACTCAGGTCTTGCGGGATTGCCGTCAGTTGGACAAGAGATCCATAACCGTATTCCGGTAAGTTGGGAGATCTGGCAACGCTACCGCTTCCGTTGATAGTTATGCTCAAAGTATAAGTATCAATCGAAAAAGTTGCGCGAATAGTATGGTTTGCATGAATGTCCATAAATGAATAATTACTTGTCGTTGTAACTAACAATCCATCAACATACAAACTGTCTATATGATAATGTGGATCGGGTGTTATTGTGAATAACTGGCTTTCGCCTTCGTCCACTGTAATATTGCCGGATGGGAATATAGAACCATTTGATCCAGTACTTGCAGATATCACATATGTAGGAATAGTTGGATTAACCCCGATATATGCTTTGATAGTATGATTTGCTTGAACATTTGTGAATGTATATCCAAAAATTACCCCTCTATTTTCTCCGTCGACAACAACACTATCAAGATGATGACCCGGATTCGCTGAAATAGTAAACGATTGGTTTGCTCCGTAATTGACATTCACGTCACCAGACGGTGTAATCGTTCCATTCCCGGTCACCGATGAGGAGATCGTAAATGTGATAATAGCAAAGTCTGCCGTGATCGTTCTATCCTGATTCATAATAACGGTTAGCGGATTATCCAGATTGTGTCCCGCAGGAAAATCTCCTGTCCAATTATTAAAATGATAACCCACTGCCGCTGCGGGTATCAACTGCACCGAAGTACCGTAATCGTAAGACAGTTGATCCGGAATTTTTTGAACCGTACCATGAGCGGAATTTATTGTCAGCGTAAATATGTTGATTGCAAAATTTCCGGTAATAGTTCTATTCTGATCCATCACTACGCTTAAAGGATTATCAGTTTCATGCCCGGTTGTCACATCTCCACTCCAATTTGTGAAATGATATCCCTCGTTTGGATTAGGCACGAGTTGAACCGTTGCACCATGATTGTAAGTTGTTTGATTTGGAATTTTCTCAATCGTACCATTAGCTGCGTAAACGGTCAGAGTATATATAGAGAGATTGGTTTTTCCGGCATCGAGGTACCATGGATTGTAATCGATAAAAGATGAAACCGAATCACCGATTCCTGTCGGGTTATCATAATTCGGAATGCCCGGTAATGATTTTGGATCTGCCGGTCCCGTCGATGATCCCCACCAATTTTCTTTTGCATCCTGCAAAACTCCGGTTTGATCGAGCACTCCGAATTTATTGCCGGTAATGGAATTTCTTCGGAGTGTGCAATTAAGTGTTGCGTCTGTTTCTTTATAAAGAACAAAGCCGGTACCCCAGTTGGAAACTGAATTTTCATTCGCGCTGAAATTCAATGTCTCAGTTCCTAATGCATCTGCCTCAATACCCACACCGTTAACCCCATCTCCGATAACAGTATTACTATCAACCGCTGTTGTAAGGGCTGTTATAGATAAAACAGCACGCGTTGGTTTTTCAACTGACTCAGTTATCATATCGAATGGCTGAACATTTAATCTTTGTTTATCGCCCGGATCAGCAACTATGCCCCAAAAAGTGGTAGTGCCTACGCCTGCGGCGGAAGCGGTTATGTTATTATGTTTTATTTCTCCGCCAACATTTATATAATTGATGCCGACCTGAGTGTTTGAAACAATATTGTTCCGCGTTTGAATAGTACCGCCGGATTGATACAACAACATTCCGCAAGAAACATCTGTGCTCGGTGTGTAAGATACATTGCTTATATTATTATTGGTAAAAGAACCTGTTGCACCGAAACCAATCTGCAAACAATTCTGTGCGATGAAATTCACCGCGCCCGCACCGGTTATGGCGTTATTGTCGGCAATTGCTGTTAAATTCGGTCCATTGAAAGCGGTTCCATTCTTCTGGAATCCATAAATTGTATTTCCGGAAACATATAAAGTTCGGGCAGTTCCATTATCCGCATACGCATAAATGCCAACGCCGTGCTGCATGCCGTTAATGGGGGTTTCACGAATATCTTTTATTATGCAACCGTCAACTTTACCGCCGGCGTTTCTGAAACCAATTCCCTGAAATCTATAATTTCCGTTCCCTCGACCTGCACCATCAATTGTAAAATTACTTATCTCCGGTGAACCGATATCGTGCAGATAAATAATCGGATAATTATTAACCGATGTTGTGAAATACTTCGTAAGTGTGACGGGAGATTTTATAATTGTTCCAGCCATTGATTCGCCACGAAGATTTATATCTTTGGTGATCTCAACCTGCTCTTCATATATTTCATTCGAGACAAGCACACTGTCACCTGTAAGTGCGGCATCAACTGCACCCTGAATATTCGCACGCACCACGATAAAATCTCCCCACGGAAACGATTCAACACGATAATTGCCGGCATTTCTGATTACAACTTTCTTGGTAAATATATTCGATGCGATTACAGCGTCGACATCGACACCGGACAAAGTATTAGCAGAGATATTGTTAACTACCCCCTGGAAATAATTTCCTGTAATCGTATTATTCGCTAACTGACTCAATCCAAGTCCGGCGGCGCCTTGGAAATAATTCCCCGAAATCTCGCCGTCTTTTGAACTAAGTGATAAACCGCCGACGGTGGAAACAAAAGTGTTGCCGATGAAATCAATATTGGTCGAATGAACGCTGACATCAGCAAAACCATTCACATAAACCAAAAAGCGCGGCGCTGCCATGCCGTCGAAAATATTGTTTATAAAAGTTTGATTGGTTTGTCCGCCATCTGTGAGAAGCGCATGACTCTCGTTATTCCCCGGATCTCTTGCGGCGGCAACAAATTTATTTTCTTCGATTCTAATATTATCCCTCGCTCCGCTAATGTAACAGGCCGCAAGCATAACACCGATCGTACTTGTTTTACTGTTGAATGTAAATCCTTTGCCTGACCCGCCAACCGTAACATTTGAAGAATTAATTCTCAATGCGCCGCCACCCCAGCCCTCGGTCTGTCCGTTAACGATAGTATTTAATCTCCCCTGTGTTGAGAATAAATTTAATCCTTTAGTAATAACAACATCTTCGTTGTATGTTCCCTTAGCCACGAGTATTGTCCCGCCTGTAACAACACGGGGAATAGCAGGTGTGATTGTTTGATACGGTTTAGTTGGTGTGCCATCACCTCCTGCAATCGCGCTTGAATCGACATAAACAAATGTAAGAACACGAACAGTTGGGCGCTGATCTTCGATGTTCGCCTGATTGTTGGCGTTACTCATTGCTATAATATCAGTGTAATACGCCGGATTCACTGTGGCAAGAATAGCGATATCAAGATAGTTCGCAGAGGAGCCAGTTCCCCATGTGTTTCCTGTAAAATTGAAATTCCCATCTTCGATCACCCAGCCGCGGGTTCCGTATACAAAGTTGTTGGTGATGCTTCCAAACGAATTACTAAAATATGCCGGCTGACGAAGAGCATAGATTGTGTTTCCTTCAACAGTTAAACCGGTTAGTCCGCCTGCCACTACCATTGCCCGGCTCACATCTCCATCACCCATAACATACTTTCCCCAGATCAGATTATCTCTTATTGTTACATTGCTTGCGTTCACAAAAATAATATCTTGAACACCCGTTTTATCTGTCTTTTCGACTTGGAGATTTTCGATTATTGTTCCGCTTCCGGTTATACTGAAAAGATTACCGACCGGTTGTGATGTTTTAATTATGGTCGAGGAAGTGCCGGCACCTTGCAATGTGATGTTTGTTTTGTTCAACAAGATTGTACTTGTTGGTGTATATGTTCCGGGTCCGATAAAAACTGTATTGCCAGACGAAGCAAGGTTATAACCTTGTTGAATTCCTAAATTATTCGGAGTAACAATGATAGATCCCGATTTGATTGCTATAAAGCCCGTTGCATTATCATCCATTTTATGATCGATCTTATCTTCCAGTGTCGCTAATTGTTCAAGCGTAGCACCCGACGGATTTATTCCATCAAAAATATTATTATCCGTTGCCATAACAGCTCCAGTACCCATTGAAGCGAGATAACGCTGAACTCCGGTAAATATCGTATTGGAAATCGTAACTGCGTCTCCACTTGAAATAATTCCTGAAGCGGTCGTCCCTGAAATCGCATATTCAAGATTTGAGATTGTTGTTCCGTTAACCGAGCCGCCAACATGTCCACCGCTACGGTTCCAAAATAGAATACCGTTTTGCGCAATTGCTGAAGTTGATCCGGCACCTGAGATTGTTCCACCTGTTACATTTACAGTGATGTTTCCTGGATTTCCTGTGAGTGAATTTCCATCAACAGCATCTATTGCGTTTTTCTGATACCCGTCGATGTTTGTGTTTTCAACATCGAGTGTTGTGGTTTGTCCTAATCCTGCATCAACCGCTAAACCTTGTCCGGTTTGACAACCGCTTATAGTGTATGTTCCGTGAATTGAACAATTATTGATTGTACCGGTGGATGCATTCCAAAAGACAATTGCATTAGGCGTTCCCGCTCCGCATGGCGTTACACCGTTGTCTTCGATCTTCATATTTTGGATCGTGACGTTGGTAGAATTATTTACGAAGACAGAAACCGACATATTCGCATCATATTTATGTCCAACACCTGTGCTTATAAGAGATGTTGGATGTATGAGAGTTGTATTTCCTGCACCTCTAATTGTTAGATTTGTTTTGCCTGATACCGTAAAACCTTCGTAGGTTCCTTCTGCCACATTGATTGTATCTCCATCTGCCGCGGCATTGATTGCTTCTTGAAGCGTCCAGTAAAAGCCGCCGTTCGTTGCATAACCGATTGAGTAGACACCTGTGGCACTCAAACCTGTGTAGTACATTTTCCAATCGAAATTATCTTGAATAACAAATGGTGTGTATGTTCGGCTGGTTCGCCACGCAGGCGGTGTACCGCTTGTTGAGAAAATTGGATTGGCATCACTCTTGGTAAAATTTTGTCCGTCTGTTGAGGTTGCCAAACCTATTCCTTGATTACTGAGCGTTCCACCGCTTCCATAAAACATTATATAAGTATTTTGGATTTTGAAAACATGCGGTGATGTATAATCAGACTCCCATGATTGCATGATTGGTCGGAGAATATCATGAGCAACACCCGTCCAGTTGAGACCGTCGGTCGACGTCCAATACTCCACATCACCCGAGCCGTTGTCGGCGTATGCTTTCCATGTTGTAGCATTTTCGTAGACAACATCGAAATTGTAAACAGACAGATTCGATGAATAAGAGTTCACACCTGTGCAGGCACCAATATCTGTCCACGCATCTCCATCAGCAGAATGCACCACACGCGGCGCAACATTCCAGTCGCTTCCTGTTGTAGAGTACATAAGAAACGGACCCGCATAATAATTTCCACCTATAGTCCAGCCGCTCGCGTTATACAATACTCGAGGATGATAGGCACCCGCAGTTAATCCTGAAACTGTTGGCGCCGGAAATGTTACATCGCTGAAATTCGGAAGTGTACTTGTCGCATGCCTTGTATTCTGTCCGTCTCCATACCAGAGGTGGTATGCGGTTCCGACTTTTATTACGATTGGATAGTATGCTCTATTGATCCCGCTTGTTGTACCTCCGAAAAGCGGATTCGAGATGTTCTCTGTCCATAGATTTGTATCGTCAACCGGAATTGTTGATTGTGCAAAGACTGTCGCAAAGCTCAGAGCTATGAACAACAAGATACCGAAAAATCGTATGTGTGTTTTCATTTTACTACCCTCTCATGTATAATTGGAAGATTGTTATTTTCCAAAAAAGTTGCGTGATAAAATAGAAAAAAATCGTATCCAAGGTTCAGCACGAATTCGAGAAATAAATACTCAGAATAGAAAAGATATTATTTGTATTATATCAATTAACCTAGGAAAAGGCGGGGATTTCAGTTTTATTCCAATACATCAATAATCAGGATCAGGTCATCGAATCAGCGCAAACGTTATGGTGTTAATATACTAAAGGAGTATGCGATTGTCAACTGAAATATCGCTTTCGAGGTGTAATCCCGACTACATAAAAGCTGTTTTTGATTCAGATTTAACAATTCCCTAGCATAACATCATGCTATCAGCATTAGTACTGTAGAGGAATGGAGGGTGTGATTGTTGATCTTCATGTGCTGCGTGTGGCGCCACGCCTCGGCATTGCACAAGGAATAAACCCGTTAAAAGTAGAGAAACAGTTGATGGAAAAAATTCTACGAAAGTATTGGAGAACTCTTGGGATAAGTTTGACGCACCTTGGGAGAGAAATTTGCCGACCGACAAATCCGAAATGCCATGAGTGTCCGGTAAATAGAGCGTGTACATATTGCCACAAGAAAAAATAATATTATATTGATGGCGGTTATAAAAAATTTCTCTCGCTTTGCAGGATCTCTAAGATTCAGTTGAATTGGGACTGGCAACGACCGGATTTTATCCCGCCTCAGGCGAGACTCCCATGCAGTTACCCATATAGTACCATTGGCCATGCAAGACCTTCAACCGAGAATTATTATCACTTTTCTTTAATTTCTGATCGAACTACGGGGAAATTAAACTGGAACCTTTCCACAACTATTTGCTTTACTAATTCAAAAAACCAATTATCAGACATCGGGGATACATAGACACTTTCGATCAGTTTATTTAAGTCTACCCTTACTCCTATTCCTTTGTCAAACTTTGGTTCGCCACCAAACGTTTTGTACTGATTGAATATAGCTACTCTCAATTCTTTTTCAAAAGTATAAAACTGATCTTCCCCCTAATTTTCGGACAGAGAGAAAAGCCAGTATATTAGAGAAAAGGAGAAGTCCGAAATGGAAGCAGAACAAGTCAGAAGAAGAAGA
>JAGVIE010000017.1 GCA_020056225.1 Bacteroidota bacterium
CATTGGGACAGATAGTATTGTATTCACATCGGTAAAAGATGACAATTATGGAGGGGATTCAAACGGAGATGGAGATGCAACAACACCATCACCGGGAGACTGGAATGAAATACGGTTTTATACATCGAGTTCAAGCACGAGTATGCTGAAGCGTTGTATAGTTCTCTATGGTGGCAGTGGTGGCACAGGCAATATAATGTGTGATGAAGACTACTGGGGTGGTGCTGCAAATCCTACGATAGAAAACTGTCGCATATCCAACAGTAGTAATTACGGTATGTACATTGAAAATTCTAATCCGAAAGTACGTTATAATTTAATAACCCAGAATGAAACTGGTATTTACTGCATAGGTTCTAATCCAACCATTAAATACGATTCGATAAGGGGCAATTCATCGTTCGGAATCTATAATGAAACTACGACAATCACTATTGATGCAATAAATAATTGGTGGGGGTATTGTAGTGGTCCTTATCATCCAGTTAACAATTCAGGTGGTCTGGGAGATAGAGTAAGTGATTATGTCAATTTTAATCCTTGGATTTCTTCATCACCATCTTCTCCAAACCTAATATCACCCCCAAATGGTGCCTTAAATGTATCTATAAATCCAACATTAAATTGGGCTACATCGATATGTGCCTTAAAATATCATTTAGAAGTTTCGATTGATTCATCTTTCACATCCATAGTATTTCGTGATACTAATCTTACAACAACAAGTATTCAAATAGGTCCGTTATTGTACAACTCAAAATATTACTGGCGGATACGAGCAAAGAATAATGAAGGCACGAGCAATTGGTCAGATATATGGTTTTTTAAAACTATTATCGCTCCCCCATCCGTACCAATTCTTGTTTTACCGGTAAATGGAGCAATCAATCAACCAATCACACTGACATTGAAATGGAACACCTCTGTTGATGCAAGTTTATACCGACTACAGGTAGCGACAAACTCAGCATTCACGACAATAGTTTATGATGACTCAACAATAACGGACACATCAAATCAGGTTGGACCGTTATTTAATAACACGTTGTACTATTGGCGGGTAAATGCTAAAAATGTTGGAGGTACAAGCGCGTATTCTACATATCGCAATTTCACAACCATTGTGCAATTGCCAAGTCAAGTTTTACTTTTGCTGCCGCTAAACGGAGCGACTGTCAATACTGATAGCGTAAACTGTGTTTGGCAAAAAGGAGTTCCCGCCATCACTGCATATTGGTACGAGAGGGCAACGGATTCATTATTTACAATTAACCGGATGATTGATTCTTCATTGATAGATTCATCATACATCACTCACAACCTTGTTAACGGTCAGACATACTGGTGGATGGTGAAGGCAAAGAATGCCGCAGGTTGGGGACCATTCAGTGAGAAACGCAAGTTTAATGCTATCATTGTTGCGGTTAACGATGAAAAAGGTCTACCGCTGAAGTTTAGCCTTGAGCAGAATTATCCTAACCCCTTCAATCCATCGTGTGTTATCCAATATGCACTGCCGGAAAGAAGCCAGGTAATTCTCAAGGTATATAGTCTGCTCGGTCAAGAGATTGCAACCTTGGTGAGCGAAGACCAGCCTGCAGGATATTACGAGAAGCAATTTGATGCGAATGGACTTCCAAGTGGGATATACATTTATCGGATTGCAACATCGAGTGGGTTTATCGATATGAGAAAAATGTTGTTGCTGCGCTAAAATTTATCTTCCCTACTAATTCAACAAAAAGCCGGTTCTGTTATTACAGGATCGGCTTTTTTATTTAACTCATATCCATCATACGCTGAATCGGGATGCGCGCTCTTCTGATGAGGTCATCATCCATTATAATCTCAGGTGTAAGATTTTTCATGCAGAGATATAATTTATCCATCGTATTCAGTTTCATATACGGGCATTGATTGCATGCACAGCTTTCCTCTGGAGGCGCAGGAATGAATATTTTATCAGGACAAGATTTTTCCATCTGGTGAATAATTCCGGTCTCAGTTGCAATGATGAATTCTCCTATCGAGGATTGTTGTACATAGCGTAATAATGCACTTGTCGATCCGATGAAGTCCGCTTGATCGAGCACCACCTCTTCACATTCAGGATGAGCTATAATCGCGGCTTTCGGATAAAGAGATTTAAGGTGAATAAGTTTTTTTGCGCTGAATGTTTCGTGGACGATGCAAGTACCCTGCCATATCAGCATGTCTCTTCCGGTTTTCTTCTTCAAATAGTTGCCGAGGTTTCGATCCGGTGAAAATAGGATGGGTTTATCTTCAGGAATCTGACGAATAATTTTCTCTGCATTACTGGAAGTACAGATGATATCGCTTAATGCTTTTACTTCGGCAGAGCAGTTGATATATGTTATTGCCAAATGCTCAGGATGTTGCTCGCGGAATTTCTTAAACAATGGCGCGGGGCACCCTTCAGCAAGCGAACAACCGGCGTTCATATCTGGGATGAGTACCTTTTTTTGAGGACTCAATATCTTTGCAGTCTCAGCCATAAAATGTACGCCTGCGAAGACTATAACATTGGCATCTGTTGAGGAAGCGCGACGCGACAACTCCAGACTATCTCCGACGAAATCCGCCATATCCTGGATCTCCGATTCTTGATAATAATGTGCAAGAAGGATTGCGTTTAATTCTTTTTTAAGACGGATTATCTCATCTTCGATATTTAACGGAATCTCCGTCGTTGATGCGTCAGCGATATTATTAAATTTACCTTGCATGTTATTTACAAGATACTGAACAGAATCTGAAGAATCAATTTGTAAAATTCATTCATCGGTTCATGAAAGTAAAATAAAAATAGTACAAGAAGTTATGGATTCTTTTCCGGGGCAGATATTTCTGAGTTGTCATTCTTAGGTGTGATATCCTCGAAATCTGCTTCTTCGATGTGAGAAAATCCTTGAATGTCACTTTCTTTATTCTTGGCGCGCTGTGATATGGTAAGCAATGTTTTGATAACCCTATAAGCAAAATAAATAATTATAAGCCAAAGTATATAACGCAGCATTTATATTATCCTATTATTTTAAACTTGCGGGATTATAGTACTCGACAGGCGCCTTGTTGGGTCTGAATATTTCCATCAATAGATCGTCAAATTCCGTTTTGTTGTGTACAAAATCGATCTGAGAGGCATTGACTATAAGAAGCGGAGCCGATTTGTAACGGAAGAAGAAATAATTATATGCTTCGTTCAGATCTCGAATGTATTGCTCAGACATATTTCTTTCGATCTCTCTTCCACGCTTACGTATATTCTCCATCAGACGATTGACATTGCATTGAAGATATACGACAATATCCGGGGTTGGCACAGAGTGCTCAATAGTATTGAGAACGCTCTCATAAAGCTTGAGTTCATCGTCTTCGAGGTTCAAGTACGCGAATATTTTATCTTTCTCAAAAATATAATCTGTTACCAGGAACCTATGAAAGAGATCGGCTTGGATTAAATCTTGTTGTTGTTTGTATCTGTTCAACAAGAAGAATATTTGAGTTTGAAAAGCATACCGGTCAGTATCTTCATAAAATTTCGGTAAAAATGGATTTTCTTCGAATTTCTCGAAAACAATTTTTGCCGATAGTTTTTCGCCGAGCAGTTTTGTCAGACTTGTTTTTCCCGCCCCTATTACGCCTTCGATTGCGATATGACGGAGTTCGGACTGTTCGATTAGAGAGTCAAGTGATTGACGCACAGTATAATCCATTAATTAATAGTTGAATAATTTATCTGATATTCTGTTCGAGTAACCTTGTGAGTATCATGACAGTTTCTTAATAAGGTTGCAATAGTTTTCTCTAAAGTAGGATGAACGGCGGCCGGCGCGATTTCAGCTAAGGGTTCCAGCACGAATCGTCTGTATTCCATCCTCGGATGCGGCACGCAAACATAACTATCTTCATAGGCAACTCCGCGGTACATCAGTATGTCCAAATCGATTATCCTTGGCTCGCCGTGCGATGGTAATTTTCTTCCCATCTTTTTTTCTATTTTTTTTAACATCGTCAATAGTAATGGAGCATCATGGGGTGTTTCAATCGCGATGACCATATTAAAATATGTTGTCTCGCTCACCGTATCGACCGATTCAGTTTCATAGACAGATGAAATCGCAGGTATGTTTGCTATGGAACGAATCTCATCGACCGCCCGTGAGAGGTTATCCAGTCGATCACCACGATTTGAGCCTATTCCTATAAATACTTGATACATACTCTACCTGCTTGGCTCCGTTATTTCAACTTCTACAAAATCAACTACACCCTTTACCGGTGGATGCGGTTTTCGCACCGTTACAGTAATAATATCGATAGCCGCAAACTTGCTTTTTAATTCTTTCGCTATCGTTCTCGCAAGAGTTTCTAACAGATAGTATTTCTTCTGAGTAACCGTTTTCTGAATTATCGTATATACAGCTTCGTAATCTATAGTATTTTTTAGATTATCAGTCTCGGTAGCAGGAATAAAATCTCCCCGGATTTCGACATCGACCTCGAATTTTCCGCCAAGATTTTGCTCATCACTGGCAACGCCGTGATAAGCGTAAAATGATGCATTCTTTATTCTGATTATATCCTGCTGTGACATGTTTTTTCGGAACTTTGCAAAATATATGGCTTTCTAAGATGATAGTCAAGAGTATTATTATTTAAATTCTCTCTCCT
This sequence comes from Bacteroidota bacterium, assembly GCA_020056225.1. Taxonomy (GTDB): domain Bacteria; phylum Bacteroidota; class Ignavibacteria; order UBA10030; family SZUA-254; genus JAGVIE01. Next base: position 4,696 of record JAGVIE010000017.1, read on the forward strand.
CATCTGGATTTAGGATTTCTCAATTTTCGCCCATGTATCACGAAGTGATACAGTCCTGTTGAATATAGGTCTCTCAATAGAAGAATCATAGTCGACACAAAAATAACCGAGCCGCTCAAACTGATAGCGATTCTCCGGTTTTGCTCCAGCTAGATTTATTTCCAATCGACAGTTGTTTAATATTTCAAGCGAGTTTTTGTTGAGAGAATTTTTCCAGTCATCACCGCCGGGATCTTCAACTGAAAAAAGCCTGTCGTATAATCTAACTTCAGCGTTAAGAGCTTGATTAACCGATACCCAGTGAATTGTTCCTTTGACTTTTCGCTGACTTTGTGACGAACCGCTCTTCGTTTCAGGATCGTATGTACAATGAACCTCCACAATTTCGCCTGTCTTGTCATCCTTAACTACCTTCACACATTTAATAATGTATGCGTATCGTAATCTGACTTCATTTCCGGGCGAAAGACGGAAATATTTGTTCGGCGGAACTTCACGGAAGTCATCCTGCTCGATATATATTTCTCTTGAGAAAGGAATCTTCCGGGATCCCATTGCCGGGTCTTCCGGATTATTAACGGCATCGAGTTCTTCTACGGTATCGGGATAATTATCGATTATTACTTTTAGAGGACGCAATACTGCCATAACACGCATGGCTCGTTTGTTCAGGTCGTTACGCAGACTATCTTCAAGAAGAGCAACATCGATCATGTTTTCCCTTTTAGCCACTCCTATCCGATCTGCAAAATGCAGGAGTGATTCAGGAGTGTAGCCTCTACGTCTCAATCCGGTAATTGTCGGCATGCGGGGATCGTTCCAACCTGTAACATGTCCTTCTTCAACAAGCTGTAAGAGTCTTCGCTTACTCATCACGGTGTAGCTTAAATTCAATCTGGCAAATTCAATTTGCTGAGGATGATGAATCCCGAGTTGTTCAATGAACCAATCATAAAGCGGACGGTGATCTTCAAATTCAAGTGTGCATATCGAGTGTGTAATCCCTTCGATAGAATCTGATTGACCATGAGCCCAATCGTACATCGGATAGATGCACCAGTTATCGCCTGTACGATGATGAGTTGCACGCAGTATACGATACATGATTGGATCTCGCATGTTAACATTGGGCGATGTCATATCTATCTTAGCCCGGAGAGTGCGCAAACCGTCGGGGAATTCACCGTTACGCATACGAGTAAATAAATCCAGATTCTCTTCAACTATTCGGTTTCTGTAAGGGCTTTCCTTGCCAGGTTGTGTAAGTGTACCTCTGTATTCTCTTATCTCCTCACCTGTCAGATCGCAGACGTATGCTTTTCCTTTTTTGATTAATGATATGGCATAATCGTAAAGTTGCTGAAAATAATCGGATGCATAGTATTCCCGATCCTGCCACTCGAAACCAAGCCACCTTACATCTTCTTTTATCGATTCAACATATTCAAGTTCTTCTTTGCTCGGATTAGTATCGTCGAATCTTAAATTGCATAATCCGTAGTAGTCACGTGCGATACCGAAATTTAAACATATCGATTTAGCATGACCGATATGCAGATAACCATTCGGCTCAGGAGGAAATCGCGTATGAACTCTCCCGCTGTTTTTGTTCATCTTTAAATCTTCATCAATAATCTCCCTGATAAAGTTTACCGGCTTCGGTCCATCGATATTTTTTTCGTCCAACTGTCTATCAGTGCCGTTCGTACTCATTATTTGATTCTTTCAATCGCAGTGTAAATTCTTTTTATGCTTTCTTCTTTGCCTAATATAAATAAAATATCATATAAACCCGGACCTCCACCCACACCTGAGAGAGCTAGCCTTAGTGAGTGAATAAGTTTACCGTTTCCTACTCCACATGTCTCTGCCGCTTTGTGTAATGCTTTCTCATAATCGTCCTTTGAGGGAGTATTCAATCGTGAATATTCTTCAGCCAGAGTTCTCAAATAATTGGGTGTATCTTCCTCCCATCTTTTCTTGATAACTTCCTGATCGTACGACTCAGGTGGTTCAAAAAAGTATGGACTGTTTTCGATTATGTCTTTCACAAAAGAGATACGCGGACGCATCGCCTCGATGATTAGAAGTAATGTATCATCCGCAAGCGAATGATTTGAATATTTAGATTTGGTAAGGAGGTCTTTAAGAATACGCAGTACTTCCCTATCGTCTTTCTTTCTTAGATGCTCGAAATTGAACGCGTTCAACTTCTCGATGTTGAACACTGCTCCCGCCTTATTAACAGCATCGATTGAAAATAGTTCAACTAATTCATCGAGTGAAAATATTTCCTGTTCAATACCAGGATTCCAGCCAAGGAGTGCTACAAAATTCACAAGCGATTCAGACAAGTATCCTTTTGAACGGTAATCTTCAACGGCAACATCACCTTGCCGCTTGCTCAGTTTAGATTTATCGGGATTAAGGAGTAAGGGCAAATGCGCGAAGACCGGCTTCTCCCAACCGAATGCATCATAAAGCAAAACATGTTTCGGTGTGGATGGGAGCCATTCTTCACCCCGGATAACATGACTGATTTTCATCAGATGATCGTCGATGACATTGGCTAAATGATATGTCGGGTAACCGTCGCCTTTTAACAGTACCTGATCATCGAGCAGATTACTGTCGAATTCTACTTTGCCGCGAATGATATCTTCGACTATAACTTTCTTGTCGATTTCGATATTCAATCGTACAACATGCGGCAGATTGTTCTTTAGCTTTTCCTCAATCTCGTTTTGCGTAAGATGCAGACAAAGCTTATCGTACTTGGTCTGTTGATTGACCTTTTGTTGTGAGTCGCGAAGTTCAGTGATTCTTTCCGGAGTGCAGAAGCAATAGTATGCTTTTTTCAGCTCAATTAGAATTTGTATATGCTTTTTATAAATCTCCAACCGTTCCGATTGAATGTAAGATCCGTAATTTCCACCCAATTGGGGACCTTCGTCATAATCTAACCCGCACCATTTCAACGTGACGATTAGATTTTCAACTGCTCCTTCCACATAGCGGGCGCGGTCGGTATCTTCTATCCGAAGAACAAAAACACCACCGTTCTTTCTTGCAAAAAGATAATTGTACAATGCAGTCCGCAAGCCGCCGACATGGAGATAGCCGGTAGGGCTTGGAGCAAAACGAACTCGTATTTGATTAAGATAACTCATAGAATAAAAAAAATCCCCGTTTGTGGGGATGAAGCGAGATGAATAAATTCATTAAAGCGGAGAGGGAGAGATTTGAACTCTCGGTACAAGTTGACCCCGTACGGCGGTTTAGCAAACCGCTGGTTTAAGCCACTCACCCACCTCTCCGTGGATGTAACTTATAAAAAATCTTTTTTAATGTACTAATTTATCAATTGAGTTGCAAGACTCTTGCTAATTTAGCAATTAATATTAGTCTTCAATTTCTTCTCGAAACTCAAGCTCAGGCGTGAATATCCTGAATTTACGTGTCCAGTGTTCTCTTCGATTCGTAGTCAGCGTGATCCGCAGTGAATCGTATTTCCAATCGGTTGCCATTGTGTCTTTTAAGGGATAACCGTATTTTTGTCTGACATTTTTCTCAAGATTGTTGAATTCGAAATCGAGGAGTTGTGAATAATAGACATGGAATACTTTCAGCTTATCATCCCGAAAAATTAACTTAATTCTATCTATGCTGCGTAAATTGCCGGTTCTTTGTTGAGCTGGCAATATCCATAAACAAGTATCGCTGTTACTGTTAACCGGCGAGCATTTTAGAGCTGGGATGATCGCAAGTGCCTGGTCTTTGCTAAGGTATAGACGGATTCCGTTGAAATTGATTTCATGCGGCGGAATATTCCTGTGACCGGATGAACATCCAGCTACAAATAATAAGAATAAACTTCCAGCCACTATAAACAAAATATAACTAACCCGCAATCCTGCCATTATCAATTAGTTCCCCGCTTTTTGTTTCGCTTCCTTGAATCGTTGTAGTTGCTTCCAATATTCATCGTTGGTCGGATCTTTAGTTACAAGCTCCGCCTCTATCGCAACAGCTTCGGTATAATGCTTCAGCCGAAAAAAACATTCCGCCATTGTATCCAGATAAGATAACTGACCGGGAGCCAGCCTGACTGCGCGTTTGGCAAGTTCCAATGCCCGCTCGTAATCGATTTCATTTGTGGCGAGGATCCATGCGATGTTGTTCAATAAAGCAGGATCGTCGGGTTTCAGGCGCAATTGAATATTAAGCTCCTCCGTCAATCTTTTTTTCTCTTCATCTGCCCGAATGAATTTCTTTTTCCTGTTCAATTCAGCGATCATCCTCAGACGGGCATCGAACAAAAATGTTTCCTTCCATAGGTTGTATATTCTTCGCAGTTCTACGAGTGGCAAAGAATCGTCATCGACACGGATATCGACCATCTTGTCATTGAATCCTCCATAACCGCCTTTATCCTGCACAACGAGAAGCGCGGCGGATTGTCTGCCCCGTTTATCTCCGCCTGCTTTTTCTCCTGCATCAAGAGCGTTTAGCAACCGATCGGCAAGATCGCCGGGGGAATTTTCAAATGTTCTTGCCATTGCTACAATAACTTCTCTTCCGGCAAGAATATTGCCTTGCACTGTGTAAGTGTAGCCGTAAAGATGTCCCGCGTAATTATTACAACCCGGACCTGTGAAAGCGAAAGAGTTTCCGTGCGCATCGATAACTCCTAATTGTCTGTATTCTGCACTTGTATCCTCTCGTATCAGTTGTTCTACGGTTTGTTGTGCAGTCTCGCCGCTTTCAAGAAGTTCCAATCCTCTGGGTCCGAATGTAGTATTGGCAAAAGCTTGTGTAGCAATCGCGCCAACGCCTGCTTTTGCATAAGGAACGACCGCCCCAACGCCAAGAAATTTGGATTGTACGGCTACACCTAAATCACCCGTGGATGAATCCCATGCTACTATGGAATATGTTGCAACAACCGATGACGTTTCCTTCGGCTGAGCAATTAGAAGTAGCTGGCAAAAGAATATTAGTGATAAGATTGATTTAATCATCGAAGTTCAATCAATATTAATAGAATATTTTCCTGTTATGGAAAGGAATTATCTTCAATAAAATAAAAAAAGATTTTGATGACTTAGATGAATCTTTACATTTAAGATAATTATTTATCGGTAGAGAGCCGGAATCGCCGGATCATATCGTTGCCGCTGTCGGCGATATACAATGTCTTGACTTTGAATGCAACACCTTTCGGATTTTTCAAAGGCGGTCTATCTAATAACTTCAAGGCAGCCGCTCCGAAAGATTCGGATTTGAAATTCCCTCTCCGATCGAATTTTACCAATGAATCCAGTTTGCTATCTATGATAAATATGTCTGCATACGATCCACCAATTACCGGCGCTGACGGTTCGACAAAGCGGTTCGGCTTAATGAAATCGCGATACTTTTCTTCCGGTTTAGTTGGATTGAACTTCGGATTCCACCCTTCATCGGGGAGTTTCGTATAGACCATCCACAGCGCACAGTACGGCATAGTACCATTAACTGAGCTTTGAGTTAACACAAAATCGTTGCTGTTCGGGAACATTGCAATGCCAGTCGGTCTGAGGATATCCGTTATCCCGGATCCGGCACGGGTCGTCAGATCACTTAGGGTCGTGATTTTATTGTCGTTCTTATCGAACCAAATCACTTTACTATCCGGATCTATAAAGCTTGAATTATCAGGACCGTCGCACGCTACAAAATATTGGTTCTCAAGCAATACGCCAATACCGGTGAATCTCCTGTTAGGTTTTGACGGCTCAATCCATACTGTTTCAATCTGTGCCTGAGCGAGATGATGTGCCGCCTCATAGAGATGTATCCTAAATATAGCGCCTATCGTATCGCCTGAAGCGGGATAATATATTTCCCCCGATACTAAAAGATCGAGCCGAAGATCCTGCGCTATAGCTATGGGTTGTAAAATCTCACGAGTTTCCAGAATGATCCCGGCTTCATTCATCTGGACAAGTCTATTGTTATTCTTATCGGCTATGTAAAGCAGTTGATCGTTGCCTGCGAGAATTGCGGTAGGATTATTAAAGCCAGTAAATGAGGGCGTGATTTCAACGTATGAAGTATCGTTTACGCTGTTGTACGAAACACTAACCAATTTATTTATCGGATATTTCTCGTCTCCGGTACATCCGGTAATCAATAAAAGAAAAATTAGAATTGATATTATCGTTATATATGACTGCTTGATCTTCATAAATCATTTAGTAAGTGAACAATAAAGAAATTCTGTGTACGCCGCCCAACCTGTTGAAGTTGGCAAAACTGTAATCGACATTCATCTTTGAAAAACTTACCGGCACTATGACTCCGAAACCGCATGTAAAATCGTCCTCTGAAGAGCCATCCTTTCCGAGCAATTGCTCTCCGAATGTGCGCTTCAAACCGAGTCTAAGAGATAACATGTCATTCCATGTATATTCTGTGCCTAATCTTATATTCTCAACATTATCATTAGGGTGATTTAATTGTATAGATGATGTTACTTTGTGCAATTCAGACTGATATGGTTCGAATGCGATACCGACCTTGAATAAAGTCGGTGGTGAGAATGATCGGAAATCAGTAACAGTAGAATCTTCGAAAAGGTTCACACTACCCGACGGCGATACGTTACCTCCAAAATTTGTGACAACAACAGCAAAACGTACAGTTCCCAAACCAGTCCAGTAATATGTTCCTATATCTACCAACACGCTCCGCATTTTTAAAATATCAAGAGTCTCTTCGATATATTTGATAGTAGTGCCGAAGCTGAATTGATTGGTTAACTGTCTTGCGTATGTTACACCAAAAGCGAGATCGCCGTATTTAAACATCTCCCCTGTTCCGTGCGGGTTAGTTTCGTTCGTTACAGGCATGTCGTTCATCGATAGAGAAATAATACTGACTCCGACAATATCCGATGGAGTCAATTTATAAGTTGCTCCGAAGAATTCATGTTTAATATCTGCAACATACTGTGTATGCGATAAGATCACTTGATTTCCATCGGCTTGTAATAATCCTGCGGGATTCCAATAGAGTGATGATGCATCGTTGCCTATAGCCACAAACGATTCGCCTAATGCAGTTGCGCGCGCGCCGACACCGATTTTAAGAAACTGAAAAGCCGATATGCCAACACGCTGTCCGCCTAAATTGGGAATCAATTGAGCGCTGAGTTGCGCGTTAAGCGTTAAAAGTAAAATTATAGGAATGCTATATCTAAACTTCATCAATCTTTCTATTATCTTTTTTACATTCATAATAATCATTTTCCTGATGCCTTAGAACCTAAGAGATAAACCGAGTTTGAATGTACGGGGATTTAGATAACGAGCCGGATTATACGGATATGGGTCCAACGGCGCGGTTAAATCAGGATATAACGGATCGTTCCAATCTGTCGGTGTTACTTGACCGTATTCATATGCGGTTCCGGTTATTGGATTGATTATCTGAGCATTTTTATTGTTGAATACATTCTGGATTTCAAAGCTTAAAACTAATTTTATTAAATCAAACGATAAATATTTTTCAAAGTTCAAGTCGGTATAGAACCAATTGCTTCCGATTTGTTCATAAAGCTTTGTTCTATCAGACTGATACTCAGGTCTGCCGGTTGTCGGATTATAACGATAAAATTTCTGCGGCGTATATCTCTTCCCTGATTGAAAGAATAACCTGACATAAACATTATAATCATCGAGAATGCCTCTTCCGAATGCGAACAAAGGTTCATTTTTGGGAATGTTAAAATTCAGATTTGCCGACGTCTGCCATGGTCTATCCCAGACAACATAATTCTCTTTCAGATTCTCTTCAACGCCCTGCTGAATGTTGTAGACGTTCTCGTTTGCGGCAGAACTTTTTCCGGTCGCGATACTGTAAGAACCCGACAATGTCGCCCTGAACATTTTCCCGATTCGCGTTTTATACTCCAACTCAATACCACGAATTCGGGCATAATCCTGGTTAATATAAATCGTATATAAACCGCGAGTCGTACCTGATATGATAGCTCGAAATTGTTTCGCTGTTATATAATCGAAGATATCTTTGTAATATGCAGTTACCGAAAAGACATCATTCTCTGTAAGCTGATTTCTGAGGCCCAGCTCATATGCGACTGTAGTCTCTGGATTGAGATTTGGATTACCGATTGTCTGGAACGACGAACGGGATTTCGTTCCGCTGAGCTTTGAGTAAACAAATTGCGGTCTTGGCAATTTTGAAAAATGTCCATACGAGAAAAAGAGCGTTTGGTTATCCGTGATCGGGTGTGAAATCCCAAGTCGCGGACTTATACGCGCTTTCCAATATCTTCCGAACCATTTATAACTATCTTTTGTGTATTGATCTTTGATTGCCTGCGGAACAAGAACAGCCGCCCCGGATTCAATCGCATCATCAACATATTTGCCTGGGATCCAATAATCAAGACGTAATCCAAAATTCAAAATCATCCCGCTCATAGTTATTCCGTCTTGACCATAAAGAGCGCCGTACGCAGGAAATACTTTATATATATCATTATCGAACCCGAGCGGCTTCACCCATGGCTGTACAATATCGATCAACTGCATCTCTTGAAACCGGGTTTCTATTCCTGCTTTTATTTTATGCTTTTCGGTCGGTGTGGTTGAAAAATCAAATTTGAATGTTGATTCTTTCAGATAATGATCTCTCCATGAAGTCGGACTTCCATATTCATAGAATCCATCACCCGGTATAACATTGATAGTATCAAGCGAGCCGGGATTCGGGTAATAATATTCCACCGGATAAGAAACAATATCCTTAGGCTCAATATAATCACCGAATGGCTTATCGGGATACGTAGCTTTTTTATTCGCATCACCTCGTACATGAGCAGTGTACAAACTCATCTTAACTTCATAAAAAGTTTTTGTGTTTAGAGTGTGAGTCCAACTTAGACTATGCTGGGTGTTTATCTGAGTATAAGTAGCCGCATTATCGGGAATTTTCTGAAAGAGAAACTGGTACCCGGGATTCGGTTCTACGCGATCCAGTGTTGCCTGCACGGTTTGTGAATTCTGATCGATCTGGATTGATTTGCTGAACGCGTATGATAATTTCATAGTTGCTTCAGGTTTATAAGTTAATTTCGTCAGACCTGAATAACTGTTGCTTCTTCTGGGTGAATATTTTGTGCCGCCGAGTATAGTAGAATATAATCCCTCCGGTGCGAATGCTGCATAACCAACCGGTCTTCCACCGGCAAGCGTTTCTACCCAGCGTGTATAGCCATCTGAAAAATTAGCTGAAAAATTTGAAAAGAAGCTCAGACTTCCCGGAATTGTCAATCCGATTGCCGGCAGAGCATATGTCATTATCGGTTCAGGTCCGCTAAGATTAAATTCATATATATCGGTGTTAAAATTCGATCTTGTGTCATTATTGAATCCAAAGTGATCTCTTTTATGAGCCACGGCACCTGAATAACTCTTTGCTCCCTCTTTTGTTGTTATATTGACAACGCCTGAAGTTGCTTGTCCATATTCCGCGTTATAACCACCGGTGAGTACTTCTACCTCAGCTATTGCCTGTGGTGCGATCTGCAAACCAAATCCCTGACCTGCAAGAGGATCTTGTACAGAGATGCCATCGATGAGATAAGCATTTTCGTAACTACGACCGCCGCGTATATGGATCTCATTATCCGATTGTACAACTCCAGTCTGAAGCGATACAACATCTTTCACATCTTTCACACCCGTTACCTGAATATCTTCGCTTGTAATCGACCGCCGGCTCGATGTTTCTTCGATATTGAAGAGTGGCTTTTCTCCTATAATGATAACCTCTTGTCCTAATGAAAGTACTGTCCCATCCATCTTGACGTTTAGTGTAGTCGATTCTCCCTCAGTTACTTTTATACCTGTATATTGCATTGTCTTATAGCCAATGAGACTGACTTCGACAGTATATGACCCTGGATTAATATTAGCGATGGTAAAATTCCCTTCAATGTTGGTTGCGGCGCCGTAGTAAGAGCCTTTTATAACAACATTCACACTGGGAAGTGGATCATTTGATGCTTTATCTACGACAGTACCCTTTATGGTTCCTTTTGATTGCGGGTAAGCAGGTTGAACGAAGGCAAGCAATATTATAATGGAAATTAATACTCTCATAAATCTATTCCGATGCGATATCAATTTTTTCATTATCCGCCGAATTCATCTATGAAAACACGTTTCAGAAAAGCTGGAACACCAAGTCCATCTCCCGGCGGTTTTGAGGGCCACCTTTGTTCATAACCGTTCATTATGTGAAGGGGTAAGCTCAAGAAGACAAATTGTCTATTCACATCGATAACACCTATGTTTATTCGTTTACGCCATTTAAGAGTTGTCCCAGGCATAGTAATGGTAGTGTCGGGAGGTATTGAATAGATGTAATCGGCGCCGGCTTCTTTAATAAAATCTCTGACGAAAATTGTATAGGCTCCGCCTGAGTTTAACGTCGGGGTGAATCTCAGCCGGGGGAAGGAATCGGCATCTGTAGAAGGATCAATGGGCCAATCGTTCGGAACACGGGTGGAATATAGTGTATCTATAATCCTATCGACTGGGGCAAAATCGACTAATGAACCTCGAGGATCACCGAGGTAATATCCGAAGCGTGTCGAATATAAAACTTTACCTCCTGCACCCGTGTAAAGATATAAAGGATATTGTGCTATCGAATGTACATGTGCCCAGTTGTCCGGAATATAATCTGTGAACCAAAAAACGTATTTATACAGCATGAGCGTTCTCACGAATGCCGGATTGAGATTTGGTGGTACTAACTCACCCACATTTTTATCAGTTGTACCTCGGCGTATATCCAGAACATCGAAATTTCCAAGATTTCTCGGATAGGATACACCGGGGAACGCATCTATTGCTGCAAATGCAGATCGATAAAAAGGAATGATTGCTGTGTCCGGTACTGGCAGATCATAGTTAACAATAGTAAGTAAACTGCTCTTTGGTTTACGTACATACCAGGTATTATTTCCATCCGGCAAAGAAACCATAGGACTGTATTCACCAGCCAAATCTTTCGCCTGAAGGTAAATTTTGTTTGTATCATCGAGATGCAACCCCTGTACGGTTCCGAGTTTTTTCATTATCGGGAAAGACCCGGAGTAAACATCCGCATCGACTACTCCTGTAGCGCCGTCCGATCTTAATCGAGGAACCTCTAATGTTACCATCGTGTGCGAAGATGAGAACTCGAACCATGAAGCTGAATCACCTGGATTATTAAGATTTATCCTGTATGCCTTGAGAGTATTAATACCATCTATGTCGTCTCCTGTCCAAGTGAATGTTGCAACTGTATATGTCGTATCCGGCTGCTGAATGGTTTTTGTAGGATCGAAAGGATCTTTGGAAAATTCAACTGTCGGCGGTGAATTTTTAATAGAGAATATCTGCGTCGCACCGGTTGGGTCGATTGCGTACTTCAAGTTGGGTAACCGTAAATCGTCACCGTCATAAATATTGTTGCGGTTTTTGTCCCAGTACGGCTGTGAATTCAATCTTACTATTCCACCGACACTGATGGAATCTTTTAAAGTGTTGTCTACAGCCCGTACGATTACAGTGAAACGCTCTTTCGCAGATAGCAATGGGAATGAAACGAGACTATCATTCGCAGTCACCCATGTGTAGCCCAAAGTATCGGGGATTTGGTTGCCGGGGACACTATCGGTTTTGTAGAATGCGAACAAAAATCCCTTTACGATTCCATCAGGATCCTCGCCCCACCATTTTACCGACTGTCTGCTGATTACCGGAGCGAGTTGCTTCGACGTATCAATCTGAATCCACAAAAACGTTTTAGGCGGTACGTTCTGTTTGGGACTAACCGGATTATCTTTCTGACAGCTCAGAAAGATCAGAGCTGCCAGAAAGACAAATATTACGGATACGAATATTCTTGACATTTACTTCACTAACATCATTTTTTTAACTTGATTGAAATTACTTGTTTGTAAACGATAGAAATAAATACCAGAAGAAAGTTTCGAGCCGTCGAATGTAACATGATACCGACCGGCTTTCTGGATTTCGTTTTTCAGAGTTGCGACTTCCTGTCCTAAAATATTATAAACTTTTAGAGTGACGAAATCCGCTCTGGGAAGTCCGTACTCAATAACTGTCTTCGGATTGAACGGGTTCGGGTAGTTATTCGACAATTCGTAAACAGCCGGCAGTGGTTTAAATGTTTCTTCCCCAACACTCAACGGCAGATATGTTCCATAGTCTGCGTTTGTTCTTGGAGCAACCTTGTACCGGTTGTAGCTGTAGTGGAGAATTCCTCTCAATCCTGCAAATTTATCACCGGTCTTAAGGATTGTTGTTCCCGGATAAATTGTATCTCCTTCAACGGTTGAGTATGTATTCTTACCATCTCTCAGAACAGTGATTTCACCTGTTTTATCATCAACGTTATATTCTGTGAATACCTGATATGTTGGATTCAGATTAGTCACCTCAACAGTATCGAATTCAACCAACATACCTTCCCATGGCTCGGCATTAAAATCTCCATTACTCACCAACGAGCCGAATGTTCCGGTCGTAAATTTAACGGGATCGGGAATTGGATTTCCGACAGATAATATTTCAACTGCCGAGATGTTATCGAGGCATGTAACATCACTCGTGTAATTATGATATTCGGTTATGGTTCCTGTGATCGCAACACTATCGCCTTTTTGCAGGCTTGACAATGTATCCATAATTCCATTAAACCACAGACCGCTAAACGGACCATTACCTGATTGCATATGCCATACAGATACACCACGGTTATTTATCGGGGCAAGTCCATAGTCGCTTGTATCGGAAGTTACGATACCACGAATCGTTGTTACCGCACCAACATATGGACTCCTGCCGTTAGTGAATGTTGTATACTGAACGTCATGAATAGTCAGAACACCATCAGTGACTTTATAGAAATAAAGTCCCTTAGATGTATCAGTACCGATAGCACCACCGGCGCCGTTTGCGGAAATCGAATAATATCCGTTAATATCAGTTACTTTTATAAAATATTTAACATCAGTGCCGATGGACTGAGCGGGAATATTTACGCTGTAGAGAGTATCGCTGCTAATTGCTAACATAGTGTCGATGTTGTATGGTCCATCATTCACGCTGTAATATATTAATCGAGATGCTATTGTGGAACCAAGAGGTAATTGTTTTATAACTGCTTCGATTCTCGGCGTGCTATCGGGTGTAACAATCACAGGATAACGATACACTCTCGAAATCGCAGGACGACTCACACCAAGCACCATATCACCCGGGTATACAGGTGCAATGTTATATCCGTAATTATTCTGTTGTCCTGAGACTGGCGTTATCCAACCTCTAAGAGTATCAATTTGTGAAAAATCTGCGGGATGAGCGTAAGTTGACGTTGGATCTTTATGGACTCGCGTTGTGAACCATTTTGATGCGTCATAGGTGGCGATGTTGTTCCCCTCAGCATCAACTATTAAGACTCCATAACCGGTACTTAATCTTGATACAACCGTTAAGTTTGTTAATTCCACATACTTCGCTTCTAGCGGCTCACCTGTTGTATATTTGACGCCATTAGGATATGAGCTTTGATAAAGACCACGATAAAAATCTCCGACTGCCGAATTTGTTATTGGTGGAAGCTCCTGTTGACCGATAATATCATAGGTCAAACTTCTGTTAGGTACTATTTGAGACATGCTATTCATGGAGCTTGAAGGGAATTCTGTAATCGGACCTGTAATCTCAACAATATCACCTGGCTGAACACCAAGCATGCTAGCATAATAAACTGAATCAGATGGATTGGTTGTAGAACTTAGATTGGGTCTTACAAATATATGACTAAAAGCACCATTGTATCCTGTATCGGCAAGTACCAAATTATAACCGATAGATGTATAAGTAAAAACTTTTGCAGGTATCACACACACACCAACAATTCTTACTGTATCTCCAAAATAATTTGCACCTTGCAAAGTCCATCTTGTACCGACATTCTGAAGCTGGTCGGCAACTAACAATGAATCATTTGGTCGATACTGAATATCACGTATGTTGCGGTAAGGATACTGTGCGTCGGCGATAGTCGCCAAGACAAATATCATTAATAGAACTCTTAACAAAACCTTCATTGTAAATCTCCTTTTTTATATGATAAAATTAAAAATAATATTTCATCGTGATTATAGATCATTTAACTACCAAAAATTTTCCTATTCGAACATCGCCCGTTTCATTATCTTTTACCGAAACGAGATACAAGCCGGTTGCAATGGCTTGATCGTACCGTGATATCAAATCCCACGCATGTTCACCGCCCGAAAACTGGGGAGGAGCGAGCAGTGTTTCAAATTTAGTGAACCAGTCTATATCTGAGCCATCGTATGTCGATGCATCATGATCGATATTTGCAACAATATCTCCAGCCAATGTATATATCCGTATTTCACATCGTGCCGGGAGATTAAAAAAAATAATTTTTCTGTTTCTCTCGCCGCCGGTACTGCCATCCCAATATGCTTTGGCATAATAAGGATTCGGATAAATACCTATATCGGTCGATTTTTTCGAATTAGGCTTAGTACCGGAGATAACCCTCACAATAGATTTAGGACTTTCATTATCCGGCGGAGATCCTGTATCAAAAGCCGCAACTCCATACATATACTGCCAGCCATTTAGGTGAGTCAGATTCATATCAACCGGCGGGAATCTATACCAATATTTATTGGTATCCTCAGGAAAAGTTTTAGGTTCATCCAATTTAACTCTGGAGAAACCTGTATTATATCCAATATTATTCGTATCAATATCATACTCACCTACAAGAGCCATGTCGCTAAGGAAATTTTCCGGCGTAGTTATATCCACCCCTGCATTACTGCGATATACTCTATACCCTTCGAAATCTTTGGCTTGTGTTACAGGATCTACAGATTCTTCAGATGTAATTTTATCCCAATAAATTATCACACTATTATCTGCAACTTCAGCGCGCACCTTCGGACGTCGTGGAGGTTGGGATACGCTATAGCGAGTCAATTTTCCATCTCCGTTAAAATCTTCGCCTTCGTCAAGAATACCATTACCGTTTAGGTCTTCTCCGTTATAAGTTTTCTGCGCCCATCCAAGATTATTAAACAATGTAGCTCTCTGTTCCGGATAGTCATATCTTGCGTGATCCTGTCCATATTTTTTAGCAGTAACAATTGCGAATATTACTTTCAGAGAATCGTGAGGATACATGGTTATGAAAGGTCCGGTAGAGAGTAATAACGTCGCATTAGTCGGTGCGGTTCTAAGAGTAGCTATTTTCGAAGCTGACATAGAGGTTGTCATTCTTGCATATCGATTCATCCATCGATTTAGGTCTTCATCATCAAGAGAAGGAGAAAAGAATTCTTGGTCTCCTACTGATGTTCTAAATTTCCAGGCGTTGAAATATGTTTTAGTCGACAAATCACGAAGTGAATCGATTGTTTTTGGGAAAGGACTCACGCCAAGTAGACTCATAGCGATATAACTGCTCGCAGGTGGACCTTGATTATTTCCATCAAAATCGAATGCGTACGCCATCCTTCTTACTGAATCGTATCCCGCGGCTACGTTGAAATATCCCGAACTGCCCGGTCGGACAAAGTTAGTATTCCTAACGACAAAATTGTTCCACAATCCAACGTAAACAGAATCCAGAGTATCTATGACAACTTTTTGTGAATAAGGATCTTTATATCCCTCGTTATAGAAAGTGTAACTTAGTATTACAAAAAAATCGGCTGTGGGTAAATTCCATGCGTAACTTTCTTGTTTGACTTTCAATCCCAACGGTAGATGGTACGGTATGGTATCACCGGTAAGCGGGTCACGCACATATTTATCAGTGTATTCACAAATGAAATCCAGATCACTCACAGCGCCATCGGTTGGTAAACCTGAGAATGGATCGATTGACCTTTTGATAATCCCAGACCCTTCCTCCGAAGTGAACTCATAATGTCTTCCGCTAACTCCGCTAAGGCTCCAATCTGTTGCACCGGTTGACACTGCGGCACGCCCCCTGAGACGAGAATAAGCGCCGAACCATACACCACCCTGATAGAGATGTTCAATACCCGATCCACGGGGATATTCTGCTGAATATTGTTCGGGCCAATATGCATTTCTTGCACCTATGGTTCCGTAATTTGTCACAGTAAGCTGTAAATCACCTACATTGACAACCTGACGCTGATCTTTATCGGTTATCTTCGATAACGACCTAATTGATTCATCATCTTGCTGACTAAAAACAGTAATGGAATAAATGAAAAAATAAAACAAAATAAAGTTATGTTTCATTAAGATACTCAGTAATTCCTTAGGAGATTTGTTGGATGGATATTAAATGTGCAAAATGTAATTTCACGACCATTATTAAAAATAGATGTTCCGAGAATTTGGAAAATTGTCTTCTTTATACGAGAACTTAATGTTTTATCACCAAATCAGGAGAAAACGCTTTCAAGTCTTAACGAATAAGGATTAATTCGATTGGACTAGATTAATGATTATTGCAAATATAAATCATTTTTTGAAGAAATCAAAACTATTAGATTAGAAAATATAATGAATATATCACTGTTAATATTTGGTTAGGACACTATTAATTAAATCATTAGATAAATTTAATAAAAGCAATCTTGACAGTTCAGCAGCAAATTTGTAACATATTTTTAATGAATATCTTTTCACTCTATCGGTATCGTTTTTATGTGCCGATAGAAACCAAACCAAGCGCTCAGGTAAGCCCCCGACCTGAGCGTTTTGCTTTTTAAAGAAATTCCCCTATATTTATTTCACAATAACGAACGGAAAGGTGCAAGAGCGGTTGAATTGGCACGCCTGGAAAGTGTGTGACCGTCTAAAGCGGTCCGTGGGTTCGAATCCCACCCTTTCCGCTGTTTAGTGTAATTATACTTTTATTTAATTGTACGTCAATACAGAATCCGGTTTCTCCACAAATGCTCGCGCGCCGGATACAATGAAACCGAAAATATTTTTATATACCTAACTACTGAGATCGAATAAAGCTATTATTTATATGCTCTTCTTCTCAAAACACATTCAGAAATATTTTCACCTCCCGGTTATTCTTTTTCTTTTTATCGCGCCATCCAATATCATCGCACAGAGTAACAACGTTTACGTAATCTCGATAGATGGTGCCATAAATCCTGCTTCATCGGATTTCATTCATGAAAGCATTCAAAAAGCCGAGGAAGCAAACGCACAATGTCTTGTCGTTTTACTTAATACTCCTGGCGGATTATTGAAATCAACTCGAGTAATCGTATCGGAATTTTTGAATTCTCCCATACCGATCGTTGTATATATCTCACCCGCCGGCTCGCAAGCGGCATCGGCAGGAGTTTTTATAACACTTGCGGCTCATATAGCAGTGATGTCACCCGGAACAAATATCGGCGCCGCTCATCCGATTACAATCGGCGAACAAAAAGATTCTATCATGCTGGAAAAAGCTACAAATGACGCCGCCGCTTTTATTCGTACAATAAGCGAGAAGCGTCATCGTAACATCCGGTGGGCTGAAGATGCAGTCCGCAAAAGTATATCCATCACAGAAACGGAAGCGCTCAAGGAAAACGTTATCGATACAATCGCGTTAAATTTAAAATCTTTGCTTGCAATAATAGACAATCGAGAAATTGAAACAGCTTCAGGGAGACGAATTCTTCATACAAAAGATGCGAGTATCACAAACATCGAAAAAACCTTTCAGCAAAAGATACTTGATATCCTCAGTGATCCGAATATAGCGTATATCCTAATGATGCTTGGCATTTACGGATTATTGTTCGAACTATACAATCCAGGATCTATTCTTCCCGGTATTGTCGGATTTATCTGTCTCGTATTAGCATTTTATTCAATGCATACCCTCCCGATTAACTATGCCGGCTTGGCTTTAATTCTATTTGCAATTGTTCTCTTTCTTTTGGAAATTACAATCGTAAGCCATGGACTTTTAACCATAGGCGGTGTTATTTCTTTAGCATTAGGGTCGATTATGCTTATACAAACTGATTCGATGTTAGAGTTTGTTTCAATATCATGGGAAGTTATCGCAATAACTATATTGATAACTGTTGCATTCTTCGCATTTGCTATTGGTATGGGAATTAAAGCGCAAAAACGCAAGCCGACAACAGGTGTGCAAGGAATCATCGGTGAAATCGGTGAGGTTAGTCAAGACCTCCGCCCAGAGGGAACAGTAAAAGTACATGGAGAAATCTGGAATGCGACAAGTCTTGATGGAAACCTAAAGAAAGGCGTAAAAGTTAAAGTTGAATCGATTGTTAATCTTAAATTAAAAGTCAGAAAATCAGAATCATAAACCAATTTGGAGGAATCCATGGAAGCTGTATCGATATTTTTTACAATGATAATAATATTTGGCATCATCATTCTCTCAAACGCCATCCGAGTTTTGCGTGAATATGAACGCGGAGTCATATTTCGATTAGGCAGACTTATTGCTACTAAAGGTCCGGGTATCATCTTTCTGATCCCGCTTGTCGATCGTATGGTGAAAGTAAGTTTGCGGACTGTTGTTTTAGATGTTCCACCCCAAGACGTTATTACTAAAGATAACGTCTCGATAAAGGTCAATGCAGTATTATATTTTCGTGTTGTGCAACCGGAAAAAGCCATAGTGGAAGTCGAGAACTTCCTGTTTGCTACCTCTCAGCTATCACAAACGACTCTCAGGAGCATTTTAGGACAATCAGAACTTGATGAGCTTCTCGCACAGCGTGATAAAATCAATCGTATGCTTCAGCAAATAATCGATGAACACACCGAACCATGGGGCATCAAAGTATCTAATGTTGAAGTGAAGCAAATCGATCTTCCGATCGAAATGCAGCGCGCAATGGCAAAGCAGGCAGAAGCTGAGCGTGAACGCAGGGCAAAAGTTGTTCATGCTGAAGGCGAATTTCAAGCAAGTCAGAAACTTTCAGACGCTGCGAGAATCATCAGTGAAACGCCGATTGCATTACAATTAAGATATTTGCAGACTCTCACTGAAATCGGCGCTGATAAAAATTCTACGATCATATTCCCCTTGCCTATGGACATTATTGAGCCGTTCCTAGAGCGTGCAAGAAAAAAGTGATATTACAATGTGATGAACCAACTAATATACGGTGCTAATCAAGAAGAAAAGATTGTAGCCGTACATCCAGCGAGCGAACGCACGGTAAAAATGTTCATCAGAAATCCAGAGGGAATTATCTCTAATGAAATAGAGTTTTTCCCTTTTTTCTTTCTATCGAATCAAAAGTACCTAAGCGATTACCCAAAGAAGCATTGGATTAAGGAACTTACAGGAGAGAACTACTACCGTTATCTATGCGTATTTAACGGTTGGTTGGATATGTGGGATGCAATCCGCCATTGTTTGGAGCGTTATAATGAAAACGCGCCGCAGAAAATAGATTCATATACCGAGATGCCGGTTCTTCGTGTCCGCACCGACCCGGTTGCCCAGTTCTTGAAGCAAAGCGGCCGTACACTTTTCAAAGGAATGAAGTTCGATGACCTGCACCGAATTCAGCTTAGCATTAAAACCTATGTAAAGCACGGTTTCAAAATCAGCAATCCAAACCGCGAGGAAGATCGCATTGTTGCAATTGCATTGTCCGATAATCATGGATGGGAATATCAGATTACTGGAAAGAGAAAATCAGAGAAAGAAATGCTTCTCGATCTGATTAAAGTATTGCAGGAAAAAGATGCGGACGTTATTGAAGGACATAATAGCATCGATAAACATATTCACTATTTGATGACAAGATGTGAAATCCACGGCTTGGAATTCAATATTGGCAGAGACGGATCAATTCCCCACCACTCTGAAGCGCGTTCTTTGTACGGAGAACGAACGGCAAACTACATTCCATATGAGATCGTTGGCAGACACGTAATCGATACTGCCACATTATTGCAATCGTACGATTCAACGAAACACGAATTAGACAATTATAATCTAGAACATGCGGCACAACATTTCGGTATTTCAAAAGTAGATCGTTTATATATATCACCGGATCGTGTAAGCTGGTACAGTGACAACGAACCCGATAATCTTGTCCAATCCAGTATCGATGATGTGCGCGAGATACGTTTACTCAGTGATTACCTGTCACCGGATTATTTCCACCAAACTCAAATGTTGCCGTTTAATTATGCGACAGTAACACGTTTGAATTCTAACAATAAAATCGAATCTCTATTACTCCGAGAATATATCCGGCAGAAGCATTCTATTCCCCGCCCGGAAATCGGTTCTCAACCTCAGATTGGGGGTTCAGAAATATTTTACAGAGGTCTACTTGGACCGATTATCGATCTCGATATAGAATCAATCTACCCATCAATCATATTAGCACATAATATTGTACCGAAGAATGACACACTCGGTGCATTCCCGAAAATATTGAACGGCTTAACGGATCATCTCAGTGATCTTAAAAGACAAGTTAAAATAGCAGACAACTCGTATTCTAATGTCACAAGTGAAGCAACTGAAATAGGGCTTAAGGTCTTGATAAATTCATTCTATGCATATATTGGGAACAGCCGTGCACTTTTTAACGATTATAAAGCCGCACGGACTATTGGAGAGGCAAGGCAAGATATGCTTCGTCAACTTATGTCTGCAATAACCTCTTTGAATGGCAAAGTGATCGAGATTGATTCCAACAGTATATGTTTTGTCCCTCCTGTAGCTGTCAATACTGAAACAAAGGAAAAGGAATTGTTAAAGAATATTGCCAGATGCCTTCCTTCGGGAATAACTTTGCAGATGAATGATAGATATAAAAGAATGCTGAGTTATAAAAAGAATAACTACGTACTTTTAGGATATGACGGTAAGGTAACAATAAAAGGGTCATCCCTTATACCGAGAAATATCGAGAGATTCGGCCGCGAATTCATTACTCAGTGCATCTCAGCCATAATGAATCTAAATTTTACCTCTGTCCACGATTATTACATCGACTGCAATAAAGCAATTGTCGAGCGCAAACTGAGCATCCAGGATTTTGCCCGCATAGAAATTCTCCGAGATACCTATGATGAGTACACACAATCCGTTAATCGGGGTGACCGGTACCGCTCGGCAAGCTATGAAGTAGCAATCAACTCGGGAATGAATTGGAAACAAGGAGATAAAATATCGTATTACATTACGGGTGATGATACAAGCATCAAAGGATTTGATCAGTATAAAGCCGCTATTGACTGGGATAAGAATTTCAGGGATGAGAATGTCGGTTATTACCTAAAACGATTAGAAGAATTGGCTAAAAGATTTGCATCACTATTTTCTGAAAAAGATTATCATGCGTTGTTTTCTGTTGATGACCTTTTCGGATTTTCACCTGAAGGTATACAAATCCAGACAACACAGATAAAAGAGGAACCAAAAGATCTCGACGAAGAAACTGAACAAATACAAGTCGAGCCAAGAATCTGGCTTGATGAAGAGATTTAAGTTCGAAATCTTAATACTGAATATTTACTGTAACCCAATTTTTTACGTAAGCAACTATGTCTATTGTCGATGCGCCAGGTGTGAATAATTCTCCGACCCCCTTTTTCTTTAACACTTGGATATCTTGATCCGGTATTATTCCTCCTCCGAAGAGTAAGACATCTTTAAGCCCTTTATCTCTCATTAGATCGAGTATACGGGGGAATATCGTCATGTGCGCGCCGCTTAATATGCTGACACCTATTGCATTAACATCCTCTTGAAGAGCCGCTTCAACTACCATCTCTGGCGTCTTCCGGAGACCTGTGTAAATTACTTCCATACCGGAATCCCTAAGGGCGGCAGCAATGACTTTTGCGCCACGATCATGACCGTCGAGCCCGACTTTTGCAACTAATACTCTTATTTTTCTGTCCATAGCAGCTCCTTACAAAATTCCTAATGATTCTTGAAATTGTTGCATAGCAAGATAAAACTTTGCCAATGGAAATCCAACTACATTATAAAAACATCCGTCGATTTTTTCAACGAAGACTGCCCCGTAATCATCTTGTATTCCATAAGCGCCAGCTTTATCCATGGGTGATCCCGATCGGACGTATTCTTCAATTTCGTCGTTAGTCAATAGTCTAAACGTTACATCTGTTACCGCATGATCTGTCAACGCCAAGTTCGAAGGTCTATCCAGTATAGTAAATCCGGTAAATACCCTGTGCGTTCTTCCGCTTAGTGTACGAAGCATGTTAATGGCATCTTTTTCGTCGGCTGGTTTTCCCAATATATTTCCATCAAGTTCAACAATCGTATCGGCTCCGATAACAAAACCATTCTCAATATTTTTCCCGACTTCAACAGCTTTCCGATGAGATAGTATCTTTACATGATCGAGCGGCGCCTGGATGTGCTCGAAATCCTCATCGACTCCACTTTCCTGAACGATAAATTCCAACCCGATTTGCCGCAACAAAATTTGTCTGCGTGGGGAACGAGACGCGAGGATTATCTTTTTCTTAACTAACATTTATTAATAATTGATTGAATAAAAAAAGAGCGATTGAAATTTTCGCTCTTCAGATGAAATAAAACTCATGAAATAGATATTTACCGAAACATCGCCTTGATGCTTCCCCATGTACGACGTACGCCGGATACATTATGATAAACTGTAATAGGTGCTTCGTTCAATGCCGGGAAGTAGCTTTCGCTGTCAGCAAATTTTACTTTTATCCGGTAATAATATACAGTCGTCGTTCTTCTGAATGCCCATGTATCTACAAACTCATAACCTGAGGGACCTTTAGGAGTAATCAAATCAGAAATGGCAACAAATCCACCTGAGTAACTCGTGCTTCGTAGAACTTCAAAACCGACAACATTCGCCTCGTTCTCAGTTACCCACGTGATGGTAACATTATTACCATCGCTCGATGCCTGTATCAATCCGGATTTAATGACATCGGCGAGAAGAATTCCCGATAAAAATAGAACAAAAAATATGTAAAGTAATGTCCTCTTAGCCATAATTACTAATTGAAGATATGAAGGAAGAAGGAGAAAGTCAAGTGTTTTTTGATATTTTCAGTGCGCGAGGCGAGACTTGAACTCGCATGCCCTTCCGGGCGCCACCCCCTCAAGATGGTGTGTCTGCCAGTTCCACCACTCGCGCAAATTATATCAAAATTCAAAAGGATAAAGTAGAAAAAAGCTTGATATTCAAATTGATACGGCGTTTTTGTGAACCCGGTTGGATTCGAACCAACGGCCCTCGCCTTAAAAGGGCGATGCTCTACCAGCTGAGCTACGGGTTCCTCACCAAATAATAGCATTAAGCTTTATTTCAGCTTAAAAATATAAGAAAAATATTCGGGAGTAGCAAGAGGATTGTCATCTATTCTATCAATTTATGATGAAACGCCATTAGATTAACGCTAACAGTATGCTCGTGGAGATGAAAATCGATGTTATATTTAAGCTCATGTCAATATGCGAATCATTTCCACTGTCGAATCAATCCTGAAAGTGAGTCGTAAATCGTTATCCTGCCGGTTCAATGCATGCCGATGTATCATCACGACTATTGTTTACCGCATACGAAACAATATACGCATCCATCTCATTCTCAGGATAGGGATCTAACAAATCGTAGAGTGTTTCGAAATCTTTGACACCAGTTTCAAGCCAGAGCTTTAAATCGTTATCATTTAATATCACCGGCATCCTATTATGAATTGGTTTCATTAATTCGTTCGGACTTGTGGTGATGATCCCCGCAGTTACAATCTTTTTCTCCTCTACTTCAATCGAACGCCATAAACCGGCAAGCGCAAATGGTTGTTTATTTTTCATTGTGATGCGATAAGGTATTTTCTTTACACCTTTTGGTAATTTCTCGCCCCTAACAAGACTCTCGTAACCCTTGGGTTTCTTCCACTCATAAAATCCATCAGCGACAAAGATACAGCGATTAGTTAATAATCGTTCCCGGAAGAATTTATTTCTCTCGATTGTATCATCCCGAATGTTTGCCTGAGAAGTGTTTGAATCATTATCTTTCTCACCCCATGGTGTGATGAATCCCCAA
Source organism: Bacteroidota bacterium (assembly GCA_020056225.1). Lineage (GTDB taxonomy): Bacteria > Bacteroidota > Ignavibacteria > UBA10030 > SZUA-254 > JAGVIE01. The sequence goes on from JAGVIE010000017.1 coordinate 28,907, forward strand.
AACATATTCGTAAGGTAGCGCTTACCATCTTTTGATACGATAACCGGAACCGATTGCCCCGGCGCTGCATTATAACGGGGTTTGAACCCATCAAAACCAGGCGCTACTTCAGCTTTGAATCGTTCAAGTACAAGTTCTACTCTGTCCGTTGTTATAGTAAATCTGCCGCACATTTATTTTATGGAATAATGGATTAATGGAATGTTGGACCAATGCAGTGTTGGAGTCTATCATATTAGAATAACACTAACTTGTCCTGGGAACATTTTACCGATGAGGACATTATGTTCAATTGTGAATGCTTTTCCTGAGAGCAAATCTTCCAATACTTTCTTATTTGTATCTACCTTCAAAGCCAAATCTACTTTTTCAAGCATATTCGAATTTGCTATCACCAATAGCTGATGCTTCTCACTCTCCGATTTTCTTTTGAAAGCTATCGTATCCTTTGAGTTCGTTTCAATCCACACAAACGACTCAATGGAAGAACCAATAATCAATGAATGATACTTTTTTCTAACGGCTGAAACATTTTGGATCCAATCTATGATCTGGTTTTTGTTCTGCCAATCATACGCATACTCACTGAATAGTGGAAGCTTTTCGGACGGTAAATTAATCAGCTCCTCCTTCTTGAAATCAAGTCCGGTATTGATTGGATACTCCTCACCAAGCTCGAATCCGGAATGAATAAAAGGAACAGCAGGTATGAAATTACTCAACGCCCATGCGTACTTTGAATACAAAACTCCACCCTCTCGTGCCGCCGCCCTCGGAGTGTTATGGCTTTCTGCTGTGGCAAAGAACGGAAGCGCAAATCCTTCCGTTGTGAAACGCTTAAGCATATTTTTGAATTTCACCGGATGATGCTGATCGCTCCATTGATAACCGATGACAGCATTGTATCCTTCCGTAACGCTTTTCTCGGTTACTGAAAAATTCTCATCCCAAAAAGCAAAGTCAGGATCAATACCACGTGCTCGTTTTATCATATCGTGTTTTAGATCCATCGGCAGTGCATGTCCCATATCTATCATGACGCCATCAATTCCAAAAGTATGCTGGTAATGAGGTATAATCTCGGCAATCTTTTCCCAAAGTTCTCTGGTAATATTTTCAGGACGCGCAAGTCTGTCATCATACATGCGGAGGGTATTATATGCGATGTAATTGAAATCCGGGTGATCGTATATTTTCAAATATGTCACGTCTCCCCATGGCGGCTGTGTATCATGGGGGGGCCAATCGGCAAAGGCGCCAGGGATGCGAACTTTCGTACCATCATCCAGTGCACCGACATATCTTCCCTTCTGAATTTTAGTATTTTCTGGTTTCGGAGGTAATGTAAACATATCGCGATAAATATTATGCGGAGGTATAAGATTATCATACTTTCCGTTATCAACATCCGCTATGATTTTTTTTAATTCACTCTGCGAGAAAATCGGATTACCATACTCTGTCTCGTCGTGATGATGCGGTTTTCTGTCCTTGATGTTTTCACGAATCCAATAATACCAATCGGGATGTTCTTTCACCCAATCACCGTCCTTAGATGAAGTACGAAATACGAATTCAACCACTACACGCATACCAAGATAATGCGCTGAGTGCACAAAGAATTTGAATTCTTCTTGAACTCCGAGTCCGGCGTTAGGTTCATGCAGATTCGGATCAAGCTCATAAGGATTTTTAATCGCATACGGCGATCCGAGCGTTCCTTTATTTCCATCCGAACCGATTGAGGTAATGGGAAGAAGGTGAATCGTATTAGCGCCTAAAGATTTTATATAAGGCAACATGGCAGTTGCTTTTAGGAAAGTACCTGTTTCTCTCCACCCTTCAGGATTAACGGGCAAATCCAACCTGCCGTTTTCGTTATGATCGTATGCGCAGGTTGTTCTGACAAACATATTGTAGATAATCGCATTGCGTGTCCACTTCCCACCGTGAATTTTTGGAATAGGGACATGCTTCTGATTTATGATATAATCAAATGCATTAAGATAAAAACTTGGCGGATTAATCTTTATGAGTTGAACTTTCGCATTATTCTGTTTCTCTGCAATCCAGATGTTGGGAACAGCATACCGGCTTCTTTTACCTTTGTGCTGTTGAAGGTTTTCCGTTAATTTCTGACGAATCTCAATCAAATATTTTTTCATTTCCATTTTCTTTATCCTTTTACACTTCCCAAAGTCAATCCGGAAACTAACCACTTACTTAATATAATAAACAATGCAACGACTGGGATCATAACAATAAGCGATGCCGCACCATATAAGCCCCATTCTGTGGACATGTTCGCTTCGAACGACTTCAAACCAAGCGGTAACGTCCATAACTGAGTATCCTGTAATATTTGAGCCGCAACGATATACTCCGACCACGCAGTCATAAAAGAAAATAATCCGGTAATAACAAGCGCCGGTGATGCCAACGGTAATATCACTTTGTAAAATGCCTGGAACTGATTGCATCCATCGATTCGTGCGGCTTCCTCTAAACTGATCGGAATTGTGTCGTAATATCCTTTCATCGTCCAGATGCAAAACGGTAATGCAGTCGCTGAGTAAGTTATGATAATTCCTAAATATGAATTTATCAGTCCGAGATATATCAACATAAGATAAAGCGGCAATAATAACATGGTTGCCGGGAACATTTGAGTAACAAGCAAGCCAAGCAACCCGACTTTCTTCCCGATGAAATTGAAACGCGAAAATGCGTAGCCGGACATAGCCGCAAGCGCGACACCTGTCAGTGTAACTGTTAATGAGATAAGCGCACTGTTCCGTACCCAAAGTAAGAATGGTTGATCTGTGAATAATGATACATAAGATTTCAACGTTGCATTTTGTGGAATTATTTCAAGCGATGTCGATAGCAGTTTGTCTGATGGTCGAAGTGAGATTGTGACAACTTGAAGTACGGGATAAATTGCTATCAATGTAAAGATCACCAACACTAAGTGAGTTAGAATCCGAAGAATTATTTTTTTATTTTTTGAGGATGTCATTTGTAAATTGTCATTAGTTATTTGTCATTTGTTCCTTGTTTTACCCTATGCTCATATCCCATATCTCAAATCGTATATTTCAATACGCCGCCTCAGTTGCTTTTGTTTTTTTCATGAACGACAAACTGAATATTAAAAGAATAACGAAAATAACAATTGATAACGCCGCCGCATATCCGTAGCGATACAAGTTAAAAGCCGCTTTATAAACGAATGAAACAAGTATATGCGTGTTATCCGATGGCTCGCCGCCGTTGCTCACCAACCATACGATGTTCAGACTGTTGAATGTCCAAACAATTCCGAGAGTAATCGCTGGTATCATTACCGGTTTGATAAGTGGAAAAGTGATGTTCTTAAGTTTATGATACCATGAAGCTCCATCGATATCTGCCGCTTCGTATAATTCGTGAGGAATACTCTGTAGCGCTCCCAATGCAACCACCATCATAAACGGAAAGCCAAGCCAGATATTGGTGAGGATGCAAGCGAGAAACGCTTCAGTAGGATTCTTTAGCCATTCAACTGCAGGAAGATGGAGATATTTTGTTAGAACAATATTTATTGAACCATACTCATAATTAAACATGCCGCGCCAGGTTAGCGCAACTATGTATTGCGGAATTGCCCATGGAAGTATAAGAAGTGTTCGGTATATTCCTTTGCCTTTTATTTTTTGATTCAAAAGAAGCGCAAGAATAACCCCGAGAACGACATGGAAGAATACGTTTACAAACGTCCAGATGATTGTCTTGAGAAAGATAACGTAAAAATTCGGTTCAGTCGGTTCAGTGAAAACCTTTACATATTGGACAGGACCAACCATCTGCCAATCTTGAATATGGCGGAGGTTCATGTTCGAGAATGAAATCACCACATTATATATAAAAGGATAAAACACAACTCCAATGAGCACGAGAAAAGCCGGCGCAACGAATGTGAAGATGAAGATATTTTTATAAAAGCGATTCATTATTCATGTTTCAAGATTCAAGTGTCAGGTTCACTATTCACTATGAACGAATTATGGTGATAATTCATTATTTTAATTTTGCTTTTTTCATTTTGCATTGTCTCACTCATTCATCTCTGCAATTTTTCTGAGAGCTAAGCTTTGCATATTTTTCGCCGCTTGCTCAGGAGTTTTAACTCCACCTAAAACAGCCTGATAGCTGGGACGCATCGCATCCCAGATTGCACGTAATTCCGGTACAACAGGCATGGGTCTGCCGCGATCGATCTGGATTTGTGAATTCTTCAGTATCTCATCATTCTTAATAAACGGATCGTCGTACAGCGCTCTCCATGTAGGCATAGTATTTAATTGTTTAGCCGTTTCGAGTTGATTCTCGGGGGCAAGCAGATATCTTAAAACGTCAACAACAATCTTTTCTTTTTCTTTGGAAACGTTCACGTTTATTGAATATCCTTTCGGAGAAACCATTGGCGCGCACCACAAACCTGTCTTCACAATCTTTGGTAACGGGGCGATCCCGATATCTATACCCGCCTTCTTATAACCTGCCCAAGACCAGTCACCGTTGATTATCATTGCCGCTTTTCCATCCTTAAACAACGCATCTGCAATGTTATAATCGGCCTCCCTCGGAATTATCTTGTAGATATCGCGCAACTCTTTAATGAAATTCAAGCCATCGACAACACCGCGATTATCAAGTGTTGGCTTTCCATCATCATCCATAACCCAACCTCCGAAGCCTGTCATGAACGGAATAAAGAAAAACGGCTCTGTGTAATTCCAAACCAACCCGTATTGTTCGAACCTTCCATCACCGTTTGAATAGACAGTTAAGCGTTTACCGATTTCTATTAACTCAATATCGGTCTCCGGTGCTTTCTGCAATAGATTTTTATTAAAGACAAGCGTAAGATGATTTCCTAGCTTATCTGCAATCTGATACAAATGTCCTTTGTACCAGGTTACGCCCTTAGGATTAAACGAATCTATCCACGCTTCGCTGAAGATATTTTCCATCGGTTTAATGATATTCATTACCTGAAACGGACCAATTTGATCCGAAGGACCATAAACCAAATCCGGTCCCTGCCCTGCAATTGCCGCAATGATAAAACCTGAACGCAGTTCCTCTGTTTCCTTATAGATAGCTTCGAGATGGATTCCAGGGTGAAGTTCCATGTACTTCTTCATCTGACCTTCGAGTATAACCCGCTCATCAACTCGCATCTGATGCCATATGACTATGCGATTTAGATCAATCCTCCTTGAACAAGAAAGAAATAGGACAAGAGAAAGTAATATTATACTTGATAGATGGATGATCGATAATAGATGACGGATGATTTTCATTTTAAAATTATCATTGCATAATCATTACTTAAGCTTCCATCCAAGTACAATCTGAACCGGAAGTAGGAAATCTCTATGAACTGTTCTCTACCTAATAAGTATCATCTTGTGTACAGTTGAAAATCTTTCAGTAGTCATACGGTAAAAATAGATTCCACTTGCGACATTACCTGCATTCCAAATGAAATCGTATGAACCGGCGGGCTTCTCGCCATTTACTACAGTTTCTACCTCACGACCAAGAAGATCGTAAATAGTGATCTTAACAACTGATTTCGTTGGAATGGAATAGCTGATTCTCGTTGTCGGATTAAACGGATTAGGATAATTTTGTAATAGCGCAAACTCCTTCGGAATCTCAATATCCTGAAGCACATCCAATATCGGGTTATCTATTACAACCGTATCGCGCGTTAATGAAACCGTATAAAGAGCAGTTCCATATGCTGGCAGTGTAACTGATACTGAATTGAACGTGGATCCTAATATTTGCTCAGATGTATTTGTATAGAGATTGTTGAGATAGTAATTTGCAGCCGGTTGTATTCCGTCGGAGAATTTCAATCCGTAGTTTATGGTTAAATCGAGTGATGCGGATTGTTCATTACCCGAAAAATTCACAACTGTCAAACCGTTTTGATCACTGTAGGGCCTCGAGAATGCATATACAATATTGTTGCTCGATGTAATCCTGATGAAATCAGTCGTGTCGGATGAGTTAACTTGAAAATCATGATTTGTATCGCGTTTATGTTGTGTGAATGCCGGAAATTGTCCGCGAATATTTGCCAACTTTTGGTAATGCGGAATCAAAAGGTTTTTACCCTGAAAATCCCAGTTGATAACGCTGCGGTTTCTGGCGATTTTATCACCCGCAATACCGTATCCCCAACCGACTTCCTGACCGTTCCATAACATTGGAAATCCCGGTGCCGTGAATATCACGCTTGCCATCGGCATTGTTTTCTTAAATGCAGTTGCGGGATTGTTGTCGTAGTATGATGTTGCATAAGGATCATTATAAAATATCCGATCTTCATCCTGTGTTTCCATAAAGCGCATGTAGAGAGAATTCACACCCGGATAGAACCCTACGTTATCGATCTCGGCATGCAAGTTTGTTATTGCTGTTGAACTAAAACCGAAATTAACAATACTATTTCTGTACAATTTGAAATCATAAGATGCATCGACCCCGCCGCGAACATCTATGTTTGAATAATCGGCATATATTGTTTCTGTGCCCGATCCTGTTCCGTCATCTTCAGCCAGCAAAAGGATATCCGGTTTTATATGTTTGAGCGCCTGCCTGACCGGTTGTCCCATATATCTTTCTCCGTACCGTCTATGAGGTCCCCAATAAACATCAAAGCGGTATCCGTCGACGTCGAATTCTTTAATCCAGTATTTATATACGTTGATCATTTCCGTTCGAAAATCGATATCCAGCCAGTTGAGGTTCAGTAACTGATCCCACCCATCATAATACCAGAAATTGTCTGCGTCATACGATGTACCGAGACCGTTTGTATTATGGGGAATATCCTGATGCTGGTACCAATTCCAGTAGAATGAATTGGTTTTGAAAGTATGCGCATCAGCCGACCACGGATGAAATCTACTCGAATGGTTGGGCGTGATGTCGAGTATTACTTTGATTCCTTTTATATGTGCCTGAGAAATAAAATTTTTCATATCCTGATTAGTGCCGTACTCAGGAGCAACATTATAAAAATCCGTAATATTATATCCCGGTCCGATGCCGTTATCTATAGGGTAAGCGTTTTTCATTACGGGCATTAACCATATAACATTGAATCCAAGATCTTTTATATACTGAAGTTTTTGCCCGGCGGCGCTAATAGTCCCGGAAGCCGTAAAAGCTTTTGGAAAGAGAAAATAGATGCGCGCTTTCTGTGCCCAGGATGGATTGCTTGCAATAGTTGGAATTATCAAACTTCCATTATTGATTGTGAAGTAATTTCGTGTAGTATCTTTATTTCCATTCACATCGGTAACTATGAGTCGGAAATAATACTCACCGTTTGCCGTGGGGCGCGCCGCGTTAATTGTTTTCGATGAGGAGCCGTTAACCCCCGAAATAACTTGAGGATTTGTAGAATCAGCGGACCAGCTATATACCAATGAAGTTGTTTGACCTGCGTCCGGATCGGAGCTTTGGCTTGCATCTATAATAACAATGCCCCCCGGTATTGAAAATGAGATAACTGCATTCGGTGAATGATTAACTTTTCGGTACATGACAATCGGAGAGGATATTTTTGAAATCCCCGACGATTCTGCAACCGCAACAAATGAATTTGCACCTTCTATAAGTGGTGCATCATATGCGAATGCTTTATTTGAAACTGAAACGGTAAACGTATCGGTGGTATTCCGAATAATTCTTGTTGAACTAACCGTACTATCCCCTACTACTCCATTAAGTGTCCACGAACTCTTCAATGTCGTATACGGAAATTGATTTAATAATTGGACAAAACCTCCGCGTGTGGTAAAATTCACTGTATCGGCATTCGCACCTGCTGTCAAGATCACTATGTGGTTACCGTTTAACAATGGTAACGATGGCGTAAATGTAAATTGATTCGTGATGAAATTATAATAATTCCCGATTTCAGAATAATCAATCCCATCTATCTGTAATCGTAATGTCGATGTATCAAGTACGGTTCCCGCTTTTGGAAATAGGTACGAAGAAATAGTCGGGAATGATGTATAAACGATAGGATCACGCTGATTAGGTAAAAGATGATAGATAGTCGGATCTTTTACATAAAGTATAGAGTTTTGAAACGCATCGGAATTGACGTGATGATTCAAAGGATCATTGGGCCACGAACTAACCCCAGCATAATAAAATTTATATAGATGAGTACCAACAGCAATACGCGCGTTTCTGGTCCAAAGATCACCGCTAACTTTGGTCATGGGCCAAATCGAATTATTCCATCCGTTGAAGGTCCCTGCGACATAAGGCGTTGCGGTACCGCTATAATTATACCTGAAAACGACATCGACGCTATCGGCAGCCAGTGAAACAGTGATCGAGAAAATAAAGACTAAAAATAATTTTAGTTTCATCTATTTACTTTCGTTTGAAATTAGAATAATACCTGACCGAGCAGATATCGTTAGCTGTTTATTTTCATCAAGTTCAGTGGTAATTCTAGTATTGTTCAAAATATCAAACCAATTTCGCTTGGAATCTAAGGTTTGCTGAATAGAAATATTTTGAGCAACATCATTCATATTCAATATAACAACAGCTTTTGAATTTTCATATTCACGTTCGAATCCGAACAATTTATTTCCGACATCTGCTATCAAGGATTTAACTGAGCCGCGCTTGAAAACCCTATAATCGTTTCTGATCTTTACTAACTTACGCAGCCAGTTCTTAATATCAACATTCCATTTTGTTGAATCCCACACCATAGTTTTACGGCAATCAGGATCTTTTAATCCGGTCATCCCGATTTCATCGCCGTAATAAACCATTGGAGCGCCCGTAAATGTCATTTGCATCAACATTGCTAACTTCATTTTGTTTATGTCGTTATTACAGAGCGTTAAAAAGCGTTCAGTATCGTGACTACCGATCAGGTTTTGCAGTGCATCGGCTACTTCAGCAGGGTAATCATTACGGGTTGCCGCCAAAATAGAATCGAACTGAAAGGCATTTCTATTTTCAAGCGCAATAAATCCTACACAGGCGCCTCGGAATCTATAATTCATCACTGCATCGAATTGGTCTCCCTTGAGCCAAGCCGACGCATCGTCCCATATCTCTCCTATAATCAAGGCATCAGGATTCTCTTGCTTGACTAATTTTCTCCACTGGATCCAGAAATCGTGCGACATCTCGTTCGGCACGTCAAGCCGCCAGCCATCAAGCCCTAACTTCATCCAATGTCTGGTCGCATCAAAGAGGTATTTGCGTACCTCGGGATTATCTGCCATAAGTTTCGGTAATTCGCCTATCCCCCACCATGCTTCATAATTCGGCTTCAAGGGTGGAAGGTTTACCGGAAAACTATGAACATCATACCAAGCCAAATATTTTGAATTATTTTCGTTCTTCACAATATCTTTAAATGCGAAAAATTCGGTACCAGTATGATTGAATACTGCGTCGATGACAATACGAATATTCCGCTTATGACATTCATCTATAAGCTGTTTAAAAATATCGTCGTCACCGAAATGAGGATCAATCCTGAAGTAATCGATCGTGTGATATTTATGATTGGTGTTCGATTCGAAGATTGGGTTTAGATAAATGGCATTAAATCCCAAATCCTGAATATAATCGAGATGGTCGATAATTCCTTTCAGATCACCGCCAAAATAATTATTCCCTTTCGGTATACCATCCCATTTTTCAGTAACCGTAGGATCGTTAGTTGAATCGCCATTGCAGAAACGCTCCGGGAAGATTTGGTAGTATATTGCATCTTTCGCCCATTCAGGAACGAAATGCGTTTCCTTATTGATTTGTGAATAACAGAATTGTACCGTAAGAAACGTAATTAGCGAGAGTATATATTTCTTCATATATGGCTTTCAAAAAAATAAAAAAGGCGCCGCCGTACGAACAGATGACGGCAAGCGCCTGTACCAATATTTAGGTGTTACTTAACGAACATCATCTTTTTCATGTCGACAAAATCACCGGCGACTATCTTGTAGAAGTACATTCCGGTTGGTAATCTCGATGCATCAAAAGAAACAGTATACATTCCTGCATACTGAGTTTCATTGATCAGCGAGACTATTTCCTGTCCGAGCATGTTGTATACCTTCAACGTCACGAACGATTCTTTCGGTATTCCGTATTCAATCAAAGTAGTTGGATTGAACGGATTGGGATAGTTCTGACGAAGTTGGTATGTAGTTGGTACCGGGGCTTTTTCTTTTACCCCGACCGGATCTTGCAAGGTCGATACGCGCATAACGCCAAATGTATCAACTGTTGTAGCCGATGACAAATACTTTGTCATTTGCAGTGTATGGTTATTTCCAAAGCCGGCTTCATTATCATTTCCGCCGCCGTTATTGATCGCATCACCCCAGTTGATGCAATATTTGTAAAGAACATTCAGCGGAGTATAAGCGGCGAACGTGATGATACTAGAGAATATCTTGTCGCCCGATGTTACATCACCATGCGTAGCATCGTCATAGAGTTGGATGACTCTCGTACTATCGGCATTGGGCCATCCTCCGTTGGGCCACTGCAACGGTAACGCACTTCCTGCGACATGAACGGTGTTGACGACAGGGAATGGACTTCCGCTTATGGCAGACTGAGCGCCATCGGTGTAAACCGTAAGCTTGATGTTGCATGGTTGATTGATAACGTTATCCAATGATCCGTCGTTAAAGGAAGCGCTGAATGATGCGGCAAGATTTGTTATATCATCGGCAGTAAAAGTATAAATTCTGTTAGATACACTTTCCCAGTTATTCTCTTCGTACCAGAACTTGAATTCTATCTTCTCACCCAATCCGCGTCTGATTACAGTCGTACCTTCGTATACATCGGGATTTAGCGGATTCGATGTCAGTATTGTCGTCTTCGATGACCAGCCATTGAAATCTCCATTCACAGATACCGTGTCTGTCGATGGATCGAACCGTCCCGACAACCTTTCCAATTCCATGTTGCAAGAGAATGTTACATCAATATCATATTGCTGTACGAAAATGCTGTCGTTGTTGAACCAGGCGTAATATGAACTCAACCCTTCAGGCAGTACGTACTGTCGGTTCGATACACCTTCCCATGTCCCCGCTCCGCCATGCTTGAAGTTGTATTTGAATTCGATTGTTGAACCAACGGTGCCGGGTGTTAACGTAATGGTATATATCGAATCATTATTCGGATCAGTCATAATATCAGTCGGACCCCAACTATTGAATCCTCCGCTCACCATGAGTGTGTCTAACGATGGATCGAATAATCCCTTCTTAATCTGTACACCCATATTGCATTGGAATTCCACGGTAGCCATGGTATCTTGAGTAAGGCTTACCTGAAATAAGTCCCCAACCTGAACTACCGGACTCGCGTATCCGACAGTCACGAGAAGCAATATGAGGAAAAATGTGTATTGAAGTTTCATAATATATCCCCTTAAATTATTTAATAACGGTTAATTAATTATTGATTAAAATTTAACTCCTATACCAAAATGTTGCGTGTAACTTAAATTGCCAAATTCTTGATAGGCATAGTCGAGACTTGTGGAAATACCGTGCGATACTTCATACTTCAAACCGAATCCGAGGCATAATCCTTCTTCGGAATTATCAGTGAACGCCGATTTATATCCTGCTCGCAAGAACAGATTTTCATTAAATGAATATTCGCCTCCTACATTAAGGGCTTCTGAATTATCGTTCGGGTGTATCGCATCGATCCCCAATGTAATTCTATGGCGGTCAGTAATTGAAATATCTTTTGCGAGACCTACTCTGAATAATAACGGCAAGGGGTAAGAATCGGTTTTCAATTTGGCAAGAATCTGGTTATTATTCCCGTGAATATCCGTATTGACGTCATATAGAACATAAAGGTCTTTGCCATCGAGCTGCATATCGGTACCGAAGTTCGATATTGTGGCTCCTATGCGCAAACCATAGAAATCTGAAATAAACAACGTTCCGATATCAACCGCAAATGCGTCTGCGGTTGTATGCCATATTCTTTGATTTATATATTTCACACTCATACCAAGTGAAAAACGGTCAGTAAGATTATACGAATAAGTTAGGGCAAGTGCAATATCTTTTGCTGTGAAATATTCCCCTGTTCCGTCTTGTTCTTCAAGGGTTGTTACTTCCATTTCACCATAATCGAGGTAAGTAACGCTGAGTCCCGCGGCGCCGTATGAACCGAGATTAATGATTGCGCCAGCCCAGTTTAATGTGATATCGGCAAACCAGCTTGTATGCGCAAAAGAAACACCGTTCGATTCTAGTCTTGAGGCGCCTGCAGGGTTCCAATACAACGCACTGACATCGTTCGCAGTTGAAATAAACGCTCCACCCATTGAAACCGCTTTTGGTCCTAGACCGATATTTAGAAAAGGCGCGGCAGTAGAGCCTACTTTGGTCTGACTGTATAATGTTGAAAAAGAAAGTATGAACAATATTATAAATTTCTTCATAATTAACTTTGCCTACTTGATGAGTGCAAATTTACCGGTCTTATTTCCAATTTGTGGAGCATCGAGCACATAAATATAAATCCCGAATGCAGCATCTAGATTTTCCTCTGTTCTGAGGTTCCACACAACATCACCCACATAGATATCATCGTGATGCAGAGTTTTTACTAATTCTCCGCGGACAGTATAAATCGATATCTTTGACCCGGGAGGGATATACGTAAATCTGATGCTTCGTTCACCACGCCCGCTTGTTTGTGTGCTTAACAGTTTCGGTTCAGCTTGATGAGTAACGACATACGGATTAGGTACAACTTTAATTTTATCAAGTTCCGATTTCGCTTGTCCGATGTTTATATATGCTCCGTGTGTCGTAAATTCCATTGTATCTGTGCGGCTGAATGGTTTTAAAGTCGCAATACGCAATATGCCTGCTTGCTCAAGCGGCGCATTTGCAGTGTTGTAGTAGATATTGACTCTCCATGTTCTTGTTAATATACCCTCTATCATCTCCTTGAAATAAATACTATGCGTTGTACCTACAGTGCCGGTTTTAAAGTATACAAAACGGATATATTCGTTTGTAGATAAATTTTTAATTTTAAAATTAACCGGTTTACTTGTTATTGTATTCGTCGGCGTTCGCGGATAGAGTGTATCAGCAATTGACCATGGAATTCCAGTCGTATCACCATAAAATTCTAATTGATAATCATAAGGCATCTTGATGCCGTTGTAAGTTGCACCTATACCTGAACTTGCCCAAAAGAAAGGCGTAAATACATACGTCGGTGGTGTCGGCGAGGCTATTCCCTGAAAATATGAATTGAGAGTATCCCTAAGAATTGTATTATCGTTCAACATCTGCACTCTGAAGCCATGCTGAATCGGAGTATTGCCGTAGAATGTAGTATAATATTGGACCAGTGTGTCATAAGTTCCGGTATATATGTTCGTGTCACTTGTAAATGATTTACCGTTAAGTATGATCTCAACACCTTTGGGTATCGAAACAGTTTCCTCCGGGTCGACAATTATAGTTTCATTCGTAGTCGAGATGAACAGTGTATCAGGTGTTGTCTTATCTATCATTGACCAATCTTTAGTATACCCTTGTATGGCGCTGTCGGAAAATACGATCTGATACTTGTTATTATCTCTTACCATTTTGTCATCAATAACTTCAACCCATGTCTCACCGGTTCCCCTGAACGGTTCTATCTTTGCTACATCCGAGGGTTTAGCATTCGTATACCCTATCGGTCTCTTACCCGGCGTGATATAAGCTGTATTGTCATCGGTTATGATCTGCCCGGTATTGGTTATGAAAACATATTTAGAATTTTCAGAGGGAAATATATTCAATGATTCAGCACCTGCATCGTATGAACATACAGCATAATAATATCGTTGACCTGGGATAACTGTTGTATCAACAAATTTGGTTACAATCCCGCTATCATTTCCTAAGTAGAATGTAGTTCCTCCTACCTTTTCCAACAAATCTCCGGAAGGATGGAAAAATCCCTTGACATTATTTGTTAGATCGAATTGCGCTATCGGTTTATCGAATGCAAGAACACCCAATGCGTCTGTTATTTCACGCGAATCCTGGAAACCTGCGTCTGTAGCACGGTATATTTTGTAACCTTCAAAATCTTTTTTCTTCGTGATAAAATCACGGGAATTTTCAGTCAGCGCGCCATTCCAATAAATAACTACATTTCCGTTATCTTCGGTGATATTTATTTTTGGCTTTCTTGGTGGTTGAGGAAATTTATACCCTGCATTATAAATTTGCTGGACAATCTTTTTATTTCGAACGACGTCTTCATATGTTTCTCCGAATAAAAGCGCGACCGAGAACCTCTCTATTTGTTCAGGTCTCATTGGAAAATATCCCGATGAATAAATGAAGTCGCCGTCCTGCGGCTGTGACGGTACGATATCAAACCTGCCGGGTGTCATTCGTGACCACAAGAGCGCGTCGTCACTCATGTCAGGAGAAGCGCTGATATTGAAAAAATTAAAACTCGTCAGACCTATCTGATCAGATTCGTCAGGATCGGTTTTACCGAAATTGGGTTCACCCTGATCGGGCATTCCGTTTCCTTCTGTTCCGTCAATATCGGGAGAGATATAACCGTCATCATTTGAACCGATTCCGTCGGAACCGACATCATCATATGTCGCATCCCAATCACCATCCTCATCGCCTGACCAGTGCATCAAGTATAATACTGTACCTTCTGGTTTTTTTACCCAGCTCGATATCATCGTTCCGGCTTCATTATCTCTCTTCTCATCAATCAAAGGATCGCTCACGCCGGCGCCAGTCACATAATTTTTATATTTGAGTATCGGAAAACCTCTTCGTTGTCTCGTTTCATAATGAACTGCCTGGTTTTCATCAATTAATCCATCAAGGTCATTATCTATACCGTCATATGCTGAAGCATGAGGCACTGATACTCCATTAACAATCTGCGCAATATGTCCTTCTCGAAATTTAGTGACCCCAGCAACGATGATGAATCGAACGCCCAATGAATACACCGTATCGATAGGTCCATGTGTAGTATATATAGATCTATCGTATGTTACCGGATCTATCAAAACAATTTTTTTACCAACTGGATAAGAAACTGAATCAAAATCGGCTGAAGTAAAAACGGGAGAATTTGGATCGGGTGAGTCTCCATCATTATCGATTCCATCATAAGGATTTCCCGGAGATTCAAGAAATGCATAAGCAACATATCCAACCTTCTGACCTTTATTACCTTTGTTGTCGTTATCCCAGGAATAAGTTATGTTATCGTTTATATCGAAAGTTCCAAGATCATCCCCGCTATCTCCGTCACCGCCTGCCAGTGTTCCGACAACTGTTCCAAAAACAGATTTCCTATAAGTCTTTTTTCCTTCGTTCTTGATATCATATAACCAGAAGATGGCATCTTCAGCAAGGAAGCTCGACCACTGTAAGCCTCGTGCAGTCAGCGTTAATCCCATTCCGTGACGAGTGCTGTCAGTGCTATCCGGTTTGAAATATCCGTTGAACTCATCGTCCCATTGATCATCGGAAATGAAATAACTTTCTTGATCTGCGTTAACGATCCCTCTTCCAAAATAACCATTCCATTGTGTATAGCCCTCCTGATCAATCCAATTAGGATGATCAGCCCAGCCATTAAGGGGCCAGGATGAAGGTAAATGACTCATCGCAATCGAAGAGTAACTCGGATTACGATATCCGGGGCGCGGATTCCAGCCCCAAAAATATCCTGCAGAAGGATGATGCTCGTTCGCTTGTCCGTTTCTTGGACCGCGAGATATACAAACTGAGTGCCCGGTATCATTCCGGGAATTTATGAATTCAACACCGATCATCGGGATCAAATCACCGATATAATTAAAGCCGGAACCAAGGGGCCATTCACCGCGAATATCTGTGCCGGTGTTGAATCCTGCTACCTGACCGTCGTCATAAAATGAAATACCAACTCTATTTCCGGTATGGAAACCGATTGTTCGTGGATAGCGTATTGGATCGGATCGTTGTCCCCATGTATCTGTAACGGCAATGAGGAATCCAAGAGCGAAGAAAATAATTGTAAACCTTTTCATTTCAATTTTACCGATAATTAAAAACTAATTGATGTACCTAATTCAATCCTTCTCGGTTCGGAAAAGAAGCCGGGATTGATATATAGATCATCGAGCGTATTGTAATATAATTTTGGATTGATTTTTTCTGCATCCAATTTATCGAATGTAAATTTCGAGTCGCCGGAATTCGCATAAACAGTTCTTGGATTCTCAAGATCAAGTAGATTAAATACTCTTAAGAACAATGAAAGAGTTACGTTTCCGATAGTAATATTTTTATTTGCTTTTAAATCGATGTTAAAAATTGACGGACGGAAAGCGCTGTTTCTCGGATATGAATTTTGCTTCACAGCGCTATTCTTGTTGACAGCCGGTGTATATGGTTGACCCGAATAATAATTGGCTATCATGGAACAGCCATAATCTTTCGACTTCGTGTACGCGAGTACAAGATTGATGGAGTGCCTCTGGTCCCAGTCAAGTGGCGCTATGTATGTTTCGGGCGTCGCTCCTCCGAGTACAGCGTTACGTGCATCAGTAGGATTGGAAGCGTTTCCTTGAGTTATAGAGAATGTATAATCAATGCTTGCCGCCAAACCGCCGGAAAAACGTTTATCTAACTTAAGAACAATTCCTTTCGAGGAACCGAAATCGGAATTTGAATATTGACTGTAACTCTTAGATTTTGTAAAAACAAGTATATCCTGCGTCTGTGTTCCTGTTAGGTCTCTGAAATCTTCAAAGAACATAGTCACATCGGCTCCAATATCATCGCTGATCTGTTGCTTTAAACCGATTTCACCTTTAACAGTTTTCTGAGGTTGTAAGTCTGCGTTACCTACAAGACCTTGATTGCCGGAGCCGTCTCCCAACTTGAAGTTTGGATTCGTGTACAATAATTCGTAACTCGGCAATTGGAAAAAATGTCCATACGAAAAATGAATAACGCCTGTGGTACTGATCGGGAATGCCAACCCTACCCTTGGACTTAACTTACTTTTTATTGATGCTTTTTTATACCAATATGTTTGCCTCACCTCAAGTGTATCCTGATGAAGTGGATTTAAAGGAGTGCGAATGTCAGGATCACTCGGATCGCGGAGAATTCTACCGTCCGGATTGAATATATCATACCTCAAACCAAAATTGAATATGATATAATCCGATTCAAATTTCGATTGCCAGTAAACAGACGCCTCGTATGGTTTCCTCAGATATATGTCGTTATCTTGTGATGATAAAGGTGGAATTTCAACGTCATATGGACTTGTTTTTCCCCCCTGGGCATCCAGTTTCGGAATCAAATTAATATTATGATAAAAAACCCGGTGCTGTTTGAATTCACCGCCGCTTTGAAATGATAATCTTTCAGAAAGCTGCGACGTCCAATCTAATTTAGCCGCATAGGTTCCTGTACTCCTGGAGAATATATTCGTATTTGTTCCACCTATTGCAAAACTATACGGTGGGTTTTGTGCGAGCGAGTTATCTACATAAAATGACGGCTGTGTCGGATCACCGGTATAAATATTCTCTAATAGATAATGATGATACTCTTTAAATAGGTATGAAAAACTCAGATTATAAAAACTGTAAGATGAAACGGCATGATTGATACTTAAAATGTTAGAATGTGTTCTTCGAAATCGATGAAGATTATTATCGGGAGTTAACCGCTGACTATGATCATAATCCTGATATTTTTGATCGTCTAAGATGTAATTATAAGCGATCTTCAGGTTAGATAATAATCGATAGCTCAGTTTACCTTGTGCAAACATCCTTTCGTTTGAATTCATAGGAACAAATCCGCTGTCGCCGTTCTGAGTGATTATATAATTTGCTCCTCCTGAACTTGTTTCCTGCCTCGATAAATCAGAAGTTAAAAATACACGCCGCCCATATAGATGACCTGTGTTGTAAAAATATCTACCGTTCGCGAAGAACGACAATTTATCCTGAATGATAGGTCCGCTTAAACTTCCTTCAAAACTTCTAATTGAGAATGGCTTTACTTTTGAAAGGTTCCAGTAAATATTATCTTTGTTGGCAATATAACTTCCTGAATATGTTGTAAAGTTTCCCGATAGCGCATTACCTCCGTCTCGCGTAACAATGTTGACAAGACCCGACATAGCCTGCCCATATTCAGCATTGAACGCGCCGCTTACAACTTGCAATTCCTGAATAACATTTGCTCCAACATCCACAGTGTTGCTGTTGTCATAAGCATCGGTAACGGAAACTCCATCAATCTGATATGCTATCTGCCCCGCTCGCCCGCCTCTCAGGTGTAATTGACCATCTGATGATACTGCGATTCCGGCTTGCAATCTTATCAGATCGCGAACTTCAGTCACTGCAAGCTCCGAAATTAATTCTTTACCAACAATAGCAGTCGATGCCGTTAGGTCCCGCTGAATCACAGGCCTCTCAGCGGTAATCACAACCTCCTTTTGTTCCACCATTGTTTCTGTTAATACAAAGTCCTGTCGGGTAGTTAAATCTATTGATACTTTTACTCCGTCTACAATGATTGGATTGTATCCGAGTAAAGATGCTCTTATTGTGTAGTTACCCGGTGATAGATTCAGGATTGAATATTCACCATCAAGATTTGTTGCCGCTCCTAATGTCGTACCGGGAATGGTAATGTTAACTCCGACTAATGGCTCCTTAGTTATAACATCAATAACTTTGCCAGCTATTTTACCGGTATTACCTGCGTAGATAGTTGTTAGAAAGAAAAGAGAAAGAAGAAAGAAAATTAATATCCGTTTATTCATACCTCACACACCTGATATTATTGTGAGAATAAGTCTTTACACCCATAAGTGCCTTCCGGAAATAGTCTTTGGATTTTGAATATTATTCAATTGCAATCGCTCTATTTATTAAAAACTCCGATAAATGAAAATATCGCTAATACGATACGGGTTTTAATGATGAATATTAGCCATTTTTTTTAGAAAAGTCAAGAAATTAACATTTACTATTTCTATTTATTCTTTATCCAGAATGCTCTTCAGAAGTAACCGAATTTCAAGCATAACTTGAGTTTAGTAATTTGAGTGATTATATTTAGCACACAATCTTCAATTACAATTTGGAATAGTGAAAAACAATGGGCAGTGTCCGATTAGAACATGTATTCAAAAAATACGATAGCAATATCGTTGTTAATGATGTGAACCTGAATATCAATGATAAGGAGTTCGTGGTACTCGTCGGTCCTTCGGGCTGTGGAAAATCTACGACTCTCCGTATGATTGCAGGACTGGAAGATATTTCACAAGGAACGATCTTCATCGATGATTCAGCGGTTAACGATGTACCTCCGAAGGATAGAGATATCGCAATGGTATTTCAAAATTATGCTCTATACCCGCATATGTCTGTCTATGAGAATCTTGCCTTCGGACTGAAGATGAGGAAATATTCGAAAGATGAAATTCAGGAACGCGTTCAGCAGGCATCTGTAATATTAGGGATAAAGGAAATGCTTGAGCGAAAACCTAAAGCATTATCCGGGGGACAGCGGCAGCGTGTGGCATTAGGCAGAGCTATTGTCCGCAAGCCGAAAGTTTTCTTATTCGATGAACCGTTAAGCAATCTCGACGCAAACCTTCGAGTTCAGATGAGGACGGAAATATCGCGCCTTCATAAACAAATCGAAACTACAATGATATATGTTACTCATGATCAGATCGAAGCTATGTCGATGGGTGATCGCATTGTTGTTATGCACAAAGGTATCGTTCAGCAGGTCGATACTCCTCTGACAATCTACAATAATCCCGTGAACAAGTTTGTGGCAGGTTTTATCGGCAGTCCAACGATGAATTTCTTCGATGGCAAATTACTTCTGCAAGACAGTTTGGCGTTTGAGGCATCCACGAAATATTTTTCGCTTCCTATTCGATCTGAAATTGTCCAGCGCTTTATGCCAATAGTAAATTCTGAAGTCTCTCTTGGAATCAGACCCGAGCATATAAGCGCTAAACCTCAAAATTCACACTCACAAATAGTTAATGTTAATGTCGTTGTAACAGAACCGGTAGGGAATGAAATCTTTATTTATTTCACGATAGGCCAAGCCGTCGAGCAATATGTCTGCCGCATCCCCTCAGACATGCAACCGCAGACGGGTAGAGCATTCGATTTATATTTTGATGTATCAAAGCTGCATTTCTTTGATAAGACAACCGGTGCTGCATTGTAATTCTCGATAATAACATAATCAGGGATATCTATGAAATTGAAACCATTTCTTTCCTTTGCTTTCTTATTACTAATATTATTTGATGCCTCGATTGCACAATGGAGTTCAATAGGTAATATTGAAGGTTTGAAAAAAAACAATCATGGCATCACTTTATCGGTGAAACCTGCAATTATTGAGATAAGCATACTTGCACCTGATGTTTTCCGAATAAGGATGTCTAAAGACGGTTACTTCCTCCCCGATTCTTCCTGGGCAGTTATTGAGAAAACATTAGGCGATCAAACTTTCAATGTGCATGAAACCGCTAAAGCGGTTTTCATTGTTACTGCAAAATTGACGTTGAAAATCAAACGCTCTCCTTGCCGTTTTGAATTCTACGATATGCAGGGTAGTCTCATCAACCAGGATGACCCCTCAAAGGGAATGGCGTGGTCAGGAAATGAAATCTGTGTTTGGAAAACTATGCCTGCTGATGAATATTATTTCGGATTGGGCGAGAAAGCGGGTGCGCTTCAAAAAAAAGGTAAATCGTACTCTATGTGGAATACCGATATACCTGCTTACAAAGCCGATACCGATCCGCTCTATCAAACTATACCCTTCTTTTACGGAATCAATAAGGGAAGAACATACGGAATCTTCTTCGATAATACTTATTACTCTTATTTCAACATGGGGAAAGAAAATCCCGGACAGTATTCTTTCGGTGCGCTTGACGGTGAATTGAATTATTATTTCATCTATGGACCAAAGCCGAACGAGGTACAGGAGAAATTCTCGAAACTTATCGGAACTATGCCGATTCCTCCAAAATGGGCAATCGGTTATCAGCAATGCCGATGGAGTTATTTTCCGGAATCGAAGATACGGGAGATCGCAACTAATTTTCGCACCAAACAAATTCCCTGTGATGCGATCTATCTTGATATTCATTACATGGATGGATATCGCTGCTTCACATGGGATAATGAAAGATTTCCAGATCCAAAAAGAATGGTGAGCGATTTAGCAGAAGATGGATTCAAGATGGTTGTAATCATCGATCCAGGCATAAAGAATGATTCAACCTACCGTGTTTATCGTGAAGGGATCGATGGCAATCATTTCGTCAAATATCCTGATGGAAAATATTTTACAGGCACTGTTTGGCCTGGTGAATGTGTCTTCCCTGATTTCACGGGCAAGGCAACGCGCGAATGGTGGGGATCGCTTTACAAAGACTTAATCGATATTGGAGTTAAGGGATTCTGGAATGATATGAATGAACCTTCGGTGTTTAACGGTCCGAACAAAACTTTCATGTTAGATGTTATTCATGATGATAATGGGTTGCGTACAGACCATCGAAAGAATCATAACATCTATGGAATGCAGATGGCAAGAGGAACGTATGAAGGACTGCATAAACTTCAACCGAATGAACGTCCGTTCGTATTAACACGCGCTAATTATGCCGGCGGTAACCGTTACGCCGCCGCATGGACCGGCGATAATATCAGTTCATGGGAACATTTAGAAATGGCTGTTCCAATGTGTTTGAATCTGAGTATATCGGGTCAACTGTTTGTTGGAACTGACATAGGCGGTTTCGTTGGCAGCCCAAGCGGTGAATTATACACACGCTGGCTACAATTCGGGATATTTTCACCGTTAATGCGAACTCATACAGAAATCAACAGCAATAATCAGGAACCGTGGTCGTTTGGAGCAGAATACGAAGCAATCAACAAAAAATCTATAGAACTTCGTTACAAGCTACTGCCCTATATTTACACGCAATTTTATCAATCATCGAAATCAGGAAACCCGATTATACGTCCGATATTTTTTGATTTCCCAAACGATCAGGAGACTTATTGGAACGACAAGGAATTTCTTTTCGGCGACGCTTTTCTTGTAGCGCCTGTTCTTTGGGAAGGTCAGACAAAAAGGGACATCCGATTCCCCGCAGGCGATTGGTACGATTACTGGACTGGTGATAAATTTACCGGACCTAATTATCTTCGTTTCGATGCCCCTATCGATCGCGTCCCTCTGTTTGTTAAAGCAGGCTCGATTATTACTACTCAACAGGTTGTGCAATACACCGATATGGCGCCGATTGATCCGCTAACTCTTGATATCTATCCATCGGCAGATACAAATGCTTCGGCTATTTTATATGAAGATGATGGAAAATCTTATGAGTATCTGAATGGAAACTTTTTTTTACGATCAATCAGACTGATGAATACTTCCGCTGGATATAAAATTGTTTTAGAAAAACCTGAAGGCAACTACCATCCACCCAACCGGTCAGTGATTGTCAAGTTGCATGATATAACATCTCAACCGTCTTATGTACGAATCGATGAGTTGAATATAAATAATGATGATGCAGGATGGATTTATGATCGTATGAATAAAATCCTTGCTGTAAGATTAGATGACAAATTCAGAGAGCAAATTGTAATCGTTGGTAAATAAAACTTAACAGCGATTTGCACAAATACTAAAACGCAGTACCTCCGATAATATTATTTCTTTGCGTAATAATATTTCGTTGTATATTCTTCAACCATCCTGTGCGTGTTATAAATGGGAATAATGGATCGCATGGCGTTTCTCATTTTCTCAATCCACTTACGGGGTATTCCATTCTTATCACGCTGATAAAATAATGGAATTACATCGTTGCTTAGCACTTGATAGAGTGATTCGGCGTCCCTTCTATCTATTTCTTCGGGAGTCAGTGAATCTTTCACTTTTTCACCGATAGCCCACCCGTTCTTGCCATTATACGCTTCATTCCACCATCCGTCAAGAATGCTGAGATGCAATCCGCCATTGATGGAAATTTTTTGTCCGCTTGTTCCGCTTGCTTCCAAAGGACGGCGCGGCGTGTTAAGCCAAACATCGCAGCCTGCAATCAGGTGGCGCGCTACATTCATATCATAATTTTCGATGAAAACAACTTTGCCGAAGAATGGATGCTGTCGCGTCATGTTGATTACCTGTTTAAGATAATCCTTCCCTTCATTATCGCGCGGATGAGATTTCCCGGCATATACAATCTGGATCGGTCTATGAGGATCATCGAATAATTCCTGTGCTCTTACTATATCGTTGAATAAAAGAAGAGCACGCTTATAAGGCGCGAACCGACGTGCGAATCCTATCGTAAGTGAATCGAATGAGAGCAGACGATATAGCGCATCTTCACCGGTTGGACCGCCAAAAGTATGCTGCTGCTGGGCGCGTGATCGCAGGAATTCGATGAGTTCCCGTCTCAATTCATACCGAAGCGCCCAAAGTTCTTCATCCGATACTATTTTGGGGTTCGTGACATGCTGCCAGAATTTCGGATCGCATAGATGAGATTTCCATCTATGAGAATTGTGCCTTTCCCAGAATTCCCATGACCGTTGCAGTGTCCAGCTTGGAATATGTACGCCATTAGTAACATGCCCGATCGGTACCTTTTTCGATTTCAATCCCGGAAACAAATCTATCCACATCAAACGCGATATGTCCGAATGTTTTTCGCTTACTGCATTTGCTGCTCTTGACAGTTTTAGACCGAGAACCGTCATGATAAACTCGGCGGAATCTTCTGTACTTATCGTTTGACCGAATCGCATGAGTTCCTTGATCGAGATTTTCATCCAATCTGCGAAGGGCTTCAGCGTAAACTCGATCAGATCACCAGGGAATCTATCATGTCCTGCAGGAACAGGTGTATGGGTAGTAAAGATACATTGATCGCGTACTAATTGTTTTGCTTTTGTTTTCGGGACCCCTTTTGATATTTGCTCCCTTAGAAGTTCTAACGTTAGGAATGCTGCGTGACCTTCGTTCATATGGAATACTGCCGGTTGAATTCCGAGTGCACGTAAAAACCTGACGCCACCGATTCCGAGAACGATCTCCTGTCGAATACGGGTGTTAATATCGCCTCCGTATGCACCGGCAGTCAAACCCCGGTAATGCTCTTCGTTTTCAGGAACATCGGTATCGAGTAAATAAATCTGGCATCGTCCGACATTGATTCTCCATCCTTGAAAGTGTACTGTACTGTTCCCGATCGTTACCGTACAGATCAATGTTTTCCCCGAGTCATCCGCAACAATTTCTACAGGTATATTGGATGGATCGGTTGTCGGGTAACTTTCTTGTTGATGACCATTAGGGTCAATGTGTTGTTGGAAATATCCATGCCTGTAAAACAGACCAACCCCGACTAAAGGAAGTCCAAGATCACTTGCCGATTTTACGTGATCTCCTGCGAGCACGCCAAGACCGCCTGAATAAAACGGCAGACATTCATGAATTCCAAATTCCGCACAGAAGTATGCTATAGGATCGTGTATTCTTTTTCCGCCATTTATATTGGGAAAGCGCGGCTTGTAATCCATGTATGCTTCGAAAGAGTCGAGTACGCTCATTAGACGAGCAAGAAAATCTTCATCACCGAGGCGCGCTCGAAGCTCAGTCTCGGAAAATTGTTTACGTACAGCAATCGGATTATGGTTAGTCGCTTCCCATGTCAGGGGTGAGAATTCCTCAAAGATCGCCTGTGCGCGCGGATTCCAGCTCCACCACAAATTATACGCCATCGCATCAAAGCGTTTCAATATTGCTTTTACATCGCGTTCTGTTTTCTTCAATCTTATTCCTTTCTAACCATAAAAGACAAAATAAATTTAAAATATTTCCGATATAAAACAAACTAAATAAAATACCCCGGCATGAATTGCCAGGGTATCGTCAATTGAATGGATGTCTATTTCACTAAGACCATTTTTCCCGAATGTGTGAAGCTCCGATCGATATCACTAATCCCGGCAGCCCTGATTGTATAAAAATAAATTCCGCTTGCTACAGGCATATTATTATGATTCAACGAATTCCATTCGACCGTTTTATATCCTGCAGTTTGAACTTCGTTAAGAAGTGTGATAATATCCTGCCCTAATTCATCATAGATTTTTATAGATATAAGTGCATCAACAGGTAGTGCGTATTTAATCGATGTAGTCGGATTAAATGGATTCGGATAATTGGGTTCGATGGAAAATTGTTTTGGTAATTCGATTGCGACTAAACTCTTAATCGATATCTTCGAATCCGAACCTGTAACTTTAACAGCTCCTGAAGCAGTCATCGGAATGTCTTTACCGGCGACTGTAATTACTAATGGAGATGAAGATGAATTTATCTTCCATTCAATGGTCAGAGGATAGTATTCAGCTTTGACATCAACAGGTATTTCTTCTTGTTGATTTGATTCTATCATCTCCATTGATCGGTTAGTTCTGAAGCGAACGTCGAATGCACCGGCAGGTGGAAGAGGCGGCAATTCATATCTAGCTGTAAAAATATTATCGCTCTTCTGCGCAAGAAATAATTTCTGACTTGTTCCGCGCGCATCTTTAATAATAATCTGATTCAGATTTTCCGACCTTTGCTCTCTTGCCAGGATTTTATGTACTACAACCGGTTGTTGAAGTACTATCTTGCCCACTCCTGATTTGATCCAGTAAGCTTTACCCGGTTCAAGTGTATCGGCTGACTGGTAAGAACCTGAATAACAGAAGAAATCACTCTTTAGTATATCAAGTGGATCGGTCGTAATTGTTGATACTGGTACCTTCTCGGTAATCGAACCGATAAGGTTCCAGCCGTCGTTTGTAATATTGATACTATCGACCAAAATATCACGGCCTATGATAGAGAATGTGGTATCCTTTGAGAATTTCAACCAGTAGCCTAAGCTATTTTCCAATTTAGTTACACTAATATACTGGGTTGTAAATTTGAAAGCATCGGATATTGCAGTTGGAAATAACGTTGTTACTGCGGAATCAGCAACGACACGTGGCAACGAGATCATATTCCATGTTTCTGTGACAGATACATCTGTCTTATAACTTCCATCGTTGCTGAAATAAACCGGATCGATAATTAGATCGCTCATTGTCAAATCCGAAGTCCGATTCGTCAGGATGTTTTCATAACCTTTATCGTTATCGATATCTGTTTTCCAATATTTATATTCTATGCTTTGACCGCCCTGAATAGAAATAGTTTTGGAATATATTTCATCATAATTCGGATCTGTAAGTGTGTCAGGAGTTCCCCACCCGTTGAATGAACCCCGCACCAATACTGCATCGATCGATGGATTAAACAATCCTTTAATAATCTGAATGCTCATATCGACCTGGAACGTGACATCAACTGAAAGCATCTCATTATTGAAGAAATAAGTCGGCAGAGGCATGTCGCTTCCGCCTAAATCATATATACGATTCGATGAACTTTCCCAATCCATACTCGCACGCAGCGTCTTCCAGAATTTAAATTCATGACTTCTGTTTGATTCAACCGCGAATATTTTAGTATAGATACTATCATTATCGAGATCCGACAAAGTTGTTCCTGTTTGCCAGCCGTTGTGAGTTCCGGGTATACTTACAACATCGCCTAACTCCGGTAGGAAATTACCTTTCCGTATCTGCACACGCATATCTACGCTATACGTAACATTCACATCAGCATTATTGAAATAAATTACTGCCAATGTTGAATCACTTGTACCGGTTAAGAGTGTATGATTAGTGGAACTCTCATAATCCAATCCGCTGCGATATGTCTTCCAGAATTTATATTGATAGGATTTATTTTCTTTGATGGAAATCGTTTTTGTATAGATGCTGTCATTATTCAGATCATCCAACGTATCTGGTTTGCCTGGTGCGTTTCCCCAATTATTAAATTCACCTCTTACAGTAACCTGATCTCCCGAAGTAATTATAAAATCACTGTTACGCATCATCATCTTCATATCAACCTGAAACGTAAGATTCACATTTTTTGTGAACACTGCACGTATGCTGTGATTCATTATTACGTTTATAAAGGTATAACTCGAAGCGGTATCTACCGAAACATCGTCGACAATTAGACTGTCAATATAATATCCGGGATCGGGAGTTATTGTAAAAGTTGTATCGTCTCCATCTGCAACAATCACCGAGCCGGATGGATTGATGGTGCCATTGATGCCGGCGGCGGCAGTAATTGAATATGTCGGTGATGATACGATGTATGAATAGTTCAAACCTGAATTATTATCATGACTGATGGTGACCAAATCGTAATTTGAGGTCGGGTTTGTAAGAGTTGTTGAGAATATATAATATTTCACTGAAGTTCCGCCTGTCTCCGCAGGGATTGTTGCAGTTCCACTCGCGCCGATGAAACTGACCTCAGCTAATGTCGAACTCGCCCAATTATCTGTTGTATACCGAACGTAGACGTTTTCTTCGGCAGATTTAGATGTATTTAGAGTAACGGTAACAGCTACCGGTGTTGATGATGTTACAGAACCCGGCAGTGGTAATTGAGTTACGGAAGATATCGTTACAGGTTGCGCCGAAGTTTCCATCCAAATCGCATCAGTGTTTGCATAACCATTATCCTTAAAATTTACATTGTAATATTTGCCATCCGATAGTGTTATAGTATTATTTGCCGGATCTTCCTTTATATAAGTTTGAACGGTGTTCATTACGACTGTCACACCCGACCATTTATTATTAGAATATCCTCCGACCGGACCGCTTGTGAAAAGCCATTGATATGTACCTGCCGATGTATCTGCGCCGGAGACATCAATGTGTATAGTAGTGCGATACCGGCGCGTAGCTAAGGAAGCATCAACTAAAAATGTTCCGCCGGTCTTCTGAATACCTGCAAATGAATTAATGTAAGGAGGATTTGTCCAATTATTGAAATCTCCGGGCATATTCATTCCCTCGGGGGGCCATACTTGACTAAGAGCCAATGGATTCAGCATCAAAAATAACATGACGCTTAGTGAAATAAGTAATAATTTATGCTTCATATATACTCCATTAGTTATTGGATGATTGTGGATAGCAAAATCAGCAACTTTATCATTTCATTAAAATCATTTTTCTTGTTTCGGTGTAAGCTCCGCTTCGCAACCGGTAGAAATACATACCATTCGGATATTTATTACCGTCCCATTCTACATTATAAACACCCGGTTCTTTCATATCATCAACCAATGTCTCCAGTTCTCGCCCTATTAAATCATAGATCTTAATGACAACATGATTTGAGAACGGTAATTCATATTTGATTGATGTTGTTGGGTTTAACGGATTCGGATAGTTTTGATATAAGGAAAATCTGGTCGGCAACTGTTCTACATCCGAAATCTCAAGTATTACTGAGAATGGCGGTGATGTCAACTCAACATCTCCGATGGAACCGATTGGAATCGTTCTGCCATCTATTTTTATATTTACCTTCAATGACTGGACAGGTAATTGACATTGCAATCTAACCGGGTATTCAACGGAAGATAAATTGATTGGAAAAATGCCAGCTACGCCGTGCGAAATTAATTCGACATTTCTCTGAGATGCATACCGCACATCAAATATTCCGAGAGGAGGAATCGGCGGCAAACCATATAAATCATCGTTTGAATCCTTATTGGCTCTTGTACCGAAATATAACACTTGTCGATGATGCGCTGCGTCTACAATTACCAGCTTGCCGTATCCCTCGATGGCGCAGTTTATGTTTTTTCTTGTAATAATATTACCAATGTTCAAATCTTTCATAACAATCTTGCCCGCAGTATCCGTTTTGACCCAGTAAGCTTTAGCGGGCTTTATTGTATCGGCAAATTGATAGCCGTCTCCATAAGTATAAAATGGGGAAATAATATTTCCTTCAGGTATCTGGAGAATAGAAGCGGCAAGAATCTGATTCGATATTGAACCGATCATATTCCAACCGGCTTTTACATCGAGAGTTTCTAGCTCCGTGACGAATCCAGTAAACGGAATATCTTCTCCCGAAGCAAACTTCAACCAATAACCAACTCCAACCTCCAGCGAAACTTGAGAGACATAACCAGAATCCTGTGAATATGAAAATGCGTCTGAAATCGAGGCAGGGAATAAATGCTCCTTGGTATTATCGTACAACCACATCGGCAATGAAACCATATTCCAAGCCGGATCAAAATGATACGAGTTTGTTGTTTGTGTTACAGTAAATGACCATACAGTTGAATAAGTGCTTATTCCGGCAATATTTTTTGAACGCACTCGCCAATAATATTTTGTATTGTTCGAGAGAGGTCCAACCTGTTTTGACGATGCTACTATTGTTGAATCATCGAATACCGTTAAGTTAAAAGTAGAATCCTCGGATACCTGAAGCCGATAGGTTTGTGCATTAGATACAGTGTTCCAGTTCAAAAATGGTGTGCTCGGCTGATGTTCATTGCTATCGGTAGGCGCTGATAAAGTCGGCACTAAAGGTGGCCCATAAATTCTCATATAACCGGATGTGTTATGAATGCTATCCCAAATCCCGCCGCCATTTGTACTATACCCGCCAAATACATACTCACTGCCGGAGAATTGGAATCTACTTGTGAAATAATAAATCCCGTCGGGTAAGGTTGCGCCAAGGTCTAATTTATATTCGTCGTAACCGTTAATGTCAAGATTATATGTTGCCGGAATCCACGATGTCCAAGTTGATGGATTACTATTTGAGTTATTGTATCCGAACCATGCCTGCAGACCCGAACCCTGTCCGGATGAATCGGTTATACCCATGCCATACGCCCGTGCATATACTGTAACGAAATTGCCTATGGTGAACTGCGCGCTTAAAGGGTATTGCAAATTACAGTTTGTGATCTGCTTCTGACCGTAATACGCGTAATAATTCAATCGCGTAATAACGCCGCTCCATGCGGTTGTATTCTGATCGTTTGGACAAGCATCGAAGGTCGCTTGTGAATTTTGATTTCCCGTTAGATACATTTGAATTCCAAGCAATGAGGGTGACCCCATTGCTGATTTTAATATCCTGCCTTCGATCCAGCCATCAGAAGAAATATCGCTATTAATATTCTCAGCATATTCGGTTGAATTTAAACCTGTTCCAACTCCGCTCCATGAAGAACCATTCCATGTATGGAATTGTGCGCCGCCTGAGAATGAGCCGCGAAAAACATAATCCGGTTTGTTAGTATGATTATAGAGAATACTTCTGCCCCAGCTATCAGCCGATCCGCCACCCAGTTTTGTATTGAGAGCGAAAGCCCAATTCATCCACTGTCGAGTCTTGACCTTAGCGCCGAGGTAGAAATAGTTTTGATCCTGAGTAACGTAAATCTCTTTCACCGAAGCACTATCCCAACCGGCAAGTGTATCCGCAATAAGGAGCGCTTGCCCCCAGATGCCGTTTCCCTCGAAAGTACCGTCTAAAAGAGGATGGTTTAATACGTTCATCATAAAAGTTGTGGAAGCAGTATCATCATGCGGATCGATAACATTCAGGGTTACATTGAAAACAGCTACATCAGATTCAGCCGGTGTCCCAATTAATTTCCCGGAAGTCGATACCGATAGCCATGCCGGATTTCCCGACAATGAAAATGCCAACGAGTCGTTATTAGGATCGCCATAGCCAGTTTGATATTCATACGGTGTATTGATAAAAACAGTTTGATCTGCAATATCGACTATGTAAGGTGGATGGTTAATATGCAGTGTAGTATCAGGGACGTAAATAACATATCCTCTTGGCGGTGCCCATAGCTCTACCCTTCCATCAACAGCAGATTGTTTATCTATCGCAACACCTGTAAAATCTCTGAACACCTGATTTGGATAATCAGTGTTAACCCATACACCTCTCCATCCTGATGAATTATCATTGATTACCAGATATGTCGCCGGACGACCATCCCCGCCGTTTCTGCGAGCGACGTAAATATCTGCCGCTTGTTCATCTTGCGTTCCTGACCCACCAACATACCATGGATTCAGTCCACTGCGTTTTGTAGTTCCACCCCATAAATAATTCTGTCGTATCCATAACAAGGTATCGATCTTTCCGCGCAATCCGTAAATGTAATAATCTCTGAACCAAACGCAGGGCCTTCCTTCCGAAAACAATGTGTACGCATACGCCATGTCTTTATTGTAAATTATCGGATTGTGCGCCGCAGGATTATCTATTGAGCCATCGTATCCGGCGCGGTCAACATCATGATTTTCAACAAATGTAACGACATCATATCCGGATGTGCCGTTGTTAATTAAACCTGCGCCATCCAACCATGTCATGTTATATCCGCCGGAAGTATTGTTGCACATCTCCTTAAGGTCAAATCTCAAGGGAAAATCGAACATCGAAACAGTTCCACCATAATATTTACACCAGTAGAGCCAATTCTGAATTCCGCTAAGTCCATCATAATCCTCAGCGACAGCAAAGCCACCGGCATTTGTTTCCTGAAGCCATGGACCGACAAAGATCGGATCAATTGATTTTACTTCATCGATTCGAAAACCATCAAACCCTAAAACCTGTCTGAGATATTTTCCCCATACGATTAAACTATCTTTAACTTTACTTTGAGCGTGGGCAAGTATTTCTCCGAATTTATAGATCGGGTCGGTGGGACCATGATAAGGCGGATTGACATCGCATGTTTGCTGGTTCGGATAGAAGAACGTCGCGTCTTTCAGAAATCTGCCGGAACCATACTGGTAATTAAAAACCAACCACCCAGAATCGGGATATGTGGGATATGGTTTACAATCGTAAGATACTTTCTGATCAGCGCCATTCATATGTCCCATGACAGCGTCGGCGAAAACCTGCATTCCATTGTTGTGGAAAGTATTGATCATTTGAGTCAATTCCTGACGGCTTCCGAAACGCGTTTCAATTGATCCTTTCTGGTCGAATTCACCGAAGTCATAATGATCGTAAATATCGTATCCCATTGAGTATGTCCCGGCTGCGCCTTTCGTTGGCGCCGGTACCCATACTGCACTAAAGCCCGAAGATGCCAATGCAGGCGATAATTTTGCGAGAGAATCCCACCAGATACCACCGGGCGTAGAGTTCCAATAAAATCCCTGCAAGAAGGCATCTGACTTTGGCGTACTCTGAACTCTGACCGGATTATTATGTGTTTGGCTGAGTAGTCGGCATGTCAACAAAAGGAAAACTAATAGGATATAAACAATCTTATTCATCGAGAGCCTTGCTGTGGATTCAGTTATCAATGTCAGAAAATGATGATGTCTTCAACTATAAATTGAAATACAACTTGAATTCAAAGGGATGGGGCATTGTTCCTATCGATTTGATTTCCTGCTGTTTGATTGTGACCCATTGATCTAACAATTCATCTGTAAAGAGATTGCCGCGTTTTAGGAATTGCCGGTCCAAAGATAAACTGTCCAATGCCTCAGCTAAGTTTCTTGGCAGAAAATGCATGTGGTCTTTGAGCGAATCGTCGTTGATGTTTTTATCAGAGGGACCGAAACCTTCTTTCACCGGGTCGATTTTATTCACTATACCATCGATTCCTGCCAACAACATAGCAGTTAAACAAAGATATGGATTTGCTGTAGCGTCCGGTGGCCTATACTCGAAACGAGTTTCCGCAGGATTGTTGACGTATTTGGGAATTCGAATAGCTGAAGCTCTGTTACCACGACCATAAGTCAACACAACAGGCGCCTCGAAACCTGGGACAAGTCGTTTGTATGAATTGGTGCTCGGATTTGTGAATGCGGAGAGCGCGGGTCCATGTTTCAATAAGCCGCCGATAAAATATCGTCCTGTCTCGTTAATGTTTCCATACTCCCCTTTTTTATAAAACGCATTCTTTCCATTCTTAGTTAGGAATAAATGAAGATGCAGTCCATTTCCCGGTTGTTGATACATCGGCTTAGGCATAAACGTAACGAATAGATCACGCTGTCGCGCAAAATTAAAGAGAGCATATTTCGTAGTTATCACGTTATCTGCGGTTGTCAGAAGATCATAAAAATATGTTTCTATTTCCTGCTGACCTCTCTCACCAGTTTCGTGATGGTGGTATTTAACATCTATGCCGAACCGTTTCAGCAATTTCGACGCCTCATCCCGGAAATCATCATATACATCGAAAGGATTTGCCGCGTGGTAAGCATTTCTGAAAAACTCTTCAGCATGTTCAATCTCATAAAATGATAATGCCGTTCTGGTATCGAACCGTACTTTCGAGAATATATAGAATTCAAACTCCGGTCCCCACATAGATTTATCTATTCCAGTGACTTTCTTCAAAATTGTTTCCGCTTGTCTTGCAAGATGACGACTATCCTGAGAAAATGGCGTCCGCTTTTCATCCGTAAGAAATATATTGGCATAGAAACTTAAGGTCGGGACAGAACGAAATGGATCTATTACTGCAGTGTTAAGATCGGGTATCAAGATCATATCGCTGTTTTCAACTTTACGGAAACCGAAACTCGAGCCATCGAACCCAACACCTTCAGCTAAAAGTTTAGATAGAATATTCTGAGATACGGGCAGTGTAATATGATGCAGATAGCCTGTAAGATCGATGCATTTCAGATCTATCATTTCAATGTTATGTTTAGCGATATAATCGTTGCAAGATTTCAAATTGCTGATTTTCATTTGATGTCGTTTTAATTTGAATACTATATTGATATAAATAGATGTTGTCAGTTGTTTTTCCACTAACACTTTCCTGCAGACTAGGGCGAAATTGAACCACCGACACACGGCTTTTTCAATCTTGCGTGGCACTATTCTTCCTTGATAATCAAGAAGAATTCAGGCATTTATCTCGCCAAAATTCTAAATAGTGTTAGACAACTGTTAGCAGATCGGTTGTAAAAAAATATAAAGATATTTTTCCGTTATATCAAATATTCTTACATGCTTGTTACCTGAATTAATAAAGCAATAATCACATTCCGTTGAGTATAATAGTTAGTGATTGTTGTATTTGAGGTATATATGTAGAGACTTAGCTACTCTAGATTACTGTGGCATCATTCGTACAGCAGGTAAGGCATTCTATCACTATTCATAAATTATTTGAATCCCATTCTTTTTATCAGATTTTCAATCTCTTTATTTCCATTTAAGAGATTAGTTTTAAAAGTTCCGAATTCGCGCCTCACCGGATATTCTCCTCTTTGCTTTTCGAATGTGCCGGGCGATGCACGCAACGCACGATCATCTTCAAGAATAGCGTATGTGTTTTGTATAAGTTTACCAATTATTTCCTGATGATTCAGGTTTGTGCAATCTATATTGATTGTTCTAACAGGCGGTAACGAGATGCTATTCGGATACCAATCTTTAAGATCAAAACCAAAATGCCTGCAAAATGAATTGACACTCATTGCAGTACCGTTTGCTTTTCCGTCGGCTGAATAACCTGCAATATGTGGTGTTCCAATATCTACCAAATCTAATAGATCGAGATCAATATCAGGTTCATTCTCCCACACATCTAAGATACAACCCCTCACTTTCTTTTTCCTCAGGGCTTCTTTAATCGATTCTGTTTTAACAACCTCCCCTCTTGATGTATTGATTAGAATTTGATTCTCATCCAATCCTGACAAAAGATCATTATCAACGAGATGATATGTTTTATCCCGGCCTTCATAATTTAGAGGCACATGAAGCGTAATAATATCCGCTTTAGATATTATGGTATCCAACGGTACGAAAGATTTCGAGCCTTCAGCACGCTCGCGCGGCGGATCATTTAATAATACTTTCATTCCTAGTGTATCACACAGAGCGGCTGCTTTTTTGCCCGTATTTCCAGCACCGACAACACCAATTGTTAGATTAGTTAATGAAAGGTCAAATTTTTCCGTTATAAATAATAATGCCGCCGCCAGATATTGCTGAACTGAAGAAGAATTACACCCCTCAGCATTCGTCCAGGTTATGTTCCTCGAGCCGCAGTACTCCGTATCTATATGATCGAAACCTATTGTGGCGGTCGCGATAAACTTTACCTTGGTTCCATCCAATAAATTCGCGTTACAGTTTGTGCGTGTTCGGATGATTAGCGCGTCGGCATCTAAAAGATCTTTTCTGGATATTTTACTTCCTTCAAGATAGACCACCTCTGCATACTTCTCAAGCACACCTTTGATGAATGGAATTCTATCGTCTACGACAACTTTCATGTAAACTGGAATGCTGTTTTATTGAAAGACACTTTACGAAAATTCATTTAACATATAAAAAAAGTTAACTAAAGGCAATCGCTATGAGTTAATAAAAAGGGTGAGTCTTTCGACTCACCCTCATTTCACATAACTACATTACAGAAGATTACTTCAGCAACATCATCTTCTTAACGGTTTGGTAAGTGCTCGTTGTAGCGCCGTCGTCATCCATTCCTTCGGCTACGATGCGATAGAAGTAAATACC
>JAGVIE010000043.1 GCA_020056225.1 Bacteroidota bacterium
GGTATTTACTTCTATCGCATCGTAGCCGAAGGAATGGATGACGACGGCGCTACAACGAGCACTTACCAAACCGTTAAGAAGATGATGTTGCTGAAGTAAGATGATTTTTCAAAAATAAAATAAACGAGTAAAGTGGGTATCTTAAACTCTCGTTTTCAATGAAATTATAGAAAATATTACTTAGTGTGATGTGCAGCAAATAATCAGAATGGGACCGGAAGTATCTTAGTTTTGATAGAATCACCGAAAGATTGATATATATCGGCGATTAACCGTCCTGTTATTCTTAATTCAAAAACACGTTCGAATATTATTCGAAGCGGTAGCAGTTTTAATTACTTTATTATTTAATTAATAAATGAGAAGTGAGAATAAAATAAATAGATCTCTTAGAATTGCAGCATTCGGATTCCGTTCTATACCGCCTCATGATGGTTGCGCCGGTGCTGATAAATTTGCGCTAGAGCTTTTTCCGCGATTGACTAATCATGGACATAGCGTTGTTGCTTATAACCGACTCTATAGCGGTCAATCTAAAGGTCCAGCGAAATATTCTGGCGTAAACTTACTTTATTTTAAAACAATTAACAAGACCGGTTTTGATACTGTCATACATTCAATGAAGGCATCCCTTCATATAATTTTATTTAACACTGGTGAGATAGTACACATACAAAATGGCGGTAATAGTATTTGGGCTTTATTATTACGCTTGTTTGGAAAGAAAGTTTTCATTAGTCAGGATGGCGTCGATTGGAAAAGAGATAAATGGCCTTGGTACGGAAAAATATTTTTAAATATGTCGAGGTATCTTACTGCTTATCTGCCGAATAAAGTAATATTTGATAATATATTTTCTAAAAAATCGTTCGAGGAAAAATTCAATAGACAATTTGATTTTATTCCGTTTGGCAGCGATGTCCAGCCAAATAACAATGGAAATGAAATATTAAATAAATTAGGTTTATTGCCGCAAGAATATTTGTTGTTTGTTGGCAGATTTATACCGGATAAAGGAATCCATTATCTAATTTCTGCTTTTGAGAAGGTCGCAACATCAAAAAAATTGGTTCTGATAGGCGGGTCTCCGAATCCATCAAAGTATGAATTAATGCTTCTCAACACAAAAGATAAACGTATAATATTCCCGGGGTATCATTACGGAGATGATGTAATATCACTGATGCAAAACGCATATGTTTATATTCAGCCATCAGACATTGAGGGACTGTCACCGGTATTGTTGTCGGTGATGTATTTAGGTACACCGGTAATGTGCAGCGATATTGAGGAAAATCTTTTTATAGTACAAGGTGATGCTTTAACTTTTCGCAAAGGCGACATAAATGATTTAAAAAATAAGATTGAAATGTCGTTATCTGATTATGATTCTCTCCAAACAAGGGCTAAACTTGCCCAAGTGAGAATACAAAAGGATTTTTCTTGGGATCAGGTTGCTAAACAACACATTCAATTATTTCAAGAAGTGATATAATTTTGTTTAGATATAGAAATATATTATTGAGGAGGATACGAATATGATAAAAAACGAGAATAGAATATATCTCAATCGCAGCAGTTTGAGGGAGAATACCCTCAAAACGAACAGCGGGAATAGTCTTAGCATCGCGCTGAAATCCCGGAAGCGTCCTTATAGAATTGAACCCGACAAGAGCCGCGAGAATCCAAAATATTTATTCTATAAGTTTATCCGGAGAAATTGGCGATCGATATTTATTTTATTGACAGGCCTCATAGATACTGTTTCTGTCGCTAGTGCAAGTCTGGTGAGCTTTTTAATTCGGGCTATTTTTCCGAAACCGCCACTAATTGATATTTCAGGGTATGCGCTAATAACATTCTATTGGTGGATACTGTTAATGGCGTACAGTATGATATTAGGAGTGTACCGGAGTATGTATCAGTGTAATCAACGCCAGCAATATCGGACTGCCGCCAAAGTATATCTGTATACGCTGCCCGCGATTTTTTCGCTGGTATATTTATTAAAACTTATGGATCTTCCGCGTACTTACATGATACTGTTTGCTGTTATCCTGCCTCTGTTTTTTGTTGTCGGAAGGGATGTTTTACATAAACTGAAAACTTACATTCAAGAAAAGGGATTGGGCATAAGAAACACAATTATTTACGGTAACACCCTTAACGTAACGAAAATTTTTGAGAGAATAATATTGTATCCTGAGCTCGGCTATAATATTAAAGGATTTATACTCAACAAAGACGACAGCGGCAAGTCGAAGAGTACTGATATTTTGCGGGATACATTACCAGAATATTCTTTATCAAATTTAGAGTATATTATTCAGAAAGAAAACATCGAATGTGTTCTCACGCCCGATTTAAAAATAGATGAACATGAATTTTATACCTTGTTGAACAGATGTAAAGAAAACGATATTAAATTTAAAATTATTTCACCGGAATACGAAAACTTATTGAAATATGCCTATGTTAAAGACATCGCCGGTATTCCATTATACTCTCCGCCCCGGTATAAAATTAATCTCTTAAAAATCAGCACGAAAAGAATTTTTGATTTCGTGGGTAGTCTGTTTGCGATAATATTGTTATCACCAATTTTTCTGATAATCTCTTTGGCAATCCTGATTGAAGACGGGTGGCCCCTTTTCTTCAAACAGAAACGCGCTCTTGTGAAGGGGATGGATGAATTCTATTTTTATAAGTTTCGCAGCATGGTTAAAAACGCAGAAGAAAAGCAAAAAGAACTTTATAAACTCAATCAAACCTCCGGCGGATTATTTCTAATCGATCACGACCCGCGTGTGACAAAAGTCGGCAAATTAATTAGGAAATTCAGCCTGGACGAAATTCCCCAATTCTTTAATGTGCTCAAAGGAGACATGAGTTTAGTCGGACCAAGGCCGTTATCGATAGCCGATCTAAGCAATATTACAAGCGATAATGCGTTGGGCGGTTTTTATCAGCTTCGCTCGATGACAAAACCTGGTATCACAGGTTTGTGGCAAATTTCCGGCAGAAGAGAAGTCGGTTTTAAAGAGATGGTATTACTTGATTTATATTACATCGAGAATAAGTCGATATTATTCGATTTGGAAATCATGTTTGAAACCGTTCCGGTAATTGTTTTCGGAAAGGGAGGATATTAGAATATTAATTCCTTTGTATTCCGTCTGCATTTATTTATTAGATTACGCTTAGTAACACCCTAAAGTATTTTTGAGCACTTATTCCCGTATGCGTATAGCTGTTATATCGGATATTCATTCCAATCTCCCGGCTCTCGAAAAAATTCTCTCCCATATCAAATCAATTCATGTCGATCGTATTTATTGTACCGGTGATATTGTCGGATATGGCCCATTTCCCAACGAATGTATCGAACTAATCAAAGAACATTGTCATGGTGTTGTTATGGGTAATCATGATGCAGGATTAATCGGGAAGGCAGAGCTTACGGCATTTAACAAGCTCGGGAGAAAAGCATTGGAGTGGACAATGAAGGAAATTAAAGAAGAGAATCTGACCTATCTGAGCGGTCTTCCATTAATGATTGCGGAGAAGGATATAACATTTGTTCACTCAACTCCGGCGAATCCGGAGAAGTGGAATTATGTTATATCACTCGACGATGCACGCGAAGCTTTTCAGGCATTTACTACCTCTTTTTGCTTTATTGGACATACACATATCCCGTCGGTAATTAGTGAAGATTTTTCACTTCATAAAGTTGTTAGAGGGAAAAGGTTTCTCATCAATACCGGCAGTGTAGGTCAGCCACGCGATGGCAATCCTGGCGCGGCATTCGGTTTTATCGATACCGATAAATGGTATTACGAACTCAAGAGGATTGAGTATGATGTCAATACGATGATTAATGCAATCGAAAATTCAGGGCTACCCCAATTGCTCTCACGAAGATTAATCAATGGGGTGTAAACTATTTGTCTAGTGGGTCTGCTTTGGCGCTTGCTAAAACATGAATGAGATTTTCAGCCGCTATCCTTCCGCCTTTAGCATTAAGATGTCCGCCGTCGTCGGTGTATTCATTTATCAGGGAATAATATAATTTTCCGTTATTTGAAAATGTTTCCCTTGTCCCGTCGGGGTAGGTCGATTCAATGCCGGCTAAATCGAATATCGGTTCGGTTTTATAATATTCTATCAGAAGGGAATTAAATATATTTCTCTTAATATTTTCTAACTCATAATTAGAAGAATATCCTATCAGTGATTTGATAAACTGTTTGATTCCGGTCGGTTTTGCATTCAACGGAACGGTCGTATGAATAAACATAATCTGCGGGAATTTACTTTTCAATGTTTCGATGGTAGCCTGATATTTCTTGAATACTAAATCTACATTTGTTCCTGCATCAACATCAACGTAACAGAACTTCATCAGCGCAATATCGAGCTTGCCGGAGAATATCCGGCCAATTTTTTCCGTGAAAGCATCACATTTTGAATCAGGCTGGGTATTCTGGCCGATAAAAGCATCTGAAAAATAATATTCCGTTTCCGGGCTTTTGTTATCAATTGTCGACCAGTTAATTTTTACATCCCGGTAGTCAGATGCAATCTCTTTCATCGAATTGATGATGTTTATGCCTACAGATTGGTGCCCAAAAAATATCTTTTTATTTTGGATCTGGAGCAGTTCTCTATGAATCGTTTCGTCAGCGCTCATGGACGTATTACCTTCCTTATGATTATTAGTGCAAGAGATCAAATTAGCGACGAGAAATAAAATCAAAAACTTAACATGTAACATGTGTATTCTACCTCCAAGCTAAATATTTTTGTTTTGAATATTTCCATAATAAGAAGGAAACGTGACAACTTGCATAGGGGGAACCTGAACCAGCGCAAAATCGGGAATGTTTTTGTTGACTACGGCATTTGCACCTATTTTTACGTTATTCCCAATTTTTATTTTCCCATGAATGGTAGCTCCCGGAGATACTGTGACGTTATCTCCGATTATAGGAACACCTCTAAGCAATCCCTTCCCGGCAACTCCGATTGTAACATTATGACCGATAGTAAAATTATCACCGATAATCGATTCTCCACCTATGAATATTCCTCCGTAGTGAAAAATCATAAATCCCTTTCCTATAGTAGCCAGAGGATCGAGTTCAATTCCCCACTTTCCTTTTAATCTCCAGTTCAGAAATAAATAGAATGGTTTGAGGAATATGCGAATTATCTTTTTTTGTTTAGTTAACCAATGACCGAATCTGTAAATTATAACCCCGCGTAATCCCTGATCGAGCGCGCAAAGTAATATTTTTCGGAATTTACTTGTTGGAATGATTTCGTAATATCTTTTCAGATCATCATTCAGCATATCAGTCTAATTAATAAATGTTATTAATTTACTTTTTGTTATATATTGATCAATTTTGAACGATTATGTTTGAAATATAACCAAAGTATGTGATAAAGACAATATTAAATTATTGAAGTGTAACCGGAATTCTGGAGGTAAGTAATCAGGTGAAATACCGGTGTTATATCCTCTTCTTAATCAGTTGTTTGAAAAAGCATCAACAACACTCAATCTGGTAATGCAACGATTGATTCTTCAATCATAATTTAAGCCGATTCGATTCAGATATGGCATTTAACCTCAATTTCTCCATATCTATCTAATTTTCAACGATAAACTTCTTAGAGTGGCTTAGTAAGTTATCGTTGTTTTTCTTTTAATAAATGCTTAAATTTTCTCT
Organism: Bacteroidota bacterium; assembly: GCA_020056225.1. Classification (GTDB taxonomy): domain Bacteria; phylum Bacteroidota; class Ignavibacteria; order UBA10030; family SZUA-254; genus JAGVIE01. The sequence continues at coordinate 5,739 of JAGVIE010000043.1, forward strand.
CAATGATTCTTGTATAAGAAACGTTAAAGGATCGTTATATGAAAAGATTCGTTCTCATCATAATATGTAGTATCATATTCTTTCCTATCGACGCGATAGCCCAGGTCGGAAAATATCGGAGCGGGATATTTTTAAGTCATTCGACGGGCTCAAAAATATGGGGACCAAATGGAAGCGTCACCAGCGTTCCTCAGGAGATTGTAGTGTACAACCGAGCGCACGGGCTTTTCGATTCCGATTCAGTAAAGCTCTCCAGAAGGGATTGGCCCGAAGTTCCATGGAATAATGAGTGGGAACGGTGGCACAGGATATTTGACAATGCGGACACTCTTGCCGATATAAGACCATTCCTTGCAAATAATAAAATCATCATTATTAAATCCTGTTTCCCGTCATCGGAGTTAGCGAGAATCGGAGGAGCGGCTGATACACTGACGCCTGATTCCAAGACTATCTACAATTACAAATGGCATTGGCGTAATTTCATCTCTGTGATGAAACAATTTCCTGAAAATTATTTTGTAGTCTGGACAAACGCGCCGCGTACACCGGCAACTACTTCGGACGAGGCTGCCCGGCTATCGGACCAATTTTGCACATGGGCAAAAGATACTTTGTTCAAAAGTAATGATCCGGTTTTTGGCGCTTTCCCCGCTAATGTTTATGTATTCGATTTCTTTCATAAATTGGCTGATAGCAGCGGCAAGCTCCCGCTATATTATGCAACAGCCCCGGACGATTCACATCCGAACAGTTTAGCTACTGCTCTGGTGGCTCCTCAATTCGTTCAGGAAGTGTTCGATGCATCGATTGCCTATGAGGGATCGGCAACTATTCCATCCATTCCTTTCTTGATAATGCCTGAAAATGGTTCTGTTGATCTCGTAGATCAGCCAACTTTAAAATGGACGAAAGATTTTAATGCAATCAGTTATCATTTGCAGATTTCTATCGATTCGGGTTTTAACAGCATAATCTTAGACGATTCGACTCTTATAGATACATCAAAGATGGTAGGACCGCTTGCTAATTCGACAAAATTCTACTGGCATGTGCGAGCGAAGAATTCAATAGGTACAAGTGATTGGTCGGAGCGATGGAATTTTACAACAACTTCCTTCACATGGCATTATTCCGCAAGTCAAGGATGGAATTTATCATCATTACCGATTTATGTATCTGATTTTAGAACAAATATTTTATATCCATCAGCATCTTCTTCAGTATTCGAATATCAGGGGAATTATCTATCGGTCGATACAATTAAATGCGGAACAGGTTTTTGGATAAAATTTGATCAAGAGGAATCCATCCCTATTAAAGGAATCCCGATTATGAACGACACGATCGATGTAATCGAAGGTTGGAATTTGATCGGGTCAGTGGGGATTCCAATCTTGGTATCATCCATTATTTCAGAACCCGGAGAAATGATCACTTCCTCATTCTTTAAATATGACGGCAATTATAACATTACCGATACGATTTCACCCGGTGGAGGATATTGGATTAAAGTTGATAGAGATGGAGAATTGTACTTTACTACAACTCCGATAATGAATCCGGCGGGACATATTAACATTCAGTTAACCAATGAGTATCCGCCGCCTGCCCCTGAATCAGGAAGTAATTCAATCACTGCAGATGAAAATGTTTTTCGTCTTTCAAATCATCCGAATCCATTCAATCCCAAAACAGCGATTAAATATTATCTTTCTATCCCGACACACGTTAAAATTGCGGTTCTCAACTTACTGGGTCAGGAAATGAAATTACTTGTCGATGGATATCAAACAGCCGGTGATCATTCAGTTTCGTTTGACGCCGGCGATTTACCAAGCGGAATATATTTTTATAAGATTCAAACTACCGGACTCACTCAGCTGAAGAAAATGTTACTGATGAAATAAGAAATTTACCGCAGCGAATAAATAAAGAGACAATGTTATTGGTAACGCGAAATACAAACGATTGAGATCATTAATAAAAATAATTCACCGGGCAGTATGATACGAATATTATAGTTAACATTTTATCATGTTGCCCAGATTAATAATTACAATCAAATAAACTGGAGAGTTTATGAAAAACATCTTAGTGTTGCTCTGTGTTGCTGTAATATTTCTTTTTGGGGATTTGTTCTTTCATCCTGCCATGATAGCGATGAATCTATCAGGGGGAGGTGTAAATCAGCACCAAATATCTGAGTCAATTCCTCAGACGGGACAACCGAACGCGGCAGATTCATTGCGCGAATTGCGTCAGTATAAGTCAAACCTAATGGTTATTGAATTTTCTCTGAGACATGAGAATATGCAGAACCAGGAAAACTTATTCATCACCTTGAGGATACTTCTCCTTATTATCGTGATCGGTTCGATTATGTTTATTTATATAAAAGCAAAAAGTTCACACACCGATATATCGCGATTGGCTTTATTGGCGTTAATAATAATTTTAATTTCCGTTTATTGGTATGATAATTTTGTTCTCGATGCTCAGTCGCGAATTAATGATCGTGTCGATACGATCCCTTATCTCCTCAATCGTGTGCCGTTAATGAGCGGGGATGAACTTCGGGCATTACCGATTTTTGAGGAAATAACATGGCCCATCGGTATATCTGCGAAGGTTCAACTGTTTTTTCGGAAACCTAATTTTGCGCAGGCAATCAGTTACGGTCCGGTTGTAGCTATGCTCGTAATATTGATACTCAGGCGTCAGATGTTGAAGAAATCGAAACCGGCTTAGAAGAATTATACTAATACGGGTAAATTAAGATATGTATGTTTGAGAGCGTGGCTATCCGAATGCTCTCTGAATTTCTTGGATTGTAGTGATGCCGTTACGAAGTTTCTTGACGGCATCTTCGTATATATTTTCGAATCCGAGAGATCGTGCGGTTTCTTTGATGGTCAACATCGAAGAGTTTAGGTAGATAAGATCTCTGATTTGGTCATTGATGCATAGTATCTCATGAATTGCTGTTCTACCATGATAGCCGGTTCCTTTGCATTGGTCGCATCCTTTGCCGTGATAGAATTTTGCCGGTTCGGGAAATGACGCATTAAATCTTGCAAGTTCTTGGTCGGTTGGTTTATATTCTTCTTTGCAATCCGGACATATCTTTCTGACGAGTTGCTGGTGTACAACGCCGATCAGCGATGAGGCAACCCAATAAGTTGGAACTCCAAGACTGAGAAGACGCAGTATCGCTCCTACGGCGTCGTTAGAAAGAATCGTGCTTAAAACGAGATTCCCGTATAGTGCCGCTTCTGCCGCTACGATTCCGGTTTCTGCATCGCGAATTTCACCGAGCATAATTACGTTCGGATTTTGCCGCAGAATTGCCCGCAACGCATCAACATAAGTAAAGCTTTTATCTGTAGATGGTTGTACTTGTGAAGCATAATCAAGTTTATACTCAACCGGGTTTTCAACAGTGATAATATTTTTCTCGGGTGATTGTATATCGTTGACCGACGCGTAGATCGTAGTACTCTTTCCGGAATTTGAAGGACCGGTTACCAGAAATAAGCCGATGGGCTTGTTTATTATCTTACGGATTCTCTCAAAATTCTCTGCTGAGAAACCAAGTTCCTCCAAATTCGCAACACGGTTACTCTTTGCCAAAATTCTAAGTGCAAATCGTTCACCTGCCATCACCGGTATAGTGCTGACGCGAATATCGAACTGGTGATTGCCTAACGTGAGGGAGAAGCGACCTTCCTGCGGTTTTTTCTTTTCGAAAGCATTCAAGCCAGCCTTAGTTTTAATAACGCTGCTTAAATTATCAGCGATGTCCTTAGGTAATGAAACCAGTCTTTTCAATACGCCCTCCGACCCGTAACGAATGCGCAACTCATTATCGGTCGGCTCGAAATGCAGGTCTGTTGCCTCAGCCTTGATTGAACGTAATAATATTTCATCGATCATTACCTCAGCGGTAGGCACTTTACCCGATCGAAATAAATCCCTAATCTTATCTTTCGAAAAATTATTTATATCGAAGATCTCTAGATTTACTTTGCTCGGTATATTTTTTAGGTCTTCATTCATTCTTTAAGCACTCTATCGATAGTAGAAAGAACATCGTCCATTTTATACGGTTTGCCTATAAAATCCCTGGCGCCGAATTCCTTTGCTTCCATTGCATGCTTAAGGTCGGCATAACCCGTTAACATAATCGCCTTGGTTGGGAGGGTATGTTCCTTGATATATTTTAGAACTTTAATACCGTTTGCGATAGGCATTTGAATATCGAGAAGTGTGAGATCAAATTTTTCTTTTTTGAGTAAGTTGATAGCTTCCTCACCATCCGATGCTTCCTTAATTTCATAACCGGCATTTTCCAGAACGTGGGAAAGCAACATTCTTAATTCTGGTTCATCGTCAACAATTAGTACTCGGATTTTAACTTTTGTATTCAATATATATCTCTCCTGAATAACAATTATTAAGAACATTAATAAATCAACATTGGCAAGGTATAAAAAATAGAGTCAAAAAACAAAAAAAGTGCGCCAGAAGGGAGTCGAACCCCTAACCCTCAGCTCCGTAGGCTGATGCTCTATCCAGTTGAGCTACTGGCGCGTTGTTTTGAACACTTTTTTCAACCAATATCATTGATTGTTAACCTGTGCAGAGGGATCTTCGGACGATTGCTAATGATGTTGATTGACAGAACAAAGATACAAAAATTTCAATTCTATCTCAAGTGAAAAAAGTATTATGTCCGAATTGAATACTTCGTGGGGTATCATAACAATCTTACGAACAGATAGCTTGACAATCCGGATTTGATCGGGGTATTTTGCAAAGAGTGGGCTTTAAATGGCGGTCTATAAACCATCTAATTCATATCAATAAATCTGATTAATGCTAATTCTACGGATGGAATCCTTGCTTGAGTCTGGAAATTTTGGTATGTTTTGAGTCATGATAATGATACTGGGATATGGAGTTTCTATCAAACAAAAGAGTTCTTTTGATCCTGCTGGTTACGCCAAAGGGATAGCGGGTTTTTGTACGATTGCCTTAACGAATGAAAATAATTTAAGTTTGTCAATTAGAGAGTAAATCATTATTCAAAGATTATGAATCCACTTGAAACATATTTTCGCGAGTTGGGCGCAATAAGATCGTCCGGGGCAGCCACAGATGAGACATCATATTATATTCCCTTTGCCAACCTTCTCAATGAAATCGGCAAAACACTAAAGCCGAAAGTTCACTGCATCATGAACTTGAAGAATCAGGGCGCTGGAATGCCTGATGGCGGATTATTCACCGCTGAACAAGTTCGCAAGACATCTGGAGTAGAATCGATTGCAGGTCAGCTTCCCGCTCGCGGTGTTATCGAAGCAAAGCCGACGAGCGATAACACATGGTTGACTGCTGATAGCCAACAGGTTTCTAAGTACTGGAAAAGATACCGTCAGGTGCTCGTCACCAACTACCGCGATTTCGTCTTCGTCGGTCAGGACTCTGATGACAAGCCCGTAAAGCTTGAATCGTATCAGCTTGCAAAAAGTGACAAAGAGTTCTGGGATCTGGCTTCACAGCCGCGCAAGTTTGCCGACAAACATGGCGAACGATTCATCGAATATCTCAAACGTATCATGCTTCTTGCCGCTCCTTTGAGCGAACCGAAAGACGTCGCTTGGTTTTTGGCTTCGTACGCACGCGACGCCAAAGCTCGCATCGAAAGCGGTGACATGCCTGCGTTGACAAGCATCCGCGCGGCGCTTGAGGAATCGTTAGGATTAAAATTCGTCGGAACGAAAAGCGATCCGCACAAGGGAGATCATTTCTTCCGGTCAACTCTTGTCCAAACACTTTTCTACGGTATCTTCTCGGCTTGGGTTCTCTGGAGCAAACAGCAATCTCCATCAGGTAAGAAGAAACCATTTGATTGGCGGATGACGGCATATTATCTTCGCGTCCCCATTCTTCGGAAGCTCTTTCACGAAATTGCCGAGCCGGGACAATTAGACGCGCTGAATCTTTCCGAGGTGTTGGAGTGGACAACCTCTGCACTCAATCGTGTGGATAGAAGCACGTTCTTTGAAAAGTTCGAAGAAGAGCATGCTGTTCAGTACTTCTACGAGCCATTCTTGCAGGCGTTCGATCCTGAACTAAGAAAAGACTTAGGTGTCTGGTTCACGCCGCATGAGATTGTGCAGTACATGGTTGCCCGCATCGATACTGTCCTGCGCGAAGAGCTACATCTGCCGGATGGGCTTGCCGATCCCAACGTGTATGTCCTCGATCCGTGCTGCGGCACGGGTGCGTATCTTGTTGAAGTCCTAAAGAAAATTTATAAGACTCTCCATGAAAAAGGAGGAGACGCGCTGATCGGCGAAGACCTCAAGCGTGCGGCAATGGAGCGAGTGTTCGGTTTTGAGATTCTTCCCGCGCCATTCGTTGTCTCGCATTTACAGCTTGGATTACTCTTGCAAACGCTCGGTTCTCCGCTTTCGGAGAAGAACGGGGAACGTGCGAGTGTGTACTTAACCAATGCCCTTACGGGATGGGAGCCGCCGAAGGAACCGAAGGAGCATTTGATGTTTCCCGAGTTGGAGGAAGAACGCGACTCAGCCGACGAAGTGAAACAAAGCAAACCGATTCTTGTTATTCTTGGCAACCCGCCTTACAATGCCTTTGCCGGTATAAGCCCTGCGGAAGAGCAAGGACTTGTTGAGCCGTACAAAGAAGGATTGATCTCCGAATGGAAGATTAAAAAGTTCAACCTCGATGATTTGTATGTTCGCTTCTTCCGGCTGGCAGAACGAAGAATTGCAGAAAAGACGGGAAGAGGCGTTGTTTCATTCATATCTAATCATTCTTGGGTAAGTGATCCATCGTTTGTTGTATTGAGAAAACATCTTCTTGAGTCGTTCGATAAGTTATGGATTGAGAACATGCATGGCAACAGAAAGATTTCTGAGTATGCGCCAGATGGAAAAACCAGTGAAACTATCTTTGCAATTCCCGGTTTCTCTGCCGGTATTCAGCAGGGTGTAGCAATTTCGCTTTGGGTGAAAACGGAGAAAAAACAAAAAACACAAGTATACTTCCGCGACGATCTGAACGCCGCAGGAGCTGAAGAACGCAGGAAACAATTACTCGACAGTCTGAAACAAAAGAACTTTGATAAGAGATACGAGAAGGCAAATCCGAATAAGCTTGATCGCTTTTCATTTCGTCCTTCAAATGTTTCCACGCAGTACATGGAATGGCCAAACTTGAAGGATTTTTGTTCCTCTGATCCCAGTAATGGATTGATGGAAAAACGCGGTGAAACATTGATTGATATTGACAAATCGGAACTTGAGAAGCGAATGCGAATGTACTTTGACCCCAAAGTAGATTGGCAGGACTTAGAGAGACTTAATACCGGTTTAACAAAAGATGCTGCTCGCTTCGACGCAAAGAAAGCGAGAACAAAGGTTCTCGCGTCTGAGGGGTTTGAGATTACAAGACTCAGACGTTATGCTCTTCGTCCATTCGATAATCGCTGGTGTTACTATACTCCAGTGCGCCCTTTGTGGAATGAACCTCGTCCATCACTCTGGGCACAATGTTGGGAGAGCAATTCGTTCTTAATCAGCCGGATGAATGCAGCCAAGTTTCCAGAGGGGCCCCCATTTTACTTTCTACCAATTCTTTCTGATGATCATTTTCTTTCGCCGGACGCTGCAGCTTTTCCAGTTAGAGTCAAGAGCAATGTTTTCGAAAAGATGAAGAAAAACAAAGATCAGGGTGAGCTTCTCGATGTTGAAGAAAAGAGTACAGCAAAACCAACTGCCAACTTCTCCACGCAAACACGCGCGTATCTCGCAAAGCTCGACATTACAAATCCTGATGCCGACAAAGAGACAGCGGGCTTGATCTGGATGCACGCGCTTGCAATCGGGTACTCGCCATTATACCTCAAAGAAAATGCAGACGGCATCTGCCAGGATTGGCCCCGCATCCCGCTTCCGGGTACGAAGAAGCAACTACTGCATTCGGTAAGTCTGGGCAAACAGATTGCCGCCCTTTTGGATACAGAACATAGTGTTACAGGAGTAGGACCGGGAACAAACCGGCCCGAGATCAAAGCCATCGGATCGATCTCCAAGATCAGAGGAGGTGCTCTCGCTCCCAACTCCGGCGAGATTGCAATCACTGCGGGGTGGGGACATGCCGGCAAAGACGGCGTAACGATGCCCGGGAAAGGAAAACTTGTCGAGCGTGAGTACACCTCCGAGGAAATCAAGGCAATCAAGGAAGGTGCGAAGTCGCTTGGTCTTACACTCGATGCTGCCATGAAGCAATTAGGAGAAACAACGTGCGACGTGTATCTAAATGAATGTTCATTTTGGAAAAACATTCCTATCAACGTATGGGAATATTACATCGGCGGATATCAAGTTATCAAGAAATGGCTGAGCTATCGGGAGAAAGAATTACTCAAGCGGTCGCTCACAATCGACGAGGCAAGGGAAGTTATGAACATGGCGAGAAGGATTGCTGCGATTGTATTGCTACAGGCAGAGTTAGACAAGAATTACCAAGCCGTTAAGAACGCAGCATATTCATGGGGAAAATAGACAAGGTTATCGAATTTGTTCGAAAGATAATTGCCACGATGAGACATGAACTTGTGGCGGCGGTGAAGGTGGTAGGTGGTAAGGGAAACTGTGGAGTAAGTAGGTGTGAGTGAAGAAGAGTTTGAGAAGTATAAAATAACGGAGTAGGAAAAGAGAAGCATTATGGAAGGGAAATAATAGTAAGCAAAAAGCAATGCGGCTAAAGCCATTTTTTAAAAAATATTATCAGTTGACTAAAGTCAACTGCAATAAACTCAGAGATAAGCTGCAATAAATTCAGAGAAAAACTGCTGCGAATAAGAAAGAAATTCTATATCAGTTTACTAAAGTAAATCTATGGCAGTTCACTTCAGTGAACTGATTAAAAAAGAAAAAACAGTTGGCTTTAGCCGCATAATTCATATAGCAAGAGATAAAGAAACGAACTTTAGAGATTATTAATTAAATAACCATCAAAAGGAAAAATTATGGAAGAATCAAAACAAAACGCGCAACCGGTAATCGGTGAATTTAAAGGCAAACCGACTCTACGAATACCAATCGTTGACGATCCGTCGCCCGAGACATCGTGGCATTGGTTTACATTTGGTAAAAGTAAAGCCAAAGCAATTGTGAAGTTCTACGATGCGATAAAGAAGTTTGCAGAAGAATAATTATAGCATTGAATTGTGTTAATGGCTTATAGATCAGCCAAAATATTTATTTCATGCTTTGTTGTAATAATTCTAACCCTGATAGTTTATTGGGAATCGCTCGATAATCAATTTACTACATGGGATGATCCGGCTTATATACTCAACAATCCACACATCAAAGAGTTATCGGCAGAATCGGTAATTCGGATTTTCACGACACCTCAATATTTGCGCAATTACCAGCCGCTCGTTTTGGTATCTTACGCGGTTGATTATCATTATAGCCAACTTAATGCCTATGGTTACCACCTAACGAATCTTATTATCCACCTATGCAACACGATTTTTGTTTTAATAATATTCTACAGTCTTACGAAAGAGCTAATAATATCAATAATTGTCGCACTATTTTTTGGCATACACCCGATGCATGTAGAGTCGGTAGCGTGGCTCTCGGCAAGGTCCGATCTTCTTTTCGCTTTCTTTTATTTATCTTCGATCATATTCTATCTCGCCTATTACCGTCGTAGTGAACAAAAGCGATATTATTTATTTTCACTTGCATTATTTTTATTAGCAATTCTTTCAAAGGCGCTTGCTATATCGCTGCCACTAGTACTTTTGTTGCTCGATTACTACGGGGGCAGAAAGTATGATAGGAAAATGTTGTTGGAAAAAATTCCATATCTTATCATCGCTGCTGCAGGCGGAATGATTGCTTTCCTCGGCAGGAATACGTTAAATCTTCCCGGCACCGCTGATACATATTCATTTATAGATAGAGTGTTGCTCGGCAGCTACAGTACAATCGGCTATTTGTGGAAAATTTTATTTCCGTCAAAACTATGCGCGATTTATTACAATCAGGAAACAATAAATGGCTCGCTCCGGATAGAATTCTGGTTTTATCTTCTGCTGTTTATTCTCATCCTTTTTGTAACCGTTTATTCGTGGAGATATTCTAAGAAGATATTTTTTGGATTGATGTTTTTCTTCCTTACGATTGTCCCGGTTCTGCCATTCTTTAATTTACCGCTACCGATTATGGCTGACCGGTACAGTTATCTTCCTTCGCTCGGTTTGTTTTTTCTTGTTGCCGTTGGCAGTCAAGAATTCGGCAATAAGTTGACTGCAAAAATAAATTCCCGCGCGCCTCGTTTTATTTTAGGTGCAATTCTTGGATTGTACATCATTTGGCTTGGAAGTATGGCTTATAGCAGAACAAAAGTCTGGATGGATGGTGTTACGTTGTGGTCGGATGTAATCAGCTTTTATCCGAACGATTCAGGTTCATACAAAAATCGTGGGACCGCATACCTTACCGCAGGCAAATATTATGAAGCTAAGATTGATTTTGACAAGGCATTGAATCTGAGACCCGATTATCCGGACGCGCTGATCGGGCGGGGGATTGCCTTCGTAACACAGAATTATTTTAACGATGCGCTAAAAGATTTTTCAAACGCCATAACATATGACCCACAGAATGCGCCGGCATATTTCAATCAAGGATTCACTCTCTCTAATCTTGGACGTTTCGCAGAAGCTATTCAATCATATTCAAGAGCGATTGGCTTAAAGCATGATTATGGCGAGGCATATGTTAATAGGGGATTAATGAAACTTCAATTAAGCGATACTGCCGGTGCCTGTTCGGATTTGTATCATGCGGCGAAAGATTTGCATTTTAAACCTGCAGAAGAATTTTACTACGAAATCTGTCTAAAGAAATAAAGGGGTGAAGTTAAGCAGGTTTCGGTCAGGGGAGATGAATGGAGTGTCCCGGAGAATAAAATAATTGCAGAATTTTTAGTGCTTTCACTACGGGAGTTGTCAAATTAAGTAATTACTTATATTCAATAATCCTACCTGAGGTATATCTATACCACCCGAAAATGGTTGGTGCAAAACGGAAGATAATATAAACTTTCCACACATTCTGGGATTCCATCTATTTTTGGACAAAAACGACCATTTGATAGCAATCTAATCCTGTGAGGAAAGCCACAATACCTGTTGAAGATTTGGGATAGATTAGATAAGTTTTAACAGCATAAGTGTGTCTGTTAAAGTGCTTTGTGGCAACAGAAGATCAAGAACATTTGGAGATTAGTTTATGGTGGATATACAGCAGGTTTTATCAAAATTGAATTTTGGAAGGGTCGATGGTGAGACCGATAACCGATTTGAGCAATGTTTCATCGGGACAGAAATGCTTAGGCAGGTACTATTACCCCAGCATTCGCTCGTTGTCGGGAACAAAGGATCGGGTAAAAGCGCGATGTGCCGTCTCCTTGTTGACGATCTTCAGAAAGTAAAACCACTTCTTCCCAAACAATACGAAGAAATTATTTGCGTTCCCGCTTATGGACTTCAGAGTGAGGAAGAAATACCAACCATCGAGCTTCGAGAGCTTAATCCACAGACGGTTGACGAATTTAGGTACTATTGGTTATCATATCTGGGATTAAAAGTTGCATCTACACTCCTTCGCAATAAGAAAATAGAAGCATTGGTATTGAAAAGTACAAATGAAAATGTTAAAAATGCTCATTCCACTTTAAAGCATTTACTTGTCGATGTCGGGCTGACGGAACAAAAAGGCGTCGTCGCTAGATTGCTTCATAAGTATCATAAACTTAAGCAATCTCGATCTTCCAAATCTCAAGTTAAATCATACGATCAGCATATTGCCGCAGATTTCAAGCAAAGAACCGGTGTCAGCATTATCGCGATGTTAGAGGCTATCGATACGATACTAAGAGAAACGAAATCACTGGTATGGATCATGCTGGATAAGCTGGATTTATTGTTTGTCGATGACATAAATAAATTGCGCGCATCAATAACAGGTTTGGTTCAATTACTTGTTCAGTATGGAAATCAGTTTAAAAACATTCACTTCAAAATATTTTTACGCAATGATATTTATAGACAACTGCACATCGTGAATAAATCGCACCTCATCAGTTATACTACCGATATGAAATGGCGCGGCTCTCTTCTTCTTAAGTTGTTAGCTGCGCGCGCTGTCGTTGATCCTCATGTCCAAGCATACTGTCAGGAAATACTCGGAGAACCGGTCGATGTCACGAGTGTTATCCTCGGATCGGACGAGTATGTTCTTCGCGTATTCTATACTATTTTTGAGCCGACTATAAACCAACAGGGAACCGAAGATCAATCCGCTTTGTCTACACATCAATGGATATTGAAGCGGCTTGTTGATGGAATGGGAAACAGCTTCCCGCGGGAACTGATCCATCTTGGAAATCGTGCCGTTGAAAAACAGCGTGAATATGACCGGATAGAGGGGAAGCATAATTCGACACGCTTAATTAGCATGAAAGCATTAAAGGAAGCATTCCAATCCATCTCTCAATATAGATGCGATACATACCTCTATTCAGAGTTTCCGCATCTTGCAAAACATTTCGATGTTTTCCGCGGCAGCGACAGTGCAATGTTCCACCGTGAAGAGTTGTACATGCTCTTCGAGCCATTATCACCAAAAGGCGACGAAGCTGTACGCGCGGTATTTGATGTAGGTTTATTGATGCCGCTTGGCAACAATGTTGACTCCAGCAGAAAATTTAAAGTACCATTATTGTATCGTGCAGGTCTTGGCATCACCGAACGCAAGAGGAACCTATATCCAAAACAGCGTAAAAGCACCTACGAGAATGACCTGGTAAAAGCAAATAAAGAATACTAAATAAGCGATATTTATTTGGGGGTTTATATTGAAATCAGTGATCCGCTGATTTCTCTTGACATAGCATTTTTGAATTCCTATCTTATTTAGGTACAATCTGATCAAAGCGAGTGTGGTAATCTTCAAAGGGGTGAGAAATTGAATAATATTCAGGTACCCAAGTGAAGTTTTCGATATCCAGAATAATAACATTTCTTTTTGTTCTTCTTTTCCAGGCAAGCCAAGTACTTGCTCAGGGATGGGTTTGGCAACCGAGCGGTACAACAAAAAACCTTCAAGGTGTTTTTTTCACAGACGCGTACCATGGCATCGTTGTGGGAGATGGCGGAACAATTCTCAGAACAACAAACGGCGGTCTGTTATGGAGCATCCAATATAGTGGGGTTACACAGAATATTCGATCTGTTGCCTTTGCAGATTCGGGTAATGGTATTGCAGTCGGAGACGGCGGCATAATTCTTCGCACGACAGACGGAGGTAATCATTGGACTAGTCAATCAAGTGGTCGCTCGCTTACATTCAAGAGTATTTCGTATACACATCTGAATAAAGCAGTTTTAGTGGGAGACAGCGGGACAGTACTTCATTCAACTGATAGCGGGATCACTTGGACACCACAAGTCAGTGGAACTGAAGTAGGGCTTACCGGAGTTTCATTCGCTAATTCAAATATTGGAATTGCTGTAGGTAATGCCGGTACGATCATTCGAACAACAAATAGTGGAGCGGCATGGTTGAATCGTCCGAGCCTGACATGGCGTGTTTTAATGGGGGTTTCGTGTATTGATGATGTCGGGTATGTAATCAGTGATTATGCTAGTTGGTATAAAACGATGGACAGCGGTTTAACTTGGACGAACTTTGGAGTGACACAAAATCTTAATGGTAATCTCAGAGGGATATCATTCATTGATCGTAATAAAGGAATAGTTGTTGGTTCTGGTTTAATATGTCAAACTGATATGGGAGGTGATGGTTGGTCTGCAATTAGTACAAGATTCCAACTCAAAGCTGTATCAACTACAGAATTGACGGTACAAACAGCGGTCGGGGATAACGGTGCCATAATACGCTCATATGATGAACGATGGAGCCCTCCGATTATTGAATTACAATATCCGGCAGATCGTGCTACGAATGTTCCACTGACCTTTAGTGAATCTGCTTTAGCTTCAGTGCAATTGAAATGGCGTCATTACAAATATACGGTGAACATATCGGCGCATTATCGAGTTCAAATCGGTACCGATTCTACATTTCAATCAAATTTATTACTCGATTATCCATTAGAAGGAAATTATAATATACGGGATACTGCTGTCATCGCGTCTTATCTGGGGCCATTAACAAGATATTTTTGGCGGGTGTGTGTGATCGATTCTGGGCGATATCAGGATAGTTGGAGTAAATGGTCTACCACATGGAGTTTCACAACCTGCGATTACCCCCGGGCAACGGTTCGCCAGATTCAAGAAATATCACTCGACTCTCTCCTCATCGCAGATTCATTACAAAATTCAATTACATCACGTTCCGTTTTGCAGCATTCACTTTTCCGTGATAGCGCATTGTATATTATTGCGCGATGCATTTATCCCCCATCACTTTTTGCTTGTCAACCCGCTCGCATGGTTGTCACAGATACTGCTCATGAAATGTCTCCGTGGCAAGGAATTACAGTACATTGGTATAAAGGGGATTCTCTCTCTTTTATGGATATCCAAAGAGGGCAAATTCTTAGGATCGGCGGCATAATCCGGGAGGAACCAACTAATAATATGAATAGCAACACTGTATTCAAATCTATTGCATTCACAATTGTAGGTTATGATTCCACTTCAATTTCTCCTTTCCCGGTTAATGTCTTTGATTTTTTTGAGGGAGTTCTGCCTCAGGGTAGATCAAAATATAGTTCGGGAGAACAATATGAGGGATCGTTGGTCGAATTTCATAATCTTACAGTTCACTCTATTCTAAGTCAGACAGATGGTATGTTCAACCTAAGTGATGGAGCAGGAAACATTATTGCAACATCGGATGTATCACGATGGTATACACTGCGCAATCATAGGGATCCATTTTCAACATATTCGATACCCCCGTTAGGTTTGCATATAGATACAGTCCGAGGAGTATTATCGACCGCTTACGGCGCAGAGAGTGGTACTGGCGGGTATCGTTACAGAATTGCGCCAGTCGATCCCGGCGATATTGTTTTCGGTGAACAGCGTCGCGGTGCTATTAAGGGGATAATATTTAATGATGAGAATCGTGATAGTATAAAAAATGCAAGTGAACAAGGGCTTTCTAATTGGCGTATAATCGTTGCCGGAAAAGTTGGCGCGGTATTTACAACAAATGAAAGTGGCGAATACTCAATTAGTGGTCTTGATTCAGGTTGGTATTCTGTAACTCTTTCTCCCAATTCCGGTTGGGGTAGAACCAAGCCCGAGTTTGACCAATATTCTTTCTATCTCAATATAAATGATACGGTAGCAGGTATAGATTATGGCGCATACTACCGGTGGTGTTCAATCGATGGAGTTGTATTTTACGATCATAATGAGAATGGTGTACAGGAAAGTTATGAGCCGGGTGTATCGAACTGTACCGTGGAGGTAAATGGTTCCGCGAGTACTTCAGTCCAGACCGATTCAGCAGGATACTATGTTTTTCCTCATCTGGAACCGGGAACTTACTCCCTATCTCTTCATTCTCCTTCCGGATTTGAACAAGTGCTGCCTCGATTTCAATGTGGGTACGATTATAATTTTGCCGCCTATAATATGCATTCATCAAATAATCGATTTGCCATTAGATCGATTCCTGCAAGAATTAAACTGAAAATATCAGTACAAGAAAACACGGGATTAAAAAAAGAAATAGAATGGGGGATTCGCCCGGGAGCGTCATATGGAATATGGCGTGTTGACCCTTCATGTACAGATTATGATTATTCCGAGGGGGAGACTGAAATTCCTCCTCAAATATATGGCTTATTTGATGCAAGATTTGTCGACCCTCAACAAACACGTGTACATTTCGGTAATGGAGCATACACCGATATGAGAGATTTTATTTCTGTATTGCAAATCGATACATTCAAATTGAGCTTCTTACCGGGATATATATGGGGCGGAGATTATCCGATGGTGCTACGTTGGTCGAGTACGGACGTTAGAAATTCTTTCATCT
Organism: Bacteroidota bacterium; assembly: GCA_020056225.1. Classification (GTDB taxonomy): domain Bacteria; phylum Bacteroidota; class Ignavibacteria; order UBA10030; family SZUA-254; genus JAGVIE01. The sequence goes on from JAGVIE010000043.1 coordinate 21,881, forward strand.
CATCCTTCCTCGTAGATAAATTCGGGGAGTGGATTGATATGAGGTGGAATAATTATCTTGTAGTGACTGATCCCGCTATTACTTCTTTATTGATTGTGACGCAAAGCCCACAAATTCCACCCGCCTATCTTAGAACATGGAAAATGCTTTCTATTCCTGTTCAGGCAATCAATCCACGAGTTTGGGCAATCTTCCACCCATCAGAGCAAACCGGATTCTCGTTCATACCGGTAGCAGGTTACTCGTGGGCTGATAGCTTGCAGCCGGGAATGGGATACTGGATAAAATGTACCGGTATGATAGATTCAAGTGTTCTGTCGGGACCGTCAAGATTGTTGGATACGTTAAATCTATATCAAGGGTGGAATTTCATCGGCGCTCTCAGTTCTCCGGCTTTTGTAGATTCGATTGAGAAGATTCCAGCTGAAATGGCTTTAGGGGATTTCTTCGGATATAAAACTTCTTATTCTGTCAGCGACGTGATCGAGCCGTTCAACGCTTACTGGGTAAAAGCAAGCAGAGATGGAAAGTTGATAATGAAATCTTCTGAATTTACGGCTTTTTGGAAAAAAGATATTACAGATAGATTCGCACAAAGCAGTTGTTTAATAATACAGGATGGTCATTGTAATGAAGCTCGGTTGTATTTCTCCGGTCACAACAGAATCGGGAATATTGATATTCAATCCCTCGAATTACCGCCCTTACCGCCTGAGGGAATATTTGATGTTAGGTTCAGTTCAAACCGGGTGATGGAAATTATTGAGAGTGGCGCAGAGAATGAATATCCGATTTTGATATCATCGGCAGTATATCCGATAAAGATAAGCTGGGAATTTAAATTAGATGGTAGTAGTGCATCGTTGAATATTAACAGTAGATTAATAGAATTAAGAACAGACGCCACGCTCGAGATAAAAGAACCCCCCACCCAAATCAGTCTTTTTGTTAGAGAGGTATCCGATTTGCCGAAGAACTTCGAGCTTTCTCAGAACTATCCCAATCCGTTCAACCCGACAACGTATTTTCAATTTTCAATTGTCAACCTGCCTGCCGTAGTGCACGGTACGCAGCCGGGTTCACAATTGACAATTTTGAAGGTATATGATGTGCTTGGGAGGGAAGTTGAAACACTTGTGAATGAGGTGTTGAATCCCGGAACCTACCGTGTACAATGGGATGCGGCAAAATATTCGAGTGGCGTTTATTTTTACAAGCTACATTCCGGAAATTTTACTGATATAAAGAAAATGTTATTGGTGCGATAAGGAAAGCAAGAAAAAATCCCGCTTCACTGCGCTCGGAGGGATTCTCAATCCGACTGATAACTTAACTTCATTTCATTCGTTAAGTTATGTCGGATTGGAAGTAGCGCTAACGGGAATCGAACCCGTATTACCGCCTTGAGAGGGCAGCGTCCTAAACCGTTAGACGATAGCGCCAAAAGGATTACTTATCGAAAAAAATAGAGGAAAAGAGATTTTTCCTCTAAATGCATACACAATTTACTAATCCTCCCGCTCAAATTCAAATCAGTGGATCTGACCGTTGTCAACTGAGGTTTGATAATTTTCAAAAAATTATTGAACTTACCTATCGGTATACCATGAATGAAAATCTAGAAAAAATTCTAACAGATAGTTTTACGATAACCGATGGCGCATGGGGGACACAGTTTCGTGAGTTCGGCATCGGACCAGGTGAATGCCCCGATGGATGGAATCTCTCTAGCCCGCGGATTGTGGAAAAAATTGCACGAACGTACATTGAAGCAGGAAGCAAAATAATTTTAACAAACACGTTCCGCGCTAACCGTATTTCTTTGGGAAGTTATGGACTCGGAGAAAAAGTCAGAGAAATAAATCAAGCTGGGGTTAAAATCGCTCTGAACGCCGTTCGCAAACGTGCACTCGTTTTCGGTTCAGTTGGTCCGACTGGTAAAATGTTTACATCGCGGTACATTAGTGACACAGAATTGTTCGATGTCTATAGCGAGCAAGCTCAATTGCTTGTTGATGCCGGAGTAGACGCAGTAATGTTAGAATCGATGATCGATCTTGCTGAAGCCAAGATAGCGTTGAAGGCAATTAAAGAAACAGGAATCCCAGCCGGTGTTTCAATGGTATTCGATGCCGGCAGAGAAAAAGACCTGACGATGATGGGTAATACGCCCGAACAAGCCGCGGCAGAATTCACAATGGCAGGCGCCGATATTATCGGTGCGAACTGTGGCTTGGGCATAGAAGGATACATACCGATTCTGAAGCGCTTGCGCTCTTCCACAAATAAACCGATCTGGATAAAGCCGAGTGCCGGTGTTCCCGGAATCGTTCAGGGTAATGTCGTCTATTCGACTTCTCCTCAAGTATTCGCGCAATATGCGAAAGTCCTTGTCACACATGGAGCGAGTTTCATCGGTGGATGCTGCGGAGCGTCGCCAGAGTATATAAACTTGGTATGCAAGTTATTAAAAACAAAATAATAAATAACACCTTCTCTGAAAATTGTAGTAGATCAAAATATTCCGTTAGTTGAGAAAACATTCGGTTCGCTTGATAATGCCAACCTGAACCGATTGTTGGTATTGCCGGAACAGGACCAGTTAGGATATTTCAGTTAAGTGCGTTCCGCGTACCGTAACAGACTGGAATTTCATAGCGTGACGGTACAGATTCCAGATGAGAACAAATCATCGGCTGATATTTTTATTGCGTTTGGATACATGAAAAAAATTTAAATTCAAATTTATTCATTATATTATAGTCAAACCCGAGTAATTTTCAGCAGAAATTTTTTTCTTAAAAGAGAACATTTTAATTTTCAGGAGAACCAATGATTGAATATGAGAAACACTTATACATGATCGTTTTTCCGATCAATGCGCTTGTCGCATCGCAATTAAGTCCGGTGGAATTTGCAGCTCATTACACAATTGGAAGTGCAAAGCATTTCAGAGGTAAGGTTATTTTTGTAGAGATAGACGGCAAATTTCGGGATCCATATTTTGAGATTGATAATTACCTGTCAGAGACAGTAGCGCATCCGGATGGCAGTCCGAAAAAAACAAAATTCATATCTTCATATGCCGTGCTGGAACACGTCGATCTTAAAATGCTTAAGCATCTCTATCTAGTAACGGCAAACGGAAAAGTTTTGGAGATTGCTTCCAAACCATATACCGCAATTAATGAGCCGGGATATGTGCGGATATACCAGGAGATCACTCCTTTATCGAATTTAGTCGCATCGACGCTCGACCAGCGGACATTCGGTAAGTACATCACGAGCAAAACCAAATCGAAGGGCGCGCCGAAAATTTGTTTCACTCAATATGAATTTAATGTTGCTGAATTCATGGAGAAGAACAAAAATCGTGAGATGATGTATTCTCCGATTCCAGAAAACAATCCAACCCGCCTTTATGAATATTTAACTGAGTTAAAGACAAATCCCAATAAGAAAACGAAGACGATCAGCCTGAATACTACATTGTTCGAGGCATCTTATGCGCTAATACGCCACGGCTTTTGGTTCGCATCGGGCGATAATCTTCTATTTTATCCTATGCCGGCAAGAGTGGAACTGGAAAATAAGTATTATGATTGGTGGAAGTTTGTTCATTAAACTATTCCATGCTATTACATAAAGTAGTTAACCCCGGTTCGGAATATGAAGCCGGGGTTTATTGTCTTTACATCTGAAGAATTTGGAAACGGTGTGCGCATTCTATTATTATTCCAATCCATCGCAACGCTTATAATGGATTTCTAAGCAGGATTCAGGTTCTATCCAGTTTGTATTTTGGCATTAGCTAATGTTATGCTCCATGTTAGAAATATTTGAGAGTTTCGATTTTGTCACCGATATTTAGTATTATTATATTCACAATCTGGGAAACATTAAACAAAGTTAAGAGTGATTCATATCACCCAAAATATCGAAGAATTTAGGTAATCTCTATGCAGGCGATATGTAAAATATCCACATCAAAAACGTAATATTCATAGCATTGTCTGAAAATTGGTGTTTACTCATAATATAGCACACAAATTTAACCGCGGAGACAATCGGTTGGTATTCAATACAAATTTTACACTGAATTTAACAAGGGAAGGATATCTTTTGAAACAGAGGACTTATCATGATTAATGAAAAATCAATTTTTCGTAAATCCATTATTATCTTTGGATTATTCATCACACTATTATCTGGTAATTTCGTAAATGCTGGAGTTTTATATCCGGGTGATTTTCGAACAAAGCAATCCGGTAATTGGAACGATCCCGGGACCTGGCAGGTTTACGACTCGACATCGCTGACATGGGTTGATTCGACAATCACGCCTGGAATAGA
>JAGVIE010000009.1 GCA_020056225.1 Bacteroidota bacterium
ATCTTCTTCTTCTGACTTGTTCTGCTTCCATTTCGGACTTCTCCTTTTCTCTAATATACTGGCTTTTCTCTCTGTCCGAAAATTAGGGGGAAGATCACATCAGGAGATGGGCACGCATCAACTGCGCTGGGACAGCAAGAACGACGCTGGCAGATCAGTAGCAAGTGGCGTATACTTCTATCAGGTAAGATTCAATCAATCTGTCCTATCTCGGAAAATGCTTCTTTTAAAATAATGACAGTTAAACAATTTATTTTTAATGAAAGGCAAAAACAATGAAAACAATATTAACAATTTCAGCGATATTTTTTTTAACAAGTATAGTATTTCCATAAACAATGTTTGTATATCCAAAAAACAACCCAACACCATCATCATTTGTAATTTCAGATATAGACAGTATTACATTCTCGACTTCAAACGATCCAATTGGTACTGCCAAACTAGTATATAGTAAGAGTATTGAATCTGCTTCAAAAATCTTTATTTCAAATCTAGACGGCACAGATGAGCAATAGCTAACAACAGGAACTAGTAACGATTATCAACCGAAATTTAATTATAGTAGAACAAAAATTGTTTTCGTATCTGATCGTGATGGTCAATATGATGTTTATATAATGGATATTGACGGCACTGACATCATAAGAGTCACAACAACCGGAACACATGGTGGACAGAATGGAGCCGGTTCAGCTGCTTGGACAGGTGATGGTAAGATAGTTTATACATTGAATGATACTCTCTATAAAATAAATATTGACGGAAGTAATTCAACCCCTATTTATACTGCACCACCGGACAGAGGAATTCATTCTGTTCTTACTTCACAGTCATTCAACAAAATTGTTGTTCAAATCCAATCACCGTGGTGGGGATATGATGTAGAACATGTAGCTATGAATATAGATGGATCGGATAGCAAAGAAGTTGTTCCTAATGACCCAGGTGGATTATCATTAGGAGGTTTTTCACCTAATGGAAATAAATGCTTATATAGTTGGGATACAACAGGTCACGAGGAGTCTTCTGGTAGGTCCCCTGAGCACCACATTTATATTCTCGATCTAACATCAAATACAAAGGTTGATATTTCATCCGGGGTAAAACCTGATGGAACAAATGATCTACACCCAACATTTACTCCAGACGGGAACAAAATCCTCTTTTTAAACGGACCAAATGATAATAGCACACCCTATTCCCTTTATATAATGAATTTGGATGGAACGGGACGTATAAAAATCCATGAAAATGTATATTGGTTAGCTGACTCGCGTTAGATGTTTTGAGCAAAGTCTAATTGAAATAATTTTGGGTTAGGGCAAGCAGCGCTCCAAGAAATTGGGGCGCTGTTTTTGTTTCGTTCCCCAAGTCATCTTTGAGAACGATGATGGTTTACACGGTTGGCTTAGTTGGTTCCCAAATAGGAATTTGGGAACCTGAGATTGGCGTGTGTATTTGCTACAGTTTCCCCAACTTCTCCTTCACTAATTTTATAAAGGGGCTTGCAGGAAATTTTTTCGTAAATCTTTCGAATGCTTCTTTCGCTTTTTCCTTATTTCCCATCGCAAGATAGCTGTTGCCGATCATGAGCTGGGAATCATCCTTCTTCTCAGAAATTCTGAATGTAAAAACTTTCAGGAAATGTTCAGTCGCCTCGTCGTATTTTTTCTCGCCATACGCGCACTCGCCAAGCCAGTAGTAACAATTATCCTTCATCTTTTCAGCGATATCCCCGTCGAGAGCTGCCTGGAAAAGCGAGGCAGCTTCAATGTAATTGCGTGAGTTGAAGAGCCGCAACGCTTCTTTGTAGTTTTCACGTGCCCCGCCAGGCATTTGTTGATGTACGACCGGTGGCGGGAGAGATACCGATTTTTCTTTTGCCTCGGCGAGCAATGTTTCCATCTCTGCCGCTTTAGCAATTGCGGCGCGGTTATCTTGCTCTAATTTTGTAACTTGTTTTTTTAATGATTCATTTTGCGATTTCAAATCGTTCATTTCTTTTTGCATCGTTTCTGTAGCGCTGGGCGGCGGCGGGGACATCTCCTTCTGTGCCTCTTCGGAGTTTCCGCATCCGATCATTGCAAATGAAAATATAACGGCGATGAAAAGAATCAAATCGGGCTTAAATAAAGATTTTAGCATAATGGTATCCGGGTTTTATATTTAACATTCAAAATAAAATATGCGGGCTAATGTAGATAAATTGTACCTGAAAGTCAAGATTTTTGTTATTCCCCGCTGAAATTACTATATTTTTCAAAGACAAGGATATCGAAATGAACCATTTGAAAAATATAACGACCGGAATATTTCTGATTATATTATCAGCCACAGTAATCGGTTGTTCAGGCTCGAAAAAAACGGTAGAGACGAAAGACAATCCCAATCGCGATCTCGCGCTTGATCATTATCTTCAAGGCTCAATGCTGGACCAAAAGGGCGAGTATGCTCAGGCAATTCTTGAGTATCAAGATGCTTTGAATTATACAAAGGATGCCGCCATCTATAATTCTATCGCTAAAGATTATTCCTTGCTCGGCAAGCATTCGCTGGCAATTCAGATGGGACTGGAAGCGGTTAAATTACAGCCTGCCAGCCGCGAGTACCATCAAACATTAGCGGAAATATATATTAATGCCCGAGATCTCGAAAATGCGATCAAAGAATTTCAAGAAATTATACACATCGATCCGCAATACCGCGAAGGCTGGATAAACCTCGCTCGTTTGCAGCAGATGAAAAATCCAGAAGTATCTTTGGAGACATATCAGGAAATAATAAATCGATTCGGACCACAGGAAGAAGCATATTTCCAGATGGCGCAAATTTTTGGCAGTATGAACATGCTTGATAAGTCGGCTGCTGCGCTGAGAGGAATTTTAGAATTAGAGCCGGAGAATTTTGAAGTTAAAAAAGCGCTCGGCGATATTTATTTGCGGCGCGACAGTATCGATGCCGCTCTTAAAATTTATAACGATCTTGCAGAGCTTCATCCGGATAATCTTGAGCTTCGCGCCGCCACGGCACACGCCTACCTTGTTAAGCAGGATTACGACAAAGCGAAGGAGCAATTCGATATTGTTTTACAAAAGGATTCGCTTTCGGCGGATGAACAAATCCGCTTCGGACAAGTATTCGTTGCTTTTATTGAAAGAGATTCCGTGGTTGCGCCATACGCAATCAAAATGTTCGAAAAAATCCAGCAAACATATCCAACAGACTGGAGACCCTACTGGTTTCTCGGCGCGATCTCGAATATCATGAAAGATGACACAGCCGCGTTAAAATATTTTTCCAGGGTGATGGATTTAGCCAAGTGGAATCCCGATGGATGGGTAAGCACCGCTTCAATTTATTACGACAGGAATCAATTTGACGAGGCGATCGGCATTTTGCAGGAAGCAAACAAATACGTCCGTGAAGAATTCCGCGTCTATTTTTTATTAGGAATCTGTTATCAGCGAAAACATCAAACAATAGAAGCCGCATCTTCACTTGAAAAGGCGATCCAGCTTAACGGGAAGAGCGTGGATGCGATGAGCGCTCTCGGGCTTGTGTACGATGAGATGAACAGACCGGAAGATTCAGACAGTATGTATGAACGCGCGCTACAGATAGATCCGAGGAATCACCTCGTTCTTAATAATTACGGATACAATCTTGCAGTTCGCGGTATTCAGCTTGAGCGCGCACTGAAGATGTCCAAAGAGGCGCTCGCCCAGCAACCGACAAATCAATCGTATCTTGATACCTTCGGATGGATTTATTATCAGCTTGGAGATTATAATGAAGCGGAGGTCTGGATCCGAAAAGCCGTGGAGTTGGGGAATGCAAGCTCGGTAATTCAAGAACATTTGGGCGATATCTATTTCAAGTTATCGGATAAAGAACGGGCGATGATATATTGGCAAAAAGCATCTGAACTAGACCCGAACAATAAATCGGTACAAAATAAACTTCAAAAGAGATCGATGTGAGGATATGTATTGGCGTAGTTGCCTTATTTCTGGTTGTGAACATGTTCAGTTGCGCTCCAACACGGAAGATCACAACGGAACGATCGCTTTCTTTGGATGACGTATTGGGAAGAGTTAAAGAAAGGAACGAGAAAATAAAAACGTTAAGCGGCGAAGGAACAATTACCGTCGAGAGTTCTGAATCATCAACCAGCGGTTCGTTTACCGTTGATATGAAAAAGCCCGATTCTCTGCGAATGGAATTCCGCGGACCGTTCGGCATACGCGCCGCTACGCTTATGTTGTCTCGTGAAAAGTTTTTTTTCTATAATTGGATGGAAAACACCACTATAGTAGGTACACCTGACGGGAAGACGCTGAACTCAATTCTTAGGTTGAAGATGCAGTTCGATCAAATCATAAACACATTCACTGGCGAGATCCGGAGTGTGGGCGATCGGGATTCGCTTCTGCAATATTCAGTCGAGAATAATTATTACGTGATGCGCTATCAATCTCCTGAAGGAAAAAAGGAATGCTGGATTGACGGCGACTCGTTTATTGTAACAGATTACCGGGCAACCAACGATCAGGGTGAAACCGTTCTAATTGCCAACACATCTGATCCGGAAGAGATTGGAGAAGTGCAATTGCCCACATTTATACGAGTAGTGTTTCCGAAGGAAAGTCAAGGCGTGACTATCGCATATGATGAAATTAAAATAAACGAACCGGTATCGTGCCGGTTCGTCTTTCCTAAGCAAGCTGAAATTATTTATCGATAATGAATATAGCGCGATTTCTATTAGCGTCTCTTCTTGTCATCAGCATTGTCCAGTGCTCCGCTTCTGCGTCGGGCGATGACGATATTAAAAAGAAACAATCGCAGCTTGAAACGCTCCGCAGAGAAATCGATAAATATGAAAAGCAAATAACCGACAAGGAAAAAAAAGAAAAAGCGACCTTGGAATTACTTGATAATTACGATCGGCAGGCGGCGCTTCTAAGGCGATTGATTGCCAAACTTCATGACCGGGAAGTTTCGCTTCGGGAAGATATAACCTCTACACGGAAATCGATAGGTGAGCTGACCGGACAGCTATCTTTTCTTAAAAGGCATTACGCCAATTACGTTACCACAGTATATAAATACGGTAGAACATACGATCTGGAATTGCTCTTGTCTGCCCGCTCATTCAATCAAATGCTGATACGATCGGAGTATTTGAAGCGGTTCTCGAACCAGCGAAAAAAAGACTTAGACCGGATAGATGACAGGCGAGACAATCTTGAAGAGCAAAACACGATTCTCCGCACACAGTTGAATGAACAACAACAACTTATCGCGGAGAAACAAAAGGAAGAGAAAAAACTCTCAGTAAAAGCGAAGAAAAGAAAACAGCTTCTAACACAGATCAGGAAAGATAAAAAGAATTACAAACGCGAGCTTGACCGCAAGAAGCAGGACGTTAAAGAGCTTGAACAGATTATAGCGAAATTAATCGAAGAAGAAATTGCGAAAAAGAGCCGCAAAGAATCGGTGCGCGAGCCGATAGTTGGGGGTGCGTTCCAATCGAAACGCGGTCATATGCGCTGGCCTGTTGCCGGAGGAAAATTAACGGCGCGGTTCGGGAATCAGGAACATCCAACTCTTCATACGGTCACACAGAACCCAGGAATCGATATCGCGGTACCTGCGGGAACAAGGGTAGAAGCTGTTGCCGATGGCGAGGTATCGAAAATTTACTGGTTGCCGTCGTTCGGCAACCTTATTATCCTCAATCATAATCACGGATTCCGAACCGTATATGCCCATCTCTCCGAAATTACAGTAGACGAGGGAGCGAAAATAAATGAAGGTGACACGGTTGGAAGAAGCGGTGAATCTCTGTCTGGATCAGTTCTTCATTTTGAAATCTATAAGGAACGAGAAAAACTTGATCCTGAAAAATGGCTAAGGCCTAAAACTGTATCTCAACGATGAAATAACAGAATGAACTTTGCGAGATATAAATATTTCTTTCTTGGACTCGGTATCACACTTGTAGCGGTACTGCTGTCGGTTACTTCGCCGGATCTTTTCAAAAGAATAGATCAAGGGATAGTTGATGAAGAATACCGGCTGCGAGGTGAGACAAAAATCGATTCTTCTATTGTAATTGTTTATTTCGATAACGATGATATCACAGCCCTTGGGGGACTGCCGCTCAAGCGAAGTTATTATGCTCTTCTCCTGCAAGTTTTAAGCGAATTAAATGTTAGAGTGGTCGGCATGGACATTGCATTTACCGAAACGAACAATGGACATTCCGAGTATGAAGATCTGCTTGCAACGGTGGTGGAAAGAAACGGCAATGTAATACTTGGCGGTTATTTCAGATCGTTAAGCGATAGTACATCTCAAGAACATGGAATACCTGCCGGTTTATTGTATGATTCATTACCGGTAATTGCATGGAGTCGCGGCAATCATCCGGTTCTGCCAACATCTAAATTATTAAAGTGCGTAAAAAGTGCCGGGCACACACACATAGGTAATGAGTTCGATCTCCCGTCTTTTGTGCAAAGCGGTTCAAATCTTTTTCCTGCCTTTTCGTTAGAGCTTTTTAGGGTTGGTGTTGGCGCTGACAGGCAGGGCGTTCACATATCATCTTCGGGAATAGACGTTGTCACAGATAAACATACGTATCAGATACCGATCGATAAAGCAGGCAATGTATTCGTCAACATTAAAGGCGGTACGAAATCGCTACACATGTTGTCGGCAGTTAAGCTTCTGAAATATTACGATATGATAAAATCGGGGATTGTACCGCCGTCGCAATTGGAATACCTTAAAGGAAAAATTATTCTTGTTGGAATAATTGCCGAAGGAAGCAGTAAGTTTGTGAATACTCCATTTACGTCCGACTTCCCATCAATAGGCATTCATGCAATGTTTGTTGACAACGCTCTTCACGGGACATTCACAAGACGCGTTAGCGATATCTTTGTGCATCTGCTTGTGTTCATCGTAGGCGTCTTGAGCACTTTACTAATGAGCATAAAAAAAGAAATCTTCGGCATAATGGGCGTAGCAACGCTGTTTCTGCTTCTGCTTGTTGGATCGTACATTCTGTTTTTAACGGCATCTATAGTCTTTCCATTATTTATGCCGATATTGACAGGATTGATTGCCGCGGTTTCGGTTTTGATTTATCAGCATAAGTCTGTGAGTGAACACGCTTACGATCTCACCCGTGAACAAGAAAGAATAACAAATCTTCTGCAGGAGAAAGAATTAAAACTTCACGCGCTTGAATCAAATTTGCAGACAACTCGGCAACAGGATATCGCAAAGCATCGTACTCAAACAGCCGAAGAAGTGAAATCATATCAGGAAGAAATTCGCAGATTAAAAATAATCGCAGCCGACTTACAGCCATCCGTCGGGACAATAAACCGACAGCCCGGCATCAAGCAGGAATTTTGCGGAATAATTTACGGCAGCAAAAGCCCGATGGAAGAAATTGTATCATTAGTAAAAAAGATTGCCGACAGCAAATCTACAGTTTTACTTCAAGGAGAAAGCGGCACAGGAAAAGAACTCGTTGCACTTGCGCTTCATTCGCAATCCGGAAGGAAAACGAAACCATTTGTTGCGGTTAACTGTGGGGCATTATCCGAAACGCTGTTGGAAAGCGAATTATTCGGACACGAGAAAGGCGCATTTACCGGCGCGATGAAAGAACGGGCGGGTAGATTTGAGCTTGCCGATTCAGGCACTATATTCTTGGATGAAATTGGAGAAACAAGTGAAGCATTCCAAATAAAATTATTAAGAGTTTTGCAAGACGGAACATTTGAGCGTGTTGGCGGAACAACGACAAGAAGAGTTAATATTCGAATTATTGCCGCGACGAATAAAAATCTCGAGCAGATGGTTATCGAGAAAAAATTTAGAGAAGACCTTTATTATCGTCTAAACGTATTTACAGTCCGACTTCCCGCCCTTAGAGAGAGGGCTGAAGATATTCCGCTTTTGGTAGAACATTTTATTGCTCTCGAAGAAGCAGGGTTAAATTGCAGCGCCAGCGTGATGAATACTCTTAAACAATACTCATGGAAAGGGAATATCAGGGAACTTCAGAGCATCATTAAACGCGCCGTACTACTTTCGAAAGCAGAAGGCAGAGCGATGCTGCGTCTGAAAGATTTTCCCGAAGAGATAGCCAAAGAACAAAATGTGTCGGTGAATATTGAGGAACAAATTCTCAGATTATTACGTGAGAAGGAATTTTCGCGAAGCTCTATTTCGGAAACAGCCGATGATATCGGCGGCTTGAATCGTGGAACCGTGGCGGAATATTTCCGCGGTTATTGTTTCAAAGCATTTGTAGAATCGGAATACGATGTGGCGGTAACCGCTAAATTAGTAGCACAATCATCGGACGAATTAATCCATAAAAAAGTCGAGAAGAAACTGATTGAATATATAGGCAATGCAATCGAACATGCAAAATCCTCTCAGTCGGGTGAGCAGGTCATCCTTGCATCGAAACCTAAATATAAAAACTTACCGCAAAAATATCATAACTATCTTGATGAAATTATCGCATCAGCTCATCGGGGGGAATGGGCATTGAAGCAATAATCCTCTCCTCCCTAAATCCCCATAAGCCTGAATCACAGAATTCCCGCAGAAGCGCATCGCATTCCGGCAGTACGATTTTGTAAAATTCGTTAAATGCCGGTTATATTCTTCATCTACTACGTGGCACGATGTTTGAGATAATATCATTCAATTGTCCCGCTGCTCATTTTAATTTCCTAATTCACATGCGGGCATTGAGGAAAGAGCGGCGGGATGATATAATTAACGAGATCATTCATAATTGGAGAAAGTTATGAAAAATACATACCGCTTATTGATTTTTTTTCTTTTCGCATTTTATGTAATATTCCCCGGATGCTCAAAAGATAGTACTTCTCCTGTGGTCGAAAGCGATCAAGAAGTATTAAAGTCACAGATTGAGAGTATCGATTCGGTTGCTGATTTTTCCAGCTCCGATGAAGCTACAATTGACGATGGTTCAGCACAAGACTGGGATGTAAGTTCATTAGGAAAATCGCTTTCTCCTATAACTCCAATCAGATGGGGCCGCAAGATTGACAACATCCAACGGAACAGCAATATAGTTATAGCTGGTGATTCGATCGCTACCGCGACAATAGTTAAAACAATTACAGGTCGGTTGATAATAGTAACATCTTCATCCGAAGGTTTATTGACACTCGATACACTGCAAAAACAATTCACAAGTCAAGCACAACGCCAAGTTCGGTTCCAGCGAATCGCGAGAATAAGCGATCCTAAAAAAAATTGGAAACCTATTGATATTACTACTATCGTAGGGGGAACCAGCGAAGCAAGAAATTTCAACATCACCAAACTGGAAATCTACACACCGCACGATACGCTTATAATATCTGAACCTATGATGCAGTGGTTTCATCTTGGAATCTGTCCTTACGGGATTCCCGTTCTGAATCTTGGAGATACAATGTTGGTTCGCGCTCAAATACAAAGTACTGATACAAGTCGTGAATATGTCATGCTGCGGCATTCAGTCGACCGCAGATTTGCCCATCGGTACAGAACAAGAATGCAGATGGTAGATAGCTCCGGTAATCAACTGTCTTACACGAGGGAGTATGAAATGCGGTTTGCAACTCGCTTACCGGCTGGCGTTAATGTTTGCAGGTTTAATGTCGTTTACGATGTAATGTCGTATAATTCAATTAACGATGACATTGCCCCATTCACGAATATGTTTGTTGGAGTTCCATATATAGTAAAAAGGTATTAATATTAACGTAATTTTTTAAACCCGATGGATTATTTAATCCATCGGGTTTTTCTGTGTAAGCATATGAAAACATTAAAAAAATAATTAAATTAAAATAAGATGAAACATTCAATAATATATCGCGCATTGATCGTTACTCTATTCGGTCTGTTTTGGTCTGGATGCAAAAATCCCGGACCGGTAGAGTTGTTTGATGTGCAAGGCGACTCAAAACTGATCGAGATGAAATCGGTAGGCATAACTTCCGATTCATTATATATTCAGTCCGGAACGGACAGCACCGGTTTACTTGGCTCGGAGAATTCAAAGTATCGTTCAAAGATTATATATGCAGGAATCAGATACGGATTTTCTCTGATGGCTGATAGTTTGGTTCAAGCCGAAGCGATCTTTATGGATACTACAAATCCGGTTTTTAACAATGGAAAAATAATCGCTTATCCGTCATTCGATGCCGGGATGCTGACCGTCGACGGGGATACTCTCAATAAATACCAAAGACGAATCAGAATGCCGATGTCCGGATCGGATACTGCGGTGGGCTATATATATAAACTAAAAAAGCGGTACGCCTATTTATCGGGACATTCATATAACTGGAGAGGTACGGGAAGCGCGAACATCGGTTCTTTTGATATACCGTGTACCACACCTCCGGAAATAGTAATCACGGAAATTTCTTCCAGGTATATCGATAATACCAACCCGCTCTACATCAAATGGAATTGCGCCAACCCGGTTATTAATCTGATTATCAGCAGAGAGGGCGGGCTTCAGAGAAGGACCTGGGTTCCGGTACTGCATCTAAAAATCCGGAACACAAAAGGAGAGATTACTATACCGGCTAAAATCCTGGAAATTCTCCCGATAAAAAATTACAAGAACTTCCTTTTTTCATTTATTTCCGAAACAAGATTTACATCAACAGTTAGTAGTTACGGCAGTGTATTGATTCAAACAGCATCGATTCATAACATACCGATGAATGTACAACCTTAGCGTCAGATTATATTGTATCGATATTCTATAAAAATATTTTTATTTATTTCAATAATGACAACACCGTATCATATAATGATTTCCCAGAACTTAGGCTCCGCCCGCGGTGTTGGGATGGGAGCGCTCACAGTACTAACGAACGATATACATTCAATCCATTGGAACCCTGCTGGATTAAGTTCATTGCATGATTGGGACATAAGCAGTTCTAATTTCCTTCCAACAACACCGCAGCAGTCGGGAATAACATTACACTCCTTAAGTATCGGTAAAAAATTCTTATCTAATCATACCGCTTCTTTCTGTTACTCGCCCGGTAAGATATTAGAATTTATCGAGCCTGCAACATTCGATGTTATAGACTCCTCGGGTAATTTGCTGACGACAAAATTTGACAAAAAAATATCATATAGTCAGCGATATTCCATAGGGTACAGCTACCGGTTAGAGGAAAATATTGCGGTTGGTATTAGCGCGAAATTCTTTGAAACAAATATCTCGGACACAAAATATTATTTTGATTCGAGCGACATCATTCATTCTCAAATCGATGAACACGCCGCCAACGCGTGGACATTCGATATTGGCGGCATATACAAAACAAAATCAGCATGGGCATTCGGGATTGCAACTAAAAACTTGTTCCAGCTTAACGAGTCTGAGTTGAAAGATGAAATGCGCGAATATAAATTGAATATAGACAAACTTGCAATTCTCGGCGTTGCATATGAGTGGCTGACTTCTTGGAAACTTGCCGCCGAGGGAGATACTAAAAAGAATTTTCGCATCGGCGCCGAATGGATTCCCAACGATTGGCTGCGAATTCGCACAGGTATGTATTCAAGTGAACTGGAAAATATTGAAGCACTCTCATTCGGATTCGGTTTTACTTATGCACGGGCGCACGTTGATGTTGGATATATAAGATTTTCAGATCAAACGAACCGTTCCGGCAACGTTGAGATCGGCATATTTAAGACGTCATCATTTGCAGATATTGATTATACTCCTTTCACAAAAGACCAGATTTCATTATCCCTCGATGTAAATCTCGGCTTAACCAAAGAATCTCTGGCTCGGATCGAATATGTCGAGATGTTAAGCGAAGTCTTTACAGCATCGCCGCAAATATATGCCTTCCGACCGCTCGGGAAAGCAAGAGTGAAAAATGTTACCTCGAAATCAATCGATGTAAGGGTCAGCTTTTATTTAGAAGAGTTAATGAACGCGCCGACCGAAACGAAAACATATACAATCCCCCCTGAAGAAATATTGGAAGTCCCGTTCTATGCCGTCTTTAATGATGCTATTACGGGTGTGAAAAAGTTTTCCGTGTTCGATGGTACTGTTTATGTGAGCGCCGAAATATCTTCCGACTATGATGATAGATATCAAACCAGGGTTCTTGTTCGCGGGCGCAACGATTGGGATGGAGACGTTATGTCTCTGAAGTATTTCATAACGCCCGGAGACCCAGACGTCCTGCAATTTACACGCTCTGTCTTAAACGAACAGAAAACACGTTTGGATAAAGTGGCAACAGCGTTACAGAATTTTGAAATAGCGAAAATAATCTTTGATGAGTTTTCACGTCGCCTAACTTACGTTCACGATCCCAATAGCAGTAAAGATTTTGTGCAGTATCCGTCCGAGACGCTCTCGCTTCATGGCGGCGACTGCGATGACATCACCGTGGGATTCTCCTCGCTTCTCATGAGCCTTGGAATATCTACAGCGTTTGTCGACATAGTTCCGCCGGAACAACCTGAAAATGCACACATTTATATGATGTTCGATACCGGACTTAACCCAAAAGACGCTTATCTGATAAGCGAAAACCCGAAGCGATATATCACACGAAAAAATGATAAAGGGATTGAGAGCATCTGGATTCCCATCGAGACTACAGCATCCTCCAAAGGATTTGAGGAAGCGTGGAGTACCGGTGCATATCAATACTTACAAGACGCCGAAGTAAATTTTGGTTTGATAAAAGGATGGATGCGAGTGGTTGATCTACAATCGACATTTTAACATAGGAGTCTTCCAATGACAAAAACATATTTCTTATTGCCCTTATTATTCTTCTTTGCAACCTCAACTTCATGCGCGGACATAAAGATCATAGCCGTTAGCGGCGCCGTGTCTGTTCGTCATGGTGTTCAGGAGGAATGGACCCGTGTTGCTGCGGGTGATATTCTGAAACCGGAAGACTCGATCGAGCTAAGAAAAAAATCTACCGCGACCATCCTGATTGACGAAAAAATAAAGATGACTATACCCGAATCTGTCATTATAGATCTTGCCGACATACGCAATCTGACTCAAGAGGAATTATTGCTGAAGCTGGCTATGGAGCAGGTCCGCTCCATTCCACCAAAAAAAGATGAAAACGAATTGATTATCCCGCGCACCACCACTGTACATGGCGACAAAAGGAGCAATGTTCCAAGCACCAACATCGAAAAAGAAGAAATCGGACAGATGCAGTTAAATGGTACGAAGGTTTTATATGATCATGGATATTACGCCACTTGTGTGTTGAAAATTAAAGAAATTTTTCGATTGCACCCGGAATTATCGAAAATAATTGCCATGCACTTTATGGTGGCAATTGCTTTTGAGAAAATGAATCTTACCGGTGAAGCGTTGAACGAATATATCAATTTGAAAAACGAACAATTGACAGATGCGCAACGATTAATCGTTGCGGAGAAAATTA
The DNA here is from genome assembly GCA_020056225.1 of Bacteroidota bacterium. GTDB lineage: Bacteria > Bacteroidota > Ignavibacteria > UBA10030 > SZUA-254 > JAGVIE01. The sequence continues at coordinate 13,533 of JAGVIE010000009.1, forward strand.
AGAGTTTTACAAAGGAAGATTCAAGATAACCAGGTAGTACAAGTTTCCAGAGAGTGCCCGTTTTAAAAAAATAACTTAACCTTAAGGAGGTTAATATGTATAAACTATTTACATTCTATATATTGATTGTATTGTCGCTTCTCACAGTTGGTTTTGCTGTAGCGCAGAGCGTTCCGGAATCACCGACGAATCTGACGGTGGAACTAATGATGACTAATGTGAAACTTCATTGGGATGCTGCGAGTGGAGCTGCCGGATATAAAGTATACAAAGCAATCGATACACTGCCATTCGTACCGATTGCCTTCGTCAAAACCGGGACATCTTATATCGATCCGATGATTTGGCCAGGGCATGTGTATCGATATTACGTAACAGCATGGAATTACGTCGGTGAGAGCTTACCGAGCAATGATGTTATTTTCACGTCCGACGGGAATCCACCGCAGATCCAGCGGGGAGTTATTGCAGGTACAATTTTAGACGATTCGACAGGGTTGCCGATTCCCTGTGTACGCCTCAGGTTTTTCACTCCCGACGGATTCATGTACTTCCGTGAGGCAAGAACAGATACATTCGGTTATTACTCTATGCATATTGATACGGGAAAATATCTTGTTTATGCAACCAAGTGGACGTATGATCCGGAATGGTTTGATAATGTTCAAAAACCTCAATATGCAACAATTGTTCCGGTGACGTACGGTGATACCAGTATTGCAAATTTCGGGCTTTCCCGCATCCCGATTCCACCGCCGCAACGTCTTATCTCAGTGAGCGGAACCGTGACAGACACCTTAACCGGAGATCCGATTCGCGGTGCATATGTCGTTATGATGAGACCCAACCGAATGGTCAACATGATCCAGAACCACGAAGGGTCGATGTTCGGCAGCAGAAGTGAAACGTTTTTTCTGCCGGATTTCGGTACTCTTCTGGGCGTAGTCCGCGTAGTAAGAACCGACAGCAATGGCAATTATCTGGCTAAAGTCCCGGATAGTCTCAGGTATGTTATGCTCGCGTTCAAGCCCGAGTACATTCCGGAATTTTACAAAGATAAGAGAACACCATTTGATGCCGACAGATTGTTTCTCACGAACGATACATCGGGAATAAATTTCGATCTTGTGCCTAATCTCCAAATTCAAAACAGTGTTTCAGGCAAAATCAAAAACGCCGAGGGTGATGGCGTCATCTCGAAGGTGGTTTTATTCAAGATAACACCTCGCGGATTCTTTCCTGTTCGCTGTGCAATATCGGACACTGATGGAAATTATTCATTCAATTATTTAGTGAAAGGATTATATTTTGCTAAAGCGGTTCCTTTTGCATATTATTATCCTTCATGGTATGATAATGATACTTGTGGTACAGTGTGCTGGCTTAATGCGGAACCGTTCTTGGTTGATAGCGTGACAACCGGGATAGATATCTGCGTAAAACCGGTATTCAATATTGGCTTGGCGAGTATAAGCGGTACCGTGATCGAACTTCAAAGCTCAGAGATTGTTCAAGGAGTTACCGTTTATGCATTCTCTAAGAGTTCGAATTCAATAGTCGGATACGATATCACGGAAGATGATGGTAAATTTTCAATCCAGAATTTAGCGCCTGACACATACACGATTGTAGTAGATAAAGAAGGATATAACCCGACTAACACTCCGGATTATGAAGTCAGTGCGGTAAACAACTTCACGGTTGACGATGCCGAGATAAACTTAACGAGCATCACCGTTGGAGCCGAAGAAAAAAACACGGTCGTTCCGCAGAAGTATTCACTTGAACAAAATTATCCGAACCCATTTAATCCAATAACTGAAATCCGATTCGCTCTTCCTGTAACGAGTAATATTAATATCTCTGTATATAATATTCTCGGGCAGGAGGTGGCAACATTGTTTACAGGCGAATTGACGGCTGGAAATCATTCGGTGACGTGGAATGGTCGGAACACACAAGGCACATCGGTTGGAAGCGGAGTGTATTTCTATAAAATTATTGCAAACTCAGCAACCTATTCAAATACATTCACGAGTGTGAAGAAGATGATACTGGTTAAATAATCCGTTGTTTATTGGTGGATTAGATAACAGGGGACAACCCGTTCCCCCGAGGCATACATAGGGGAACGGGAATTTTATTATTGTATTGATTTTCAAAAAGCCCGACATTTTGATTACTTTCACAACGATATTAAATACTACTCGATGAAAAAACAATTCTGTATAATTTTCATCCTTCTGCCATTATTAGCCGCGACTTCTTACACATCGCAGAATAATCAGCGAAGTACATTGACATACTACAAGCCGGCATATTCAAGCCGGAGCAATCCGAAAACACCGGCACTTAAATATTCGTCTGCTTCTGCGTCTTTAGCGTCACCTGTATCTGTTTCATCAACAGTGGTTTTTGAAGAAAATTTTGATGGTGCCACAGGATTTCCTCCCACCGGCTGGAAGACTATCAATGCTGACGGTGGCGGGACTACCGGACCATGGTTCCAGGGAAACTCATCGATCTTTACTGCATATAGCGGAACCGGTTATGCCGCGGCGAATTATCAAGGCGCTAACGATTTTTACATAGATGAATGGTTAATTTCTCCACGCATATTTTCTATTGGCTCAAACGATACTCTCCTTTTCTGGCATCGTTCGCCGGATTATTCTTCGTGGGATGATTCACTCGAAGTTCGCTTATCGGTAAGCGATACAGCGATTTTATCCTTCACAATAAAACTGAATTATTTTAAAACGTCTACGGATGGCTGGTTGCAGAAAAGAATACCGCTGCAAAATTTTGTTCCCGCAGGAAGCAATATCTACATTGCCTTTAGGTATCTTATTTATAACGGAGGAATTTCCGGCACAAGCTCGGACTATGTAGGTCTTGATCTTGTTCAAATTGTTAGAACACAGGTAGATAATGATGTTAAAGCATCCTCAATCGATTTTCCATATTGCAAAAGTAAGATACCTCTTGGTCAGACCATTGAACCGCTGGCTACGTTTCAGAATGTCGGCGGCACGGTACAGTCTAATATTCCCGTGCGGGTTCGTATCACCTCACCAACAGCAACCATATACGAAAGCGCCAAGATAATACCCTCACTGGCTCCCGGCGAATCTTATCAGCAAATATTTGACGCTTACGCGCCGGGCATTGCTGGTCAGTACACTGCGACGGTACACTCTCTTTTAAGCGGCGATCAAAATACAACCAACGATTCCCTAGTGAGTAACTTTACCGGCGCCTTGTTGTTGTCGGGGGTTTTCACTGTTGGTGTTGGAGGAGATATTCCGACGTTGAAAAGTGCAATCGATACACTAAATCACAATATCGTTGCCGGCGAAATCACATTTTCTTTGATAAGTTCATCATATACAGAGCCGCCCCTCTCGATCGATCCGATAGATTATTTCTTTATCCAGAATGTTGTTAAAATCCAACCGGCTCCAGGCATCTCTCCCGTTATTACAATTAATGCGACCGAAGCAGAACCGTTCGGGTTAGCAATTGACGGCGCATCGAAGGTAATTATAGACGGGGCAAATTCGGATCAAAATAACAGAAACACTCTTCTGAAGGTAAGCGGATCCAACGGAAAGATAGCTTTACTTATCAGAGGAACAGACGAGGCGGCCGCCGACAGCAACACCGTAAAGAATTTATCGATTCAAACTGGAGCCGATTCACTTTCATCTTCCGATGGATTTTATGGAATTCTGCTGTACGGAAATAGTTCGCTTTTCAAAGATGCCGGCAACATTATTTACAACTGTGAGATTACTAAACATGGAGCCGTAGGAATTGCGGCACAGTGGCAGACTGGTGTAGTGCTTGAAAATAATTTCGTTCATGATTGGACACAAATGAGCGGCGAAAACGATGTCCACGGTATATGGTTAGCCGATGGAACCATTGATGCGGTAGTAGCCGACAACATCATCGGTAATATTAATACGAACGTAAATTATTTCTGGGCTTATGGAATTGAAAACAGTTCCGGCGCAGGTTCCAATGCCCGCGTTTACAACAACATGATATATGATGTATTATCTTACGGCGCAGGGAGCAATATCAATTATTCAATAGGAATTTTCGGCAGCAATATATCGAATAGCGGAGATGAATATTATTATAACTCGATATATCTTTCAGGGACAGACTATTCGACATCGTCTTTAAGCCATACCGCCGGTTTCGAGTTCGTCGGAGGCGCCGATATTTCGATGAAAAATAATATCGTTTTTAACGAGTCTATCATATCCGGAACATCGACCGACAACAAAGGATACTGTGTATACCTGTCTACCGTTCCGGCAAATTTTATTTCAAACAATAACGATTTATATGCACCGAATCCACAGGGAGTCGTCGGCTATAATGATGCGAACAAAACAACATTGTACGATTGGCAATCATCTTTTTCTCCACAGCAGGATAGTATGAGTGTCAGCGCTGATCCATTATTTATTTCCGGGGTAGAGGGAAACTTACATATTAACACAAATGATGTCTCGCCCGCAAACGCAGCCGCATCACCGGTATCATGGATAGTTCGTGATATCGACGGCGATATCAGACATACCGGCGCTCCGGATATAGGCGCCGATGAGTTTACGCCGGGCAGCTTTGCTATCAACGTTACATATGAAACCGGATGGAATTTGGTCTCGGTTCCGCTCATAGTTTCCGACTATCGCAAAGTCTCTTTATTCGAGCACTCTATATCGGATGCTTTTTCATATTTGGGGTACTATGTTCCCGAGCCGTTATTAGTAAATGGCGTCGGTTATTGGGTGAAGTACAGCGCCGAACAAAACATAGGTATGGCAGGATTTCCTCTTTTGGTTGATACCGTAGATGTGGCAGAGGGCTGGAATATTATCGGAACGATCTCAACTCCCGTTGCAATAAGTTTGATTGAGCAACTTCCACCGGAGATAGTTACATCGTCCTTTTTTGGTTTTGATAGCGCCTATTTTGAAACGGATACGCTTCAGCCGGGCAAAGGATATTGGATAAAAGTAAAACAAGACGGTAAGCTGATCTTGCGATAACTATAACTGAAACTTGTCCATCCTCCAAAACCAGTCTGCGCTTATTTTTTCATAAATAGTCCCCGTAATCCCAAGCCAAAGTATTTTTTTATTTCTTTATGTCTTAGCAAAGTCATTAACTTCGATAACAGAAAATAGGGGGAAGTGATTCTTGACAAAATATAACGATGCCGCAGTTTCTTCAATTCCCTGATTCCCATCTGTGGTTGCAACAGCAATGGTATGTTATTAACGGCAAGGTATATTCTAAGATTGTCTCGATTCTCGTACGGCTTCGACCACCTAAATCCATCGGGAAGAATATTATTGTGTCGCGCATAGGCTTCAACCTGTGTCCCGGGATAAATACGTATGCCGGGGTTATAACCGATCAATGTCATGTATTTCCTTTTCTTTCTTATGAAGCGAATGGTTTTAAGCCCAGCCCGATAAGTTTCTTTGATATGACCGACAGTGAAAAATACTTTAGTCCGCAAACCGAGTTGTTTGCACCAACCTAACAATTTCTCAGCCTCGTCAAGGTATATCTGTTTGTTCATTGTATCCAATACATCTTGGTCTGCGGATTCAACACCAATATCGACGTAATAACATCCAGCTTTTTGCATTTGTTCTAAAAGTGGTTTATCAACGGACCCGACGCGAATTTCACACTCCCACGGCATGACCAATCCGCGCCATTTTAACTCATTGCAAAAGGATAGAACATGATTTTTATTGATAGTAAAAGTGCTGTCAAAGATTTTAATTCCTTTGATGTTGTACCGCCTCACAAGCGCTTCAATCTCATCAACCACGAGTTTCGGCGAACGTGCGGCGTAACTGTGATTGTACATCTGCGACGCAGAACAAAATGAGCAGTCAAAAGGACATCCGCGCGCCGTAATCACATGTAGCGCAGGTAAGCCAAGGTATTCAAGAGACATGTTGTAACGCTCAATGGGCAGCAGATCGCGAGCTGGGAATGGCAGCTTGTCGAGTTCTTTATTAAAGCGTCGTCCCACAGTAGAGGCCACACCGTTGTTCATGCGATAGGAAATGCCTTCGATTTTTTCTAACCCATTTATATCTTCTCCGGCTTCTTTCCATTTAATGAGATCAAGAACAGTATACTCGCCTTCACCATGTGCGATAATATCGATTGCCGGAACGTTGAGAAGCGTATCTTCGGCGGTAAAGGAAGCATGAGGTCCGCCGTAAATTATTGTTGCCGGTGGATGTGTGGCTTTTATTTCGGTGGCACGGGCAAATGCATCAAAGCGGCTATGACTGGTTCCTCCGATGAGCACAATAGAAGGAGAGATATCGTTCGCCAGTGTTCCTACATTCAGAGTTTCTACCTGTTCATCAATGACACGGATATTATAACCCTGTTCCCGAACTATCGCCGCGATCCATGCCAGCCCAAGCGGCGGCATCGGATCGAATATGCGCTGCTCTAAATGTTCAGGATATATTGCAAGGATGTTCTTAATAATTGGCATGATTATCAAAATATTTGAACGCTTATAGTACCATTGTTGATATAATCACTTTGAAAAGTATGTTCATCCAATATCTGCAAATCTAATCCACTCAAAGTTTTTCATGCCATGAATATACACAGTCCCGGTGAATGTGTCAATAGTTTATAAAGCTGTTGGTTAGATTCAACAGAAATAGAAAAAAATCTGGAAATGCGAATTCGTTAAGCTAAACAGACGATATATATACTTTTCTTTATTACGGGGGATTAATAACTATCTGCCTACCAAAATTCTATCGGCAAGCTGTTTCGGCAAACCGGCGTCTCGTATTTTTTCAGATGCGGTTTTCACATCATACTCGGAGCGGATATTTTCGTACGTCCATGATTCAGCGTCAAAAATTCCAAAACTCAACCGTGGATTGAGATCTCTGGGCTGACCGACACTCCCTACATTTACGATAAATCTTTTTCCCCTTGTTATTTCCTTCGTCCAAAAATCCTCAGAGAAAATTACCGGGGCGTGTGAATGTCCCACAAAACAAATCATCTGTGAAAAATGTTTGAAGTTGATCTGTGCTTCCGCCGGTGAAAGAAGATAATGCCATTCTTCCGGTTCGAAGGGGGAGGAGTGAGCGAACAGCAATCCGTTTAATTCTATAGTTCGCGGTAAGGATTGAATAAATTCTTTATTCACTTCCGTTAAATGCTCGTTGGTCCAGATAGCCGCCTGACGCGCGTAAGGGTTGAAATCTTCAATCTGCCTAAGTGAGACCGCCCCTTCATCGTGGTTGCCGAGGATTATGTGTTGAGTATTCTGTCTGACGAGTGATAAACATTCATTCGGGTTCGCGCCGTATCCGACGATATCGCCGAGACAGACGATCTCATCGATATTTTTCTGTTTGATGATTTCGAGCGCTTTCTCAAGTGCTTCAAGATTTGAATGTATATCTGAAATAATTGCAGTACGCATAATTGATTATGTTTTTTGTTGTTTCTTCTTTGCCGCCGGGAAAAGTATGTTGTTCAGTATGAGCCTGTACCCGGGTGAATTTTTATGTAAGTTCAAATCGGTGGGGGGATCGCCGACCGCATGCTGGTAATCTTCGGGATCGTGCCCGCCGTAAAAAGTGAATGTACCTCTTCCATAATTGCCGTGAATGTATTTTATCTCTTCGCTTCCTTCTTTCTCCGCGAGAACGGTGATGTTCTTTTTGATCAAGCCCTTCTTAAATCCGGTCGTCTGCCCCATGAATCCTTTTATGATATTCGCGTGATCCTGTGTGAGCATCGTCGGTACAGGATCGTATTTTGCTGAGAACTCGAAGAGTGTGAAATAATCTGTCTCAGGGTTGGAAACCGCAGGCGCTATTGTGCTTGGAGGGAAATCGATATCGGAATATTCGTAAACAAGCGGATTTTTTTCGAGCGTAAAATTTTCGAATGCAAGACATTTTGAAAAATCCAATTTCTTCTGGGCATTGACATCCGACGGATCGCCATCGTACATCACGTCGCATATATCGGTATTCTCCGCGGCGAGTGCAATATCGAATGCATCCGTGGCAGAACACATCGCGAACATGAATCCGCCAGAACCGACGTAATCTTTTATCTTTCGCGCGACGGCTTTCTTCATCTCGGATACTTTATTGAATCCTAATTTCTTCGCTTCCTTCTCATACATTGTCTGCTGTTCTACGTACCAGGGTGTAGTGGAAAATTGAGCGAAGAATTTTCCGTACTGCCCGGTGAAATCTTCGTGATGCAAATGGATCCAGTCGTATTTCAAAAGCTTATCGCTGATAACTTCATCGTCCCAGATTTTGTCGTACGGAATTTCCGCATACTCCATGGCAAGCGTAACCGCATCGTCCCATGGAAGGAAATTCGGCGGTACGTAGACCGCTATCTTCGGTACCTTTTCAAGCCGGATCACATCCATATTTGTGTTTTCCGCCAGAATCTCGGAATAAATCTGTGCCGATTGCGCCCCGCTGATTTCTTCGAACTGTACGCCGCGGATCCTGCACTCTTTTGCAACTATATCAAGTCCATCTAGCATGAATGAACCCGCGCGGTAATTCAACAGCCAATCGACATCAAGATTTTTTGACAAAGCCCAGTATGCTATACCGTAAGCTTTAAGATGATCTGTTTGCTTCAGGTCCATCGGGATCAAAATCTTTTGGCTGAAAAGCGTAGAACTCATGGTGAGAATCAAAAAGCAGAAAGTGAGCAATGAGTGTCGAACTCTGAGCGTAGAACCCAAATCCGAAATCACAAATCCGAGATCCGAGGTCATATACTATCTCCCCTCAACTCGCGGATTCGCTGCCGTGCTTCGTTCGCGAAAAGCGATGTAGGAAATTTTTCCAAAAGCCGTTCGTACGATTCTATCGCTTTCATTTTATCGTTCAGCCCGATCTGGTATACTCTTCCCATCTTCATCAGTGTGCGGTCTAAAAGAATGCTTTCCGGGAAATCGGTTATTAATCGATTGTAAGAAGCGATCGCTTCGGCATAGTTTCCCGTTCTTGCCCGAAGGTCTCCGATATCGATCAACGATTTATCTACGATGTTTGTCTTGGGATATTTTTTCACGATCATTTCGTAGTATTGAAGCGCCTCGGTAAATTTACATTGTCGCTTCAATAAATCCGCTCGCGCATATTCTTTAAGCGCTTCTTCGGAAGATTGAAGATTTTCCTGAATGAATAATTTCAGACTCAACGCGTCGTTTGCCGCATCTGAATTCGGGTTTGATGTAAGCTCGGTGAGCTTTGCTACCGCAGCCTGAAATTTATTGTTGAAGTAATCGAGTTCGGCAAGCCGGAGCGCGGCTTTTTCCCGCAGAGGATTTACATTCAAACCGATTTCTGAAAGAGATTTATATTGCGCACCGGCGAGATCGAGATTTCCCAACGCGAGATATACATCCCCGAGGTTGAAAATCCCCTCTAGTGAAATTGCCGGAAAGCGGTTGTACTTGTTTACCAGAATTTCCAGGGAAGCACGCGCCTCATCAAGCTCGAAAAATTTATCGCGCTTGATCAGCGCTACATTTAAAAGAGATCGTGCCGCGAATTCGGTATTCGGATATTCAGCGATAACCTGATTGAAAATATCGACGGCTCCCGCGTACCGCTGTTTAGATTCCGCCGCATCTTTTTTGGAAACGGGATTTAAGCCGCCGAATAATTTTAAAGTGTCTTCCATGTTATCCGATTCTTCAAGCGATCTTGCATATCCGTACTTCACCTGCGCCATAAGCTCGAACTTCGGATAGCTGTTCATTATCTCCCGATATGTTCTAACAGCGACAGCATACACTTTTTCCCTCAACGCGCGCTCTGCGAAATTGAAAAGTTCGCGCCCACCCGCGTTTGTTTTTTTGTCTATGGCTTTATAAACATCATATGCACGGTCAAAATATTTTCCTTCCATATATAACCACGCAAGGAGTTGACTGAACGGAATATTTGCCGCGTCCGATTTAGCCGCTTCTTCAACAACGGCTATAGACGCGGATAGTCCATCGGCTCTGTTCGTGTAGGTTGCAATATTTGATTGTGCCATGCCGATCTGTGCGGGATTTTGACGGATTAAATTGAGATACTCGCGCGTTGCGTCGGCATAGTTGAGCATTATGCTGTAGAGATACGCGATGTCTGAAGTGAACAATGCCGGCTTGCCGCAAGCTATGCGTCCGCGTTTGTACAGATCTATAGTGCGGTCGAATAACCGGCTCTGAAGCATTGCGCTCCCGACTATGCGGTAGTTCGTTTCGCTTTTCGGGTTAAGTGCGATAGCGCGATCCCACACCTCGAATGCTTTCTGCTCTTCGGACTTCAGAATATAAATGGAACCGATCTGTGAAAGGAGACCCGGATCACCCGGGCTCTTTCTGAGCCAGCGCTTCATCAATAGAATAGCCTTATCATATTGTTTTAATTGCTGGTAATTGCGTCTCAACGCATCGTATATTACGGGACTCGAAGAATCTTTGGCGAATACTTCTTCATAAAGCGTCACTGCCGTTTCATAATCGCCTGCCCGCTCATAACTCTGCGCAAGTTTAAATTTGATATCGGACGGGCGGTTTTGTGCCGCGGTAAAATTGTGCAATCCCAAAAAGCACAAAGCAAGGAGAAAAATTTTCTGTTTTCGTTTGATATGAACCATCATAATAAATATAACAAAAAATAGAGAGATATGGTTTATTGAAGCTATAACAATAACAACAGGGAAAAAGTATTCAAGGGGAAGAAGAAGCAACGTCTTTTTAAAAAATGATTTGTGAGAACTCAACCGACTAATTCAATGTAAGTTAAACCGTTGAGCCTCACAGTTTCACTTGAGCGCATCGCGCTGCCGTCCGGTAAACGCGGAGCAAACTTACAGCGTTACCGATATCCCGAATCCAATAATAAATGTTGATAGATCCACTGACTCGGTAACTGAAGCGGTTTGATAAGTATAAATGTTGGTAGCTTCAACTTTCACGTCGGGTTTTAAAATAACGTATTTTAAATCAACATTAATAGCCACAGTTAGTGATATTGGAACATCGAGTCCGCCGCGGAAGTGAATGCCAAAAACGTCTTGAATATCTTCCTTTCCTCGAATTCCGAACAATGCAAGGAGACTGGTTACTCTCGAACTTAATTCATGTCCGGTTATGTAATAGCCTCCCCCTATTCCACCGTATGGCTGAACCTTTGGGGATTTGCCACGGAGCAAAAAAGTACCTTCAATCCAAAGCAAGGAATAGTCACCCTCCGAGAGTTGGTTAACTTTGATATCGCTTCCGTACCTGCCAACCGAAGCCCGTATCGCGATGATACTCTCCGTGAGGATAGTGAGGTTTCCCTCGAACCCTATGTTGCCCTTCACATTGCTGTTGTCTGCCGCATAAGATAAACCCCCGCCGACTGAAAAGCTTTGAGCGTTACAGATGCCGCTTAGAAAAATCAGCGGAAGAAGGATGAAAAATAATACACTAAGGAATTTCATAGCTTACCTCTTTCTTTTTTGTGATGAGTTGGGCATACCCTGCAACCAAAATGATATTACGCTCACGAAGTAATTGTTTGTTTCAAATTATTGTTGTTAACCACAGTTTCTCATTATCTGAGCAAAAGTAATTTCTTGGTTTCGTTGTAATTACCCGCTTGCAAGCGGTAGTAGTACACACCGCTTGTCAACTTCGAGCCATCGAACACTGCCTCATACCTTCCCGCTTCTCGTCTCTCATTCACAAGTGTTGCAACTTCTTGCCCGAGCACATTGTACACTTTCAGCGTAACCCAATTATTAACGAGTAACTGATAACTGATAACCGTTCCCGGATTGAAGGGGTTTGGGTAGTTTTGGTGAAGTGAGAATCTCGCAGGTCTTTCTGTCCGTTCATCGTTGACGCCAGTTATCATCTCGGACAACGGTCGCCGCCATACACCGCTGCGATCACTGCCCGCAAAGAGATATGTTCCGACAACGGTAAGGGACATGATCCATGTGTCTGTCAAGCCTGTATTCACCTGAGTCCAGTTTGCGCCGTTGTTGGTCGAAAGAAAAACACCATCACCTTCGGTTCCCACCATGAGATTTGTACCGATCACTACGAGAGCTTGAACATGAGAATTGGTTAAGCCAGCACTGACGTCGGTCCAGGTTGTACCGTTATTGGTGGATCGAAAGACGCCACCGCTGTTTCCCCAAGTACCCATAAAGAGGTCTGTTCCATTCGTGGCGAACGTTTGAACATAGAGGGTTGTCAAACCAGCATTGACCTCCGTCCAGGTCGTACCGTAGTCAGTCGAGCGAAAAACACCTTTACCGACAGTTCCGGCAAAGAGATTCGTATCACTGATGGCAAGAGCATCAACCCAACAAGTTGGGGAAGCGCAGGTAGTGGTCAACCCATCAGTGACGTTGGTCCAGGTTGTTCCGTTGTTTGTAGTGAGAAACACCCCATACCCGTTACCCCCACAATCAGCTGTAGCAGCAAAAAGGTTAGTGCCTCCTGCACCAATGGAGTCTACAACGAGTGCATATACATCCTCATACGTCTGACCTGTTCCCGCCCCCGTCCAGATAGATCCATTATCGGTCGAAAGAAAAACACCGCCACTACCAGGAATACAATTGATCGAATAACTTCCGGCAAAGATATTCGCACCGCCCTTCCCGTTTGGTGAGGTGACAACACTCTGGATAGATCTACCATTTAAACCGGACTGCGCCCATGTCGTACCGTTGTTGGTGGAACGATACATGCCAGTGTGGACACCAGTCCCGGCAAAGAGGTATGCGTCGCCGACAGTAAAGCTTGTGACGAAAACGCTGTCGATATCCATTCGTATCCACTGAGCGATAGATTGACTCGTGCTGGCGAAAAGAGATAGTCCTGTAACAAGCAATCCGATGATCTTTTTCATATACTCCTTCATGGCTGAAATTGGGATGGCATTTGCAACTAAAGTCTGTAAAAATGCAATCCTTCGTACCTTAGGACAAGTATTTTCCCGTCCCGAAAGTTTTCGAGACGGAATAAACTGTTTTATCGTTTTTATTTTTATCGGTTTTAGTAGTTACTGTATTTTATGGAGACCAAACATTCGCATTTCCCATCGTGTCGGTTTTATGTAGAAGGTTCGTCCTGTGCTGTTCCTCTCTCATCGTATCATTTCTGTGCAAGAATTTACCAAATCTTCAGCGAAGTGTCAAGTTTTTGTGGCGTTAAGAATTATTTTGTTAAATAAAGATAGATCTCCCGGTAAACGGGGCTGTCTAATAAGTCCGAGAGAGTGTCACATTGAGCTTGTCGAAATGTGAAATTGAGCGGCATTGAGCCTTCGACAAGCTCAAGCAGACAGTAACTGATTCTTTTTAGACATCCCATCTACGCCGTGCTTTGAATTAGGTTGATTTTGTTTAATAAAGATCAGACAAGAATGTCCGACCTACCCAATAATTTTTTTAGACAACCTCTACAGGGGTATATGGAGAGCCGCAAGAACACACCCCACAATACGGGGGATAAACCTCGTCGAACCATCGACCGAGCGATCCATGTTTCCGAATCTCACTTGCCTTTAATTCTTACTTTACAACTTCTGTTACGGGTTGTTTGTCCATCTTCGAGTAATCAAGCTCCGAGCCGAGAACGCTGTGAGGGATTAGGTAAACAACGAGTGTGAGAACTGCCGCAGCCAACGCCCACCTTTTTGGGTTCGCTGATTTCCTGAGGGCGATTGCCGTGATGATCCAAAGTAGTATCATCGCCGCAGTTTTGTTATCTGTCATGTCGCCGCCGAAGGGCCAACCGGTCCAGTACGCGCCGAAGGCATACTTTTGTACAATCGGTCCAAATATCAAACCGCCGACGGCAAACAATCCGATCGTCCAAACAATCAGTTTTTTCAAATTCGGTTCTTTGGAAAAAAATTCAAGACCCGCGCGGGTTGATATTACCAGTCCTATGAACATCAATGCGACATGAATGATGAGTATTGCCTCGGGAACATCTCCTCTGAACCTTATAACAACAGCTTCCTTTTCCGGGAGTGTAACAGTTCGCTGTGCGTCTTGAAGTGTTACACGGTACGCCAGCTTTCCTGCCGGCGGCTGGTGAGGAATCTCTGCCGAGAGAATTCCGTTTTCATATTTCATCGGTACAATCATCCATTCATCCGAAGTCTTGAATCGTTTCCATTCAACAAATCCGGAAACGGTTTCATCGCGCGTTTCAATCTTCACTATCTGGTTGCCCTCACCGGCATGAGATCGTTCTAACTCGTACTCAATTTCTTTTCCGTTTAAAATTATCTTGCCGTCGATAGCATATGTAGGACCGGTTCGCTTCTGGTATATACCGGCTCCGACTGTAATGAGGATTGCGAAAATCCAAAATATAAGAGATTGTTTCATAATTATCCTTTAAATAAGAGAAAAATGTCTGATCGTAAAATGCGAAAAAGGTTTGAATTATCAAAGTTTTTCTTTACTTTCTATTCGATACGGTATCGCATGAAGAAAGATGTTTGACGATATAGTCAATCAAGTAAGTAATATCCTCTCATCCAAATAACTATTGACGAATGACAGCCGATAATCAAATACAAAGTCAAAATTAAAAAGTAAATATATTTATGGAAAAGGATTTATTAAATAAAGTATTCATCATTACCGGTGCCTCCAGCGGCATCGGCAAAGCCACTGCATTAATAGCCATAGAGCGTGGGGCTAAGGTTGCTTTTATTGCACGGCGGGAAAGCGAACTCAAAGCTCTATGCTCTAAACTCCCCGCTGAATCATTTGAAATCATACCCGCCGATTTAACGAAGGAAGAAGATCGACAGCGGGTTGTTAATCAAACCATCAAACGATTCGGCGGAATAGATGTGCTCGTGAATGCCGCAGGCATTATCGGCAACGGGACGATCGAGAATACGACGCTCGAGTTCTGGGACAACATGATGGATATAAATCTCCGTTCGCTCTTCCGGTTGACACAGCTTGCGCTTCCTTCTATAATAGAAAGGAAGGGAAACATCGTGAATGTTTCGAGTGTTACCGGAGTGCGCGCGTTTCCCAATGTGCTGGCATACTGCGTAAGTAAAGCCGGAGTCGATCAGCTAACGCATTGCGCGGCATTGGAGTTGGGACCGAAAGGAGTACGCATTAACGCCGTCGATCCCGGGGTCGTTCTTACGAATCTTCACCGCAACAGCGGAATACAGGAAGATGCATATCAGAAATTTCTTGAGCATAGCAAAACAACTCATCCCATCGGTCGTGTCGGCAAACCGGAAGAAGTAGCCGAGCTGATTCTCTTCCTCGCTTCAGATCGTGCGGGATGGATTACAGGCGGAAGTTTTAACATTGATGGCGGAAGAGCGCAAACTTGTGCCCGATAAAAGCTTTGTTTGATGTGAGATGTGCGATATGTGATGTGAGCTTGTTATCTGAATCCTGAAAATTGAAACTATGAACCGATAATCAATAACTATTAACTTTTTATTATTATGAAAAAGATTAAATATCGAGAACTCTCACTTGCTACGAAATCAATTCATGGAAAGCACCTTCACGCTTTCAAAGGTCCGGTCACTTTGCCGATTTACCAGACGAGCACGTACCGGTTTGAGAATTCGAATGATGCCATACGTTATGCCCAAGGCGACCCGAATGTTTTAGTTTATACGCGCTACCATAATCCGTCAGTCAACGAAGTTGAAGACCGCATTACTCTGATGGAAAATGGAGAAGCGGCGGCATTGTTTTCATCGGGTATGGCGGCAATATCGACTGCGATACTTTCGGTATGCAAAAGCGGTGATGAAATTGTCAGTACGCCGGCGCTGTACGGCGGCACGTACAGATTTTTCCGCGACACTCTGCCGAATTACGGAATCAACATTAAACATGTCGATCCGCTATCGCTGGAGGATTTGGCGTATCTCATAACGCCTAAGACGAAAGTTGTTTACTTTGAAACTCCGACCAACCCGACACTCGCTCTTGTTGACATTGAGAAACTTGTGAAGCTGACGAGGAAGATGGAGAAGGAATTCCGCAAAAAGATTACCATAATAATCGACAACACCTTTGCAACAATCCTCAACCAGAAGCCGTTTGATTTTGGTGTTGATGTTATCGTGGAAAGCACGACAAAATATTTAGGCGGTCATGCTGACTTGATGGGAGGGGTCGTGGTTGGAAGTAAGAAGTTTATTCACAATGTGAAAGAGTTAGCAAAACACCTAGGTGGCTGTGCCGATCCGTTTGCTGCGTTCTTGTTGGATAGAAGTTTGAAAACATTCGAGCTTCGTGTTCAACGGCAGAACCAGAATGCAATGGCATTGGCGAAAGCACTTGAAAAGTATCCTAAGGTAAACCGGGTTATTTATCCCGGATTGCCTTCTCATCCACAACATAAACTTGCAAAGAAACAAATGTCAGATTTTGGAGGAATGGTAACGGTTGAAGTGAAGGGCGGAGTCAAAGGCGCAGTGAAAGTGTGCGATTCATTAAAGGTTGCAATCAATGCAATGTCGCTTGGCGGCGTGGAAACTCTCGTGAGTATTCCCGTTTACTCATCGCATGTAAAGATGAGCAAAGAAGAATTGGCAAAACACGGCGTAACACCCGGGATGATTCGAATCTCAGTTGGCGTGGAAGGCATTCAGGATTTGATCGAGGATTTTAAACAAGCACTCGGGAAATTGTAGAACTAGGAAACCTCAATAAACAGCCGATCATAATGGATGGAAAAAACAGGAACGACGTTAAACCGGGAATCGAAGTTGCTATTATTTGCAAAGAAGACCAGCGAACAGGGAAATTGACCGAAGGAATAGTGCAAGATATTCTAACTAAAAGTACGTTTCACCCGCATGGAATAAAAGTGCGGCTTACTACCGGTGAAGTAGGAAGAGTGCGGGTTATTAAAGAGTAAGTAAAGGAAAAAATTAATCGCATCAAACCATGAAAACTGAAAAGCCTCTCGTAATACGATGTCCTAACTACAAACAAGTGCATGAGCCGGACTTTAATGAAACCACGCGGCGTTATGTGTGTACTATTTGTGCGGCGCCGGTGGATGCGCAAGTTCTCATCGAGAAAAAGAAACGGGGAATAAAAAGTTAAAATAATTGCTTGAGTAATGCCGGATCAACATTCCCCCCGCTTATCACCGCGCAGATTCTTTTCCCTTTTAATTCTAAAATATTTTTCATTACCGCAGCCGGAGCTACGGCGCCCGTCGGTTCTACGAGAATCTTCATCCGCTCAAGGAAGAATTTCATCATCGGATAAATGTCATCGTCTTTGATTGTGATAACATCATCGACGTACTTTATTATAATTTCGAAGTTCAGCGTACCCACAGAAAGTGTTCTCATACCATCAGCGATAGTATTAACCGATGGCAGTTTGATTAGTTTCTTTGCCCGAAAAGATTGGCAACAATCGTTCGCGCCTTCAGTCTCAACGCCAATCACTTTGGTTTTCGGTGAAAGATGCTTTGCCACAATCGCACAGCCGGATATCAGTCCGCCGCCGCCGATGGGAACAAACAGGTAATCGAG
>JAGVIE010000052.1 GCA_020056225.1 Bacteroidota bacterium
ATCTTCTTCTTCTGACTTGTTCTGCTTCCATTTCGGACTTCTCCTTTTCTCTAATATACTGGCTTTTCTCTCTGTCCGAAAATTAGGGGGAAGATCATAGTTTGCTATATGGATGAAATGCCGTAAGGTACCAACCAAAACCTTTTCCTGCAATCCACCACAAGGAAGTAGTTGTTACAGCTGATACTAGTGCAATTCTATTCGTGATCATTTTACCTGGAATAAACCTGTTAATTATGAAAAACATGACTAAAGCAGGAAGATAGGAAGCAACAGAGGAAATTGATTTAGCGAATTGGGAAAGATTGATGATATCCAGCCCGGGGATTTGCTTCAATAAATTATCGATAACGAGAAACATCCATGAAAACATGTTTGCTACTAGAAAGAGGATCCCAAGAACAATGACGAGAATAATATTCTCTATGATTGTAATAACGACAAGCTTGGTCGGTTTGAGCTTATATATCTGATTCAGTACATGGCGAATTGAACTGAACATCGATGCAGATGTCCAAATCAAAATGGCAATACCGTACAAACCGAATGTTGAACGATATTTTATGATATCCCGTATAACAGTTTTGAGAGTTGTGGTAATTTGCTGGGAGTATGGCTGAGACGGAATTGCGGTATTTAATAACTCATCGATTTTTTGAACAGGTATAATCGACGAATTTATTACAATACCAAGCAATGACGTAATAAGAAGCAAAAGCGGGATCAGACAGAGAATACCGTTAAATGCAATTCCAGACGAAAGGAATAAGATGTTCTCATCATTCATCTTCGAATACAATCCTTTGGTATAATAAACTCCCGATTGGTACACTGCAACTGTCATTTTCGTAAACCGCTGTTTCATACTATCTTTAACCGGGCGTATTTCAACATCAAATTTTTCCTGCCTACATCATAAAATTCGACCACGGCTTTCTGAGAATCACCACTTCCGGAAACACGAACGATTTTCCCCTTGCCGAATATTTCATGTTCAACAACAGTGCCTTCACTCAGCATTTCATCTGATTGCCCATCGTAATCAGGCTGCTCATCGGTAAAATAATGAGACTCCGATTTTTCTTTCTTCATTCGCCGCGCTTTAACGCTCGAATCGGCAATTTTTCTTTTCGCCGGCTCTGCCGCGTAATGTTTCGCTATGCTTCTTCTCGTTTCAATCAAGGATGAATCTATCTCGTCTATAAAGCGAGACGGCGATTGATAACTCATTTCTCCAAATCTAAAACGAATCCGAACATGACTTAAAAATAATATTTTTTTAGCTCTTGTCAGACCAACATATAAAAGTCTGCGTTCTTCTTCAAGTGTTTTCCGATCAGGTTCTGCAGAATAAAATGGCAGTAAACCTTCCTCGAGACCTGCAATAAAAACAACGGGAAACTCCAGCCCCTTGGCGCTATGGAGCGTCATTAACGTGACTGAATTAAATTTATCTTCCCATCGATCAACATCGGAAACCAGAGTTACATCCTGGAGGAAATCTTCCAGCGTTGCTTCTGCATTCTGTTCTGAGAATTCAGTGATTGCCGAAAGTAACTCCTGTACATTTTCCCATCGAGCGATCGCTTCCGGCGTCCCTTCATCTTTGAAGATGTGAAGTATTCCGATTTCATCTACCAGCGCGCGCGACATTTCGCTTATCGACATCTCTCCCCGCAACCTTTGATATTTCGTAAACATTGCGGCAAGAGCGGCGATAGCATTCTTCCCCTTAGCAGATATTCCTGAAATCTCCGGGGCATGTGCGGCTGCCTCAAGAAAACCGAGAGAATTAGAAACTGCGAATTTCTTCAGATGATCTACAGCTACCGCGCCTATTCCTCTGCTCGGGTAATTCACTATTCGACGGAAGCTCTCATTATCAGCCGGATTAACTAACAAACGGAGATAAGCCAGAACATCTTTTACCTCTTTACGCAGATAGAACTCTACCCCACCGATAATTGAGTAAGGAATACTGTTCTTTCTCAATGCATCCTCAAGAGATCGCGATTGAGCGTTCGTGCGGTACATGATTGCAAATTCTTTAAACTGAAGCTTGTGTTTCCCGGACTCCTCGAAGATACTCTTGACAATCGATCCTCCTTCATCTGCATCGTCATTACAATGCAGTACTGTGATTTTAGCTCCATCGTCATTTTCAGTCCAGAGATCCTTAGGTATCTGATCAACATTATTTTTGATCAGCCCGTCGGCAGCCTTTAAGATGATTTTTGTCGATCGATAATTTTGTTCAAGGCGAATGATTTTCAGGTCGGGATAATTTCTTTCAAACTCTAGTATATTGCGGATATCAGCCCCGCGGAATGCATATATACTCTGGGCATCGTCGCCAACAACGCATATATTACGATTTTTTTGCGCAAGCAAATTCACGAGCACATACTGAGCATGGTTTGTATCCTGATACTCATCAATCAGAATAAACTTAAACCGATCCTGATAGTGTTCAAGGATTTTTTTATGCTGAGTCAATAAATCTATCGGTTTTAATAGTAGGTCGTCAAAATCCATCCCGTTATTCTGTTTGAGTCTTTTCCGATATTCATTCCATATCAGCCCGGTTTTTTCTTCGAAAATATCCGCAGCTTGTTCCTGATACACTTCGGGGGTAATAAGTTGATTTTTTGCGCCGCTGATTCTTGACAACACTGACCGGGGATTATAATTTTGAGACGGGACGCCAAGATCATTCATAACGTTTTTGATCAGACTTATGCTGTCCTGAGTATCATAGATCGAAAAATTTTTTCCATAACCAAGCTTCTCACACTCAACACGTAATAACCGGGCGAAAATAGAATGAAAGGTTCCCATCCAAAGAGACTTGCTTTTATCACCGACGATCTTGGTTACACGCTCCCTCATCTCGCTTGCCGCTTTGTTAGTGAATGTTAACGCCAATATCTGATATGCCGGCACGCCGATATTGATAAGATGAGCAATCCGAAAAGTAAGAACTCTCGTCTTCCCGCTCCCGGGTCCCGCAATAACCATCACCGGTCCCTGGACTGCTTTGATAGCTTCTAATTGTTTTGGATTAACTTGATCTACAAAAGACATTTACTTCAAAAATATATTTAAAAAAAAGATAAGAAGATTTTTCAAACTCCCAAAATAATATACTGTGATTGCTATGAGTGATAAAAAAATAATCAATTCTCATTGATTATTCTGGCTGTAATGATATCCGACTTTTTGGTAATTCATTTCATACCACAATGTCAAATCATTATGGCTCCCTCGAGACGAAGTAAAAATTCTTTCGTTTTAATTCCATAAGCGTAGCCTACGAGTGATCCGTCTGTCCCAATCACACGATGACATGGGATAATAATTGGAAGTGGATTCGCGCCGTTTGCCCTGCCAACAGCCTGGAATGCTTTTGGCGCATGCACACGTTTAGCGAGATGCTTATAAGTAATGGTGGAACCGTATTGTATTTTTGCTAATTCTTTCCAGACCTTTACTTGAAACGGTGTGCCTATTAAGTCGACTGGACATGTAAATTTGGCAAGTCTGCCGTTAAAATATCGTGTAAGTTGATCGATGATATCTTTGTTCTTTGAACGGTTGTCTGTAATTGCATCTATTTCAAAATGCTGTTTCAACCACTCGAAAAAGTCCTTCCGTGATTCACGGGGAACGCTTACTTTGCATACGCCATTGTCTGTGGAGGCGACATATATTCTGCCAATGCGGGAATCAAACGATGTGCAGTATATTTTTGTGATTATATCTGTACATCTCCCATCATCGCTCCGATTGTCATCAATCTCGATGCTTGGTTTTCTCTTTATAGAATATACGGTTCTAGGATATTCTAAAATTGCGGGCTCATCTGTCATAAAATTTTTATCAATCAATAATACACGCGTTCAGAAAAATTATTTAGTGTATTTCTCACGATTATCATTTTCAATTCTAAAATGAAAATCTCCCCATTGAGTGTTTGACTTAATTTTCCTTGATAAACTTGAGGAGTGCGTTGAAAGCAGATTCAATTACTAACCAACGTGGCATTATTATAAGCAGAAAGAATTTCAAAAGCAAGATAAAAAGTGAAATAAAAAATATTTTTATTCCTCAGGTGATGAAAATTTTTGCATGCCAAAAATAAATTAATATATTCTTTTGTGAAACGGCGTGAAACAAAATCTTATAAAAAATAAATGAAGGCAAAAAATATTTCCGACAGAAAGAAGCACGTTAAAAAAATGCTCTAACTTCTGCTTTCCCAACATGAACCGGAGAACGTTTTCCTTCGCTTCGCCCATTATAGTTTAATGTAGCCTGGATAAATTTTGTAAGTCGGTATTCCATGCTAAATTGCCATAGCCAGCTTTTACCATCATACTTACCGTCTGTCAATTCGAACGGAAGGAACAGACCGGCATGCTGAATATTTACTTCCTCTCTTATTATCTCTACACGCGCTTGACCGTGATCTTCAATTGAATAAACCAAACGAATCGATTCATCGTTCATATCGGCAGTTGTTGTATCAAAATTAGTCGCACGGGATACACTGACCTTAAAACCAAGCTCTACCTGCTGTTCCGGGCGATATGACCAATCTGTTGTAACAGCATTTGCGGCGATATTTCTAGCCCGATTACTTACCTGATTTGCTGACAGAATATCCATTTTATTGATATAATCTATCTGATTTGCAATTTCAGGTATGAATTGCCATCGGAGTCGGACAGATCTTTCACGAGCATACGCCCTTTCATTTTGGGTTGCATACTGCGTTAATCCACGGCGCTGTGTGTACCTTAAACGTAATGATAGCTCTGAATTATTTTCTAAAAAAAATATATCTTGCGTGTAAAGATTATTCCCGCTAAGAGTAGTTTGATCTGAAAGGAACTTGCTGAAACGTAAAAAATAAATCTGCTTCCGATCAGGTTCCGTGCTCTTTTCTTCAACCCGGTAATATGACTCGGTCGACAATGTAGATACTGCTTTATTAAACCATCCATTTCCTGGTAATATTTTTGCCGGACTGATACGAATTCTCAAGCTCGCTTTAAGATCGATCACCGGTATAAGCTCATCACTCGGAAAGGTAAATGTAACGTAGTCACCATCGAAACGGCTCAAAGTGAAATCAGGCTGATCGATAAGATGATTCCCATTTTGATCTCCTACGTAAACATAGTTACCTGTGCCTTTAGGTACACGTTGAAATACCCTTTCCAACTTGGCAGAGCGCTCGGTTACTAATTCATAGAACCAATCCGATTCGATTCCCCTGTCAAACGGATTGACCTGAGATTGCCACCGTAGAAGTATTGTCTGAACATCATCATTTTTGCGCTGTTTGAATTGATCTGTAAATTTCCTATTCCGGATTGTAAAGTCAAGACGGGAAGAAATCGATTTCCATTCTCGCAACTGTGCACTGTAAACCTGAGTAAATGTTCTCGAGGCTCGCTGCAATGTACCCGTATATATTGAATCATCCCACCACCATCCCATATCGGCATCCAATGAAACAAGTTGATCCTTACCGATTGAAACACCCGGAGTAATCTGGTTGAAGCGGTAACTTCCATTCAATAAATTATTTTGTGAGATGCTTCGTGTGGAGAGATTTTCACTCATTGACTTTAAACGTGGGATAATAATGCCGATTGGATATTCGATACATCCGCCCTGCCGTACCCAGCTTCCGTTCTGATCAATGGTAGTATTACGACTCTTAATATTCTCCATCATATAATCGATTTGCGGTAGCAATTCATCTCTGATTCGGACTGAAGCATCATAACGGTCTGATGTGAACTTATCGCCACGCTTTATCCGCCCAACACCACCGCCTATATCGACAGCTTGCACAGGTTTGTATTTCAGCGTCCCTTCCCGAATCTCTTCATCACCACCCAAAGAATCCGCAATATTCCATTTCCGGCTGAACTCCACGTCGTTGATACGGTCGAGCGAAACGAATCGTTTATCGATAAATCGTTCTTTTAATGTGAGATCGAATGACCCGATCTCGGTCTTTCCGATGCGAACATTTTGCGGATAGTATTGCAATGTAAATTTCACAGCCGACCCATTCAATGCGTTGTCATTCTTCGACGAGAATTTATTAGGATCAAATTTCATAAAAGCATACTCACCGCTAATCTTTAAATTGTCTGCTATCATTCCATTCAGATCGAAATCGGTAAAGGTCCGGCTTTGAGGCAATGGCAGATACCTGATCGGAGTATAATTGCCTTGTTTGACGCCTATAAATTCAAAATGACCGATAGATATTTTTTTATAATCTCCATTTCCTACACCGACATTGCTGAAGTAAATACTATATATTGCATTCATGGTATCTTCCGGTGCATATTTGTAAATCCGCAATAGGCTATCGGCAGCGGAAGGAATAGTAACAATTGAATCCATCGCCCGATATTGCCCTTTGCCAGAACCGACTAACTCCACGCCGGACTTCACAGCTTTTGATCGGTCATATCCTGCCTGGCTAAGAATAACTTTATCTGAATCGCTCAACGTTGCATCAATCGGAGATTTTTCGTTGTCGCTTTCCTGAACAAACATTACATTCAAGTGCCACTTATCGTTGAATAGATTTGTCCCCGATTTCGCGGCAAGTAAATTCCGGTTGAATTGACGGTCGCTGTATTCGAAATCCACTACAATCCGCGATCCGCGAGTGATCAGTCGCTTAGGTGTGAAAGAAATTTCGGATATTGAATAATCTATAATATAATCTGCATTTTCACCTCGAGACATCCGTTCACCATTAACGTAAACACGCTCAGTTCCCGCCACGATAATAATCGCGCGATTATTGTTCTCGCCTACGAGCCGGTACGGACCCTGGACTCCATCCAATCCAGGGAATTGATTGGTTGTGAACTTACCGCGTGCAGCGGCACCCAACAATAAAACATCTCCGCCTATAGCTCCTGCACGATAACTTGCAGTGCCTTCTGCGCCCTGAAGTTTACGGTTTAAATTTCCAAACTCATTCCCGGAAAGATTCACATTAAAATCTCCCAGCGTTGCGCCAAAGCTTGGACTACGAATATCAACAAAGACCTTATCGACTTCCTGCAATGTCTGCGTTGTTCCTTCCGGTTGAATCGGTGTGTTTTCATCCGTAAGAGCCGCGATGATATCTATATCGTTGGTAAGATTACCTGACATCTGCATGCGGAAACCTGAGTTGAGTGTGAGATCGCGATTGGAACCAAATGTAAAACCACGAACGATGCTGCCGCTTTTCTGGAGATTTGAACTTAGAAGATCGTCAAACAAAAAAGGGCTGGTGGTTTTAGCGACCGCTTTGGTTACACCCGTTGCCGAATCAATTCTCAATACTTCTACACGATGCCGGTAACTTGGTTTGAAATTAAACGGCAGTGATTTATACAAAATTGTTATTGTATGTACTAACGTATCTGAGAAAAACCGACTGACCGCAGAACAATTAACTGAAAGAACACCAAACCGTGCATTTAGAGTATAGTCACTATCAGGCATCAATTGAAAAGAATCTAATGTTACTATCTCAGAGCCGGGGATGATAAACTGGTTCGGTAATGTATAAGATGAATCGGGACAATTATGGAAGGTGAAGGCAGTTTGATTGATGGAACCTGACGGCAGTTTCTCACGATGTTGAGCGACCAGTCCAACAATTATACTGATAATCAATAAACCGATATTTACTAAGCGAATCATTAAGAGATAGATGAATCGGACTATATAAAATTAAATTTCAAATTAGTAGAAAGCGTTCCATCGATCTCCATACATTTAAATGCTTTTTGAAAAGTAACGAAATCGTTTATTATATCCAAGAAGCTTATGATATTTTGTTTGAAAATTAAAACGGCGGTTCCCGTATGCTGAAGCCGCTGTTAACACAAAAGGATAAGCCGAGTTTATTTTGCCAGAAGCATCTTCATTACCTGGGTTACTTTACCAGCACTTAACCGATAAAAATAAACTCCACTGGGAAGATTGCACGCATCGAAAAGCACTGATTTATATCCGGCAGTCTCTTCGCCATCAATTAATCTTGCGACTTCACGACCAAGAATGTCGTAGACAGTGAGTTTTATGTATGTATCCTCGCGCAAGGAATATTTAATCGTTGTAGTTGGATTGAAGGGATTGGGATAATTTAATCCAAGCTTGGTTTCTATTGGTAAATTTTTTACTGTAGTCAATTTATTCACTTGATTGGAATTTACTGTTACCTTATTTGATGTGACCAGAGGACCTGAGTTTGATGTAACATAATAGTAAAACGTCGTATAAGCTGTTTCACCGGGACGTTTTACCCATACAGTCACGTCAACAAAATATTGGTCCATAGTGCCTGATATAAGAAGAGATGGTGTTGCGCCGCAATCCCCGGCACCGTACGCACAAGCATATCGATATACATTGTAAGAACTAAAGCTGCCATTAGTTGTCCATACGAGCATCGGGTGACAATCACTCGTTTTAAAATTACAAGGGTCTCCCTCAGCGTTCGAAGATGTCCACGTGAGAGTAATGCTACCTATCGTTGTGAATGTCCAGCTTGTCGACGCTGGTCCATCACCAACCACATTATTTGCCAATACTTTCCAATAATATGTTTTACCATTTGCAAGTCCCGACATTGTAAGCAACGTAGGAATAACAAAAGGATTATTCACAGCCGGACTACCAAAATTTGGATCATCATCGACGACAACATGATAGCCGGCAGCTTCGGGAACGGAATTCCAGCTTAATGTAACTGTTAGTGGTTGGTTTGCTGCTCCACTCGATGGATAAACCAGAGTGGGGGCTTGAGATAAAGTATTAATTTTATAGATACCATTATCAGTTGCAGCGCAGAGGGTAGTGGTATTTCCCGGTTCAGATCGCAGCTCATATATCGGTGTTGGTATTGTGCCTGTTTGATCAACCCAGCTTGTTCCACCATTGCCGGAATAATATATCTTGCTGCCATCGTTTGCAACAACTGCAACGTAATTTGCTGAGTTTGGAAAACCTGGACTTTGTACAACACGCTTCAAGGCATCGGTTCGAACTTGTGTCCAGTTCACTCCAGCATTGACGGTCTTCCATAAACCTGACGCTCCAGCGGAATAGACGGTGTTCGGAACAGCGGAGTTCACAACGAGATCTTTTACGGTTGTTGTGTTAAGTACTTGTGTGCCTACGCACGGTGTTACTCCATCACATTTCAAAACACCTTCGTTATCCTTAGCAAAATAGGTAGGTCCCGATGCTGTTGCCCATACCACATCATTAATAGAGTTTGAACTGTTACCTACAACATGCCCATCTCGACTTGTTGCACTGTATATATGATACATGTTGTTCGTGCCGTCTTTACCCCAAACGTATGTATAATCGCTATTCAATGGATCAATCGCGCTCCCTTTGAAGATATTACCGTATCCTTGTGTTGATGATACGTACCATGCACTATAGGTTGCTCCATTGTCGCTGCTCCTATACAGCGCTGCCTGAGGATTGCTGGGATTGATTAGACCGGCAGCAAACAGGGAGCTATTATTCCGGATGATATGTTCACCTCGGAAGTTTGAAAGTTCGGTTATACTCCACTGCGTACCGTTATAATAACCGAGACTATCGTAACTGGCTGAGACAGTCCAATAGTTGTTTCCAGAAATTGCAATGGATGATAGCGGCATCCTTCCAAGTCCGTTATCAACTTTTGTCCAGTCAGTTCCTCCGTTAGTAGTCTTCCACACCGTATTATTAGTTGTTGCATACATCAGGTTTTGATTGCTGCCGGCAATGGAGAATGTAAGTATATTTTTATCGTAGAGATCGGGCGAAACATTTGACCAGTCGTTGCCGGAGTTCGTGGAGCGATGAATACCTTTATCCGAGGCAACGAAAACAAAATTGTTATCTGTACGTACACGAATGGCACTAACTGTAGTTGCGGTGCTCGTAGTTTGGTAGCTACTCTTTTGAGTCCAGCCAGCACCATAGTCTGAGCGATACAGTTTACCGGTTGATGTGCCAGCGTAAACAAATGGTGTTGTCTGATCTGCAATAGCAATTGCGCGGACATTGAAGTTACCCATGTTCTTTTGTGTCCAGATATCACCGTTGTTAGTTGACTGCCATACCCCCCGTACACTTGCGGTTGTTGTGTTTGGATCACCGCTCTCGTTTGAGCCGCCTGATGGATCCGAGCCACATGCCCACACATGGTTGCTGCGCGTTCCAGTAACTGGGTATGGTGCAACACCATAAAGATCTGTTGGACCGGGCGGAATTGTTGGGTTGCTCCATGATGCACCACCTGTTCCACTTCTCATTATTGAGCTTGCACCATTGACATATTTTCGTCCTAAGTACATTTGGTCTGTGATCAACGTAGATACGGAAAGACGAAGAGGAAGCATGTTGGATTGCGTCAAGACAGGTTCCCAGATACCAGTCGAGCCACCATTGGCATTTCGCTGAAGTGATCCTGAAATCCCTACTACCACAACATTTGGAACATCTGGCTTGCATGTAACAACGAGCGGTGATGCAATTTCAACTCCAGTTGCTACCCATGCTGAGCCGCCATTTATTGATTTGAACAGTACAGATTTATCACACGCATACAATGTCTGTCCATCATTACTGATTGCAATATCATTTACATTGCGTGCTTTGGGTGGAGCATTTTGATATGTCCATGTCTGGGCTATTGAAAGTGTTGATAAAACAATGAATATAGTAATACATATCCCGAAGGGACGGATTCCAGCAGCAATAACCCTGAGCGTTATGTTTTTTATTTGAAACATTGTTTGTTTTCCTCTAAAAAACAAATTATTGAGAATAAGTGGATTAATTGCTACATTTGTATGATTTCGTTATGACACTTCTCGTATTTAGGCAGCAAACCCAGCCATTAGCAGAAGATAAACGATATCACATGGGGCGGCTGTAGCTGTGAGCATTAGCTCCTAAGCGAGTATGAATTGCGAAGAACAATTTGCTCGCCGGAGAGTTCAGGCACGGCTCACTCCGCCCCGTGTATTTCTAAAGCGATTTCAATTTGCTCGATATATCCTCCCTTTGATTATGGTTGATTTATCAAATAGTTCAATGTGACAATGTTTCAATGAATCAATTATTTCAACTGTCATTCGTCAATAATACTTTTGTTAATCAAAACTCAAAATTCATCATTAAAAACTCATAACTCAACACTAATTTCCCTACTTCATTTTCAACACTAACTTCCCCTCCCTTTTCAACTTCACCCAATACGCTTGCCCCGGGAAGAGAGTATCGGCTTGAACATAATTAATTCCATCGTAACCATAAAACACCGATTGTATGTTTGCTTCAGGTATCGTTGTTATATTTTGAACTACTACCGGCGCCGAAAGAGAGCCAATCATGTTCCATCCTTGCTTCAGCGTTATTGTATCATCCCATACCATTTCACCTTCATAATGAACTGTCGAGTCCGGCTTCGCCCAATATCCAACACCTAAAACCATTGTATCTTTGGAAACATAGTTTTCCTCATACGCGAACATCGAAGGCAATTGATAATACTGATTCGATTTAACAGGAATTGAGACGAGGTTCCAATAGTTTGCCCGGTATTTAATCGTGTCAATATTCCATCTGCAAGTACCTGTGACTGTAATGCAATCAGGCGATGTTTGTCCGTTATGATAGAATAATATTTTCCCCGATGATACTCCGTAATGTTTTGGTATGAAGTGAATGTAGAATATTCTTTCCCTTCCCGCTTCTACCGTATCGCTTTCCGTTGTCACATTGAAACTCTCGTTATCTGATATCATAGTGCCGATGACAAGCGGATCACTTCCCGGATTAGACACAATGATAGAATCGGTAACTGTCTGATTCAAGCCGGTAGTGTCCATCTCAAGAAAACCGGTAGCGACTGAAAACTGTGCATTTGTTTGTACGAACTCACCACGCCGATAAAAGATACGGAATGTTGAGCCAACTTTTTGACACCATGTTAGATGTACTGCGTGGCCCGAAACAGCAACGCCTCTAAAAAAATCTGTATATGAATCAGGTGTTAAATCGACGGGAGCGCTATAATGTAATAGCGAATTGTTGGTGGCAGTAGCCGATACATGAAATGTATCATCAATTATATATTCTGTAGCCCAGCTTACCGCCCTAACATTACCATTTATTGCAGCATCCGGTTCAGTGCCATCCGGCTTTGTTGTTAATTTATTTTCCTGCAGCCAGCTCTTCCCATTATCAATACTTGCACGACTTATAATGCTTCCTCCACAGCAACCAAACCATCCATACTTCAAATCCCGCCAGGCGACAAGAAGCTCCGTGCCGCATTTATTTGTGTAACCCGCGATTGTAGGAAGATCTGACCAATATATATCGACTGTAGAAAGCACACTATCAATACTCCAGCTTGTACCCAAATCTGTCGATTGTCGGTACTGAATTTCAACTGCCGGTGGTATCCACTTATGCTGGACAAGATGGAGCATCCCCGATGTAAGAGCAACTTTTGCATAATCATCGAGATCCTCATTCGTCCGTGTCCACGAGAATCCACTGTCCTTTGACCGCAAGAGCTTCCATCTCTCGTCCACAGGAGGATACACTAATATAATGCTATCCGCGCTAACTGATCCTGCACTCACTTCTGATGTGCGATCCGTTGTAATAGCAGAAACTTGGCTCCAGGTGCTTCCGCCATTACTGCTTGTAATCATATAAATAGGTGGGTAAGAAGCCGTCGCTCCAGTGAAAAAAATACGAACGTAATTTCCATTTGTGATGAGCAATGGGAAAAGAGCTTGATAAGGATATGTAACTGAGTCAATCAGCAATTCAATCATCTCGGTAAAATCCAATCCACCATTGATGCTACGCCTATAAGGCAGCCTCACAAAACCATACTCGTGGCGCCACGTCACGTGTACCGTATCATTACCAGTCAAAGCAATCTTTGGCTGATACGCATCGTGCATACTATCCGACAACTGTATCGGCGGATACCAAATGATGCTGTTGGAGGTGTCCCCGCCTGACGGACGGGCAGGTTGAGAAAAGATTGAGATAGGTATAACAATAGTGCAAAACGTAAGGACTAAAGAATATAGTCCAACTCTGTAAAAAAACTCTTTCATTGTTATGTGCACCTCTCAAATACTTGAACATAAACAACTCCCCCGAGTAGAGTAGAGTATAGTAGAGTAGAGTAGAGTAGAGTAGAGTAGAGTAATTTTCCAACTCCACTGCCCCACCGGAGTTGGCTCAATATAGTGAATTCTTAGTTTCTTGTCAATAGGTAAATTTTGATTTTCTGATGATTGTTTGCTATCTTTTCAATCATAAAGTAATAACTTTTAACCTTAACTCTAAAATCTGTTTTATGCCCCTTGTCCCTCCTTATATCAAGTCGCTTCAACCGTATAAAGCCGGAAAACCTATCGAAGAAGTTAAACGGGAATTCGGACTAAAAGATATTATTAAGTTAGCGTCTAACGAAAATCCGCTCGGTTCATCCCCGATGGCGATAAAAGAACTCCGCACACACATCGATGGATTGAATTACTACCCGGATGGAGGTTTCGATCTACGTACTGTCCTTGCCGATAAATTCAAAGTAAAAGTCGATAACGTTATTATAGGGAACGGATCGGATGGTATCATGTCTTATATCATCAGAACGTTTTTGTGCGATGACGATGAAGTATTGACGACTGAAGCGGCTTTCATCGGCTTTCAGGTTCTTGCGCGTTCCCGCGGTGTGAAATATCAAACAGTTCCTTATACAAACTGGAGATACGATCTCCCTGCGCTCGCGAAGAAGATCAACAAACACACGAAGATCATCTATCTTGCCAATCCAAATAATCCGACCGGAACGATATTTACAAAAGTAGAGTTCGACGAATTCTATAAAATAGTCCCTGAACGGGTTCTGATTATTTTAGATGAGGCATATTTTGAATACGCTCAGGATAACCCGTCGTATCCCGACTCGATGCGTTACCGGTACGATAATGTAATTACACTTCGAACCTTCTCAAAAATTTACGGGCTCGCAGGTCTGCGGGTCGGTTATGGTTTTGCCCATGAAACGCTTATCGGGAATCTGCTGAAAGTTAAACTCCCTTTCGAGCCGAACACTCTGGCACAATCGGCGGCTATCGGAGCGTTAAAGGATACGGATTTCGTACATCGCGCACTTGAATTAAACTCGCGCGGGTTGCCAATTGTAACTGATTCACTCCGAACAATCGGAATGAATGTCGCGCCTTCTGAAGCGAACTTTATAATGGTCGAAATGAAATCCGAGGATGAAGTCAATACAATCTACATGGAACTGCTAAGACGCGGAGTGATAATCAGACCTTTGAAAGCATTCGGTCTCCCCCATTGCATGCGAATCACAATAGGAACGGATGAGCAAAATCAAATACTCATCGCAAAGATGAAGGAAGTTCTGAACAAAAGATAAAATGGACTGATTGCATGAAGCGGCACAGCAGTACCATCAAGTAAATATTTACTAATGTTATGCACTTGGTGTTCCATTTACCATTTGGTCGTTTGGAATGTCACACCTGTTGAACTCAACCCCCACCCAAACCCTCCCCCTTCTCTAATTTTAGAGAAGGGGGAGGGCAGGGAGAGGGATGAGTATTTCTCGGTAACATAAGTTACAATATTGGCTAAGAAAGAAGTTGCGACTCGCCCGCGTAGGAATCGCACCTATATTTTCTAATAGAGGAATGTCCCCAAGAATATTCCGCCATTAATCATAAAACCTCTTCCGCTAACTTTATCCGGCACACCTATAAGATCGTAGTTATCGTCAAGCTTCCACTCGTTGACCGCCATGCCATTATAACTTACACCAACACGAAGACCAACCCAGCGCAGTACAGCATACTCAATATTCAAAGATGGCTGATATATAAAGAATGATCCGGATAACTTACGAGTGTACTCATCTATATTTGGATATGTTAAACTGTATTCATCCCAGATTGTATCCCAGAGTTTGTTGGAATTAATATTACGTGTCATTCTAATACTTGTACTGCCGGCACCGAGCATTACACCGAGCGCAACGTCTAATCGGGGAATAACCGGAACCGCATATTCTATTGTCACGCCGCCGAAACCGACAGAGAGTTCCACATCCCGCCGAATGTTTGTTACCGGATCGTAGGATTTCGACATCATGGATCCACCTGCGCCTAAACCGCCGACCCGAAGATTCGGAACAAGCATTATATATCCGTAACCCTGTCCGCCGAGTAACAACATCGGATTGTTACTGAATGTTGCTGCATTCGATTTCTTCAGCATATCATTTATCGGGTTAAGATCAATGAACAAGATGTTCTGTGTAAATCCACCCGCACCGCCTATTTTTGCTTGAATACTGTGTTTCGGAGGCAATGGTACTTGTTCTTCATCTTCCTGAGCGAAGAGCGGGATTTCCAATACGAATAAAATACAAATGCTGGATAGTAACAATCTATACATGTTCGGTTCTCCTATATGGAATAACAGTCTGAATTTTTGGAAATGTAGGAAATTATTTAATCAGTTCCAAAAGAGTTCATAATCAAATTGAAATTCCTTATATTGACTGAAATTCTTTCAGATTGAAATGAAACTATTAGTAAAATTTATTTTATTCCCGGCATTATCACTTCAGCTTATCGCTCAGGAGAATGAGCGGCAGCCGATGGAGTTTATTTTTCTCCCGAACGGAATCAACTTCGCTCCGTTGAAAGCACACATCAGTGAGCCGAGGATCGGCGTCTTCAAGTTTCTCGATGACTCAAAAATGAAAGTCGATATCGGAAATACGATTGATGTTTTTGGATTACAGATTCCGGATGACAGGGTACGATTTTCAGCAGGTATAGATTTTTTTGCTTATGCATTCACTACCGGCGCGCAAGGTCTTCGGCTTCAGATCGATGCGATCGATGGTTTCTTTGGCGGGAATTTATCTGTTTCAAAATACTTTGATGAGAAAACTATTCAAGCGCGGCTCCGGATACTTCACCACAGCGCGCACCTTGTCGATGGGCATTACAATTTAAACACAAATTCATGGCTCGATAACCGCGAGCCGATACCCTTCACAAGAGATTTCGGCGAGTTGGTTCTCGCTTACAGAATCGATCGACCGAGCAGAGCCATGCGCTATTATGCAGGATTATCATACGCAACGTTAGTGCGCCCCACTATCGTAAAGCGATTTGCCTATCTTGCAGGCATCGAGGTTTATTTTTACGACATCATCGGACGAATAGCCGGGCAGAAAACAAATCTATTCTGCGCTTACAACGTCAGCTTAACGGGAATGCCGGGATATTCGGCATCGCATCAGGTTCAGGTTGGAATAAAATTTGGTGAGTGGTACAAAAAGGGTCCGACAATTTATCTCGCTTACTATTCGGGCAGACATATGTTTGCAGAGTATTTCGACCAACGGCTCAAGACGATTGGGTTAGGTTTTACGGTAGATTTTTTCTAAAGATTGGTTCACCCTCACCCCTTAATCGGGGTTGACCAAAAAATGAAAAAGGCCAGTGTCATTCCCGAATTCTTCAATCGGGAATCCAGAATTTTGCAAAATCTGGACACTGGACTCCCAATAAAAACGTTCGGGAGTGACAGCATGGGTATTCTTATTTCTGATTAACCGGCTCTACCTTCGCCTTTACAAACCAAGTTCACCTGAGACGGACTTCATTGCATCAATGACAAACTGTATATGCTCATCCATCGGCACGCCAAGCTCTTCGCACCCCTTGATAATGTCTTCACGATTCACGTTGGCGGCAAAACTTTTATCCTTGAGTTTCTTTTTCACTGATGAGACCTGCAGGTCGGCGATTTTATTCGGTCTTACTAAAGAGCAGGCAGTGATGAAACCACACAACTCATCGCAGGCGTAAAGAACTTTTGCCATCTGAGTATCCCGCGGAACACCTGAGTAAGTTGCATGACCGAGTATAGCATGGCGAACATCTTCCGGATATCCTTTTTCTTTCAGTATCTCTGATCCTTTCATCGGGTGATCTGGAGCGGTTGGGAACATTTCGTAATCAAAGTCGTGCAGCAAGCCAACTACAGACCACTTTTCTTCATTCTCATTGTATTTTTTAGCGTATGCACGCATTGCCGCCTCGACCGCATACATATGTTTTAACAAAGCTTCGTTTTTTGTGTACTCTTTTAAAAGTGTGAGTGCGTCCTGTCGGTTCATAGTAATTTATTGTAATGATTAAAATGAATGTAATGATTGAAAAGATTAAAAAATTTCATGAGAATTGCAATTCGGGATGCTTGACATAGTCACTAATTTTCACTATACTATGCGAAATTAATGTGGGCGATAATGAAAGAATTATTACTCCACTTGATGCAGTGATGTATCCACCCAAATCGGGAGAGCCGTTCGCTCGCATCCCGATGTATCGGGATACTTCCCGCATCACGTTATGTGCGAGCAGCCTGCATCGTTAAAATGAAGAGATGAAAGTATGAGTCGAGTCTACACTTATCCATCAATACTCGTAGTGCTATCTTTGGTTGTCTGGCTGTTCTACAATCCTCTTTTAGCTTCATGGGTTTTCCTTGTGATCGCATACGGCGTCTTTGTGTTGCTTTTACTCTATGACCGTGGTGCAAAGCCGCACGTAGATACAACTCGCTGGACAAAAGACGAGAGTCGAGTCATTCAGAAGTACCATATTTTCATCCGGGGACCACTCACTTCTCAGATTGCCAGTGCCAACCTCAACATCTTTCGCATCTCGGTTCTTATATGGGTTCCTTTGCTTCTCTGGAAAGGTCTGCTGATTCAATCTGCCCTTGCCGCGTTGTTCTATTTCCTTCCTTTCTCACTGACAAAGAAGTTGGAACCGTTTAACCCAGCAGTAAAGGATAGATTTCAATATCGGACTGATGCAATGAAACAACTTGCCGGCGATAAGCCGAACGAGCTCGATACTCTGAGGGAGGTTCTGGAGAAGATGAGAGCGGGTAACCATTGATAGGATGCCGGCACATACACTACTTAGGTGCAGCGCAACCCGATCGCGAATACTCACCCATATGAACACATCAAAATTTCGCAGAATGCAGGAACTGGCAATCCAGAATGCCTTACGACTCCATTTCGACTCAATCGCCCTATACAATCAGCGTTCTTTACCATCTGCTCTTACACTATCGATTCTTGCACTGGAGGAAATCGGAAAGTCTAGCCAAATACACAGGTTCATCGGCGACATCGAGATGTGGCCCAAAGAACAAGTCGAAGAATTCGTTGACAAAGATGCTTTTCTTGACTCTCTCTATAAGCATCCGATCAAACAAAAAGCCTTCGTACAGGATTTGCTATTCGTCTTCCCCAAAAACTTCTTGCGTAAACTAGAGAACAAAAAACTGGACACCCTGAAACAGAACTCAATGTACGTCGGATTCCAATGGAAGAAAGGGAAACCCGATTTCAGCGGTCGATTGAGGTCGCCTTTGTCGGTTCGAGATAGCAATCCGCGATCATTCATCACAGTTGTCAATGACTATCTGATAGTTTTAACGCACTCGATAATAAAAGGAGTCCAAGCTTGGGACACACCCAACAAGAAAAACATTTTCAACGACCAACTTTTGGAGCGTCTCAAGTCTTCTTGGAAAAACAGAGGAAGGTTGAGTCGGACAAGGCTGAAGTGGCTCGATGATTTCGCGATGCAAAATAAATCTGCATTGTTTGTTTAGGTACGGTTACGCTGCGCCTAACACGTTCCATGAACAACTATCGAAACAATTTGAAAGGTGAGTACATGAGCAATAAAAAATTAGGTTCACATCCTCTCATCCACTTATTAATGAACGACATTAAGCCCCTGACTGAGAAGGCTGCAGAGCTACTTACTGCAGTGGTTAAAAAGAAAGGCCGCTTCCAAAAGATTAGAAAACCGAGTCGCTTGAATTGGCCAGATTCATACTATCATAGTGTATTCTATCATGGTATGAATCTGATAAACGCAATTGATCGTCTCAATGAGATCAAAGTCTTTCTATCTTCTTTTCCAACAAAAAAACGATACGAAAAGCAGGGTGTTTCGCAAGACAAATGGATTCGTTATCACTATGCTAATTTCGTTGTTACAGTCTTCAGTCTATATGACATCTCATTGATACTGACTAGTTTCGTGTTCCGTCTTGGGATTCCAGAAAGCAAGTGTAAAACTGACGTCATTGTAAAGAATGCTTGGATCTCCGGTACCAAGGTCGAAACTACACTTGTCGAACTTGACAAGATAGTCAGGCCCTTTCGTGAACCGAGACACCTTCATGTTCACCGAGGCCAAATCCCTGAATTAGAACAATTGGATGAGTTGGGGTTGATCAGTTTTGCTCAACTACGCTCAAAACCGATAGTCCCGGCAAGGACTTTGAGAATCGCTTATTCCCTCGCCATTCGCGACATTCTTAATAATATGGATCCAGAGATAGAAAAACTGACTTATGCAATTTGGAATCTTTTTGATGCACTATTTCCAACCTACGAACAACATAGCAAAGCAGCACACAAATTCGGGCTGTGACAAAGTAAGTTTGGCGGCTTCTGCTAACAACGTTGCTTTACGCCGGACGTTTATGCACCATCTAAATTAAAATTGTCATATTAACATGAGTCTTATTAAATCACAAGGTATCTTCTTGTGCAACCCTCTCCCGACAAGTTGTAGAAATCAGAAAGTTTGATTATGTTTTATATGAAACGAGAATTATATCCGGATAAAATCAAAAACAGTTAACCGTGTCCTCATTTTCATACTGCCCACGTTCGTGCTCTTACCTTGGATCATCCTGCGTTTGCTGTCAAAGTTTCCGCATGACCTCATGTCGTACATGGGCATTGCTCTCATCCTCCCCTCGTTTGTACTTTTGCTTATTGCGTTTCATCAACTTGGAAATTCTTTCGCGGTGAACGCGAAGGCTAAAGAACTCGTGACAAACGGGTTATATGCAAAGATCCGTCAC
Organism: Bacteroidota bacterium; assembly: GCA_020056225.1. Lineage (GTDB taxonomy): Bacteria > Bacteroidota > Ignavibacteria > UBA10030 > SZUA-254 > JAGVIE01. The sequence continues at coordinate 20,089 of JAGVIE010000052.1, forward strand.
CCGATGTATGTCTTCCAAATACTGCTGTTTCTGGGATTTGCAATGATTACCCGTGACGTCATCGCCTATGGGTTCTTTATTTTAGCGCTCGTTTTTGTGGCTTGGCGGGTCCGCATTGAGAATCGAATTCTTGAAGAAAAATTCGGCGACGCATACAGGGCGTACCGCGAACAGGTATGGTTCTGATGTCATATGCACGGCGAGAGTTGTAGAAATCAGAAAGTTTGATTATGTTTTATATGAAAGGAGATAAAGGAGAAATATTATGACGGTTCAGCAAATAGAAAAACAGGTGTTAAAATTAGATGCTAATTCTCGTGCAAAGCTTGCAAGCAAGCTTCTATCGAGTCTAGACGAACTTTCCGATGTTGAGAATGAAAAATTATGGGCGGAAGAAGCTATGCGTCGACACAATGAGCTAATAGGCAGTAAAGCGAAATCAAGGTCAGCCGAAGTTGTATTCAAAAATGCGCGGACTAGATTGAAATGATTAAAGCTGTTTCATTTCACGAATTGGCAGAGTTAGAGTTGTATGAAGCAGCGAAGTATTATGGATCCAAAGTGTCAGGTCTCGGATTAGCTTTTCTCTCCGAAGTTAAGCGGGCAACAAAAGCAATTCAACAAAATCCCGAATCATCCCCACGAATATTCAAAGCTGTTCATCGAAAATTATTACGGCGTTTTCCGTACAGCATAATGTACTCAATCATAGATAACTCAATTTATATATTGGCAATAGCAAATCATAAGCGGCGTCCGTTCTATTGGCAAAATCGGAAATAATTTTTATCTACCTAATCAGTAATCCAAATCTGATTAAGCAAACCAACCTTACCTCTCAACTCAAATCCCCCAACACAGGTCTCACTACAATCTCATCGACCACAACATCATCAGGCATCTGGTAAACGGAGAGGATTGCCTCGGCAACACTTTTTGCTTTCATCATGCGGTAGGAATACTTCACACGCACTTTGGGATTCCAGATACCGGTCGAGGTTGCACCGGGGAAGACATTCACTACTTTAATATTGTACTGCTTTAATTCTTCGCGCAATACTTTTCCAAATCCCTCCATGCCTGCTTTTGAGGCAGTGTATGCAGTTGAATTTACGAATGTCTTCTTCGCAGCCATTGAAATGATATTGAATATCCATCCCTCCTTCCGCTTCACCATCGAAGGAAGTGCTTCCTTTGTACAGGCAACCTGTCCGATCAGGTTGGTCGATATAATTTTCTCAAAATCTTTAAGCGGCGTATCGATGAACGGCTTGAACGACGTTATGCCTGCATTATTCACAAGAACATCAACATCTCCAACTTTCTTCTGGATTTGACGGTGTACGGTTTGGATGGATTTAGTCTGAGTAATATCAAGCGGAAACGAATATGCTCTGCCGCCTAACTTTATAATTTCTTTTACGGCAGAGGCGAGGTCTTTTTTATTCCGCGCGGATAGACATACTTCGCAACCGAGGAATGCAAATTGTTTAGCAATCTCACGACCGATACCGCGGGATGCACCCGTTACCCACACAACGGGACGATGGATTATGACCTCTTGCTTTTTATTCTTCATATTCAGAAACTGTCGAATTATTATTGAATGTATGGGGCTGTCCATAAAATAAAAATTCTTGTCTGCCTGAGCTTGTCGAAGGCTCATTTCCTTTCACTTTCACATTTCGACAAGCGTTCGACTGAGCTCACGCCGAAGTCTCAATGTGACACCCTTTTGGATTTATTGGACAGCCCCATCTTTTTCCAATCGTTTTAGACCCTTCGTCCCGCTCAAAGCGGGATTCAGGGTGACATAAGGAAACTTCTCAGAAGTTTCCTTATGTCAATTTACTGCTGATAAGTTTGAGGAATTCATTCCGAGTGCGTTCATCATCGCGGAATGAACCGAGCATGGCGCTTGTGGTAGCAACCGAATTCTGCTTCTCCACACCGCGCATCATCATACATAAATGCCGCGCTTCGATCACGACTGCAACGCCGTCAGGTTCGAGCGTCTGGAAAAGTGTATCGGCAATTTGCTGTGTCATTCTCTCCTGCACCTGAAGCCGACGGCTGAATACTTCCACTAATCGGGGTATTTTGCTTAACCCGACTATCTTTCCGCTCGGAATATATGCAACATGCGCTTTTCCGTAGAACGGCAGAAGGTGATGTTCACACATCGAGAAGAAATCTATATCTTTCACGATTACCATCTCGTCGTACTTCTCTTTGAACACGGCGCCGTTCAGAAGTTTTTTCACATCCTGCCCATAACCACTGGTGAAATACTCCCACGCTTTGGCAACCCGCCTTGGCGTTTGGATTAGTCCTTCGCGGTCGGGATTCTCACCTATCGATTCTAAAATATCTCTTACTGCGTTTTCGATTTTTTCAGGATTTCTTTTTTTCATCTTTCACCCCGATACTCGGCATAGTTGTTCGGTGTTTCATAGACTTTTATTGAATACAGCTTCCCTGCCGGAATTTTTGAAGCGAGAATATTCCAGAATACCACGCAGAGATTTTCCGCCGTGGGAAGAATTCCCTGCAGGAAATCGACATCTATATTCAAATGTCTATGATCAACTTTTTCCAGAATTTCATTTTCGATAATCTCGGATAATTTTTTCAGATCGAGTATCATCCCGGTATCTTTATTCGGTTCACCGGCAACGGTTACTTCAAGTTCATAGTTATGTCCATGCCCGTGAGGGTATGCGCACTTGCCGTAAATCTCGAAGTTCTCCTTCTCGGAGAACTTCGGATTATACAGTTGATGCGACGATGAAAAATGTTCTTTACGCGTCAGGTAGATCATTTATTTCTTCAATGCCTCGTAAACTTTACCAACAAGCTTCGCGCCGGGCTTTAAAGTCTTATCGCCTAGTTCCCACTTTGCGGGACATGCTTCGTTTGGATGCTCAGCCAAATAAATATTCGCCTTAACCTTGCGAAGCAATTCGTCGGCATTACGTCCGACGTCATTATAATTAATCTCTGAACCTACAAGTACTCCATCAGGATTTATGATGAAGGTGCCGCGAAACGCCTGGCCTTTTTGCTCATCATAAACACCGAACATCCTTGAGACATTTCCGGTCGGATCTGCGCCCATTAGATATTTCACATTCTTCAAAAGTTGTTCAGCTTGTAACCAACCAAAATGTGTATGTTTTGTATCTGTGCTAACCGAGATAACTTCTACCCCGAGATCTTTGAGTGTTTTATGAATATTTGTCAGATCAGCCAATTCGGTCGGGCATACAAATGTGAAATCCGCCGGATAGAAAAACAGTACCGTCCACTTTTTCTTTTTCTTGATCGACTCCAAAGTTATCTCAGCAAAATCGCTTTTGCTTGGATCGAATGTTTCTAATTTAAAGTTGGGAACATTATCCCACAATCTTAATTGTGTATTATCCATTTATTTTCCTTTGTGTATGTTATTGATTTATAGTAAAACTTTTAGTATCTCATCGACATGACCATCTACTTTGACTTTCGGAAAGATGTGAATAATCTTCCCCTGTTCGTCGATGATGAATGTCGTCCTCTCGATGCCCATGTAAGATTTCCCCATAAACGATTTATTCTTCCATACGCCATACGCTTTGATAACTGCTTTCGACTCATCGCTCAGCAGGGGAAAATTCAAATCGTACTTCTCGGTAAACTTTTGATGCGATTTTACAGCATCGGCACTGATGCCGAATACAACCGCGCCTTTCTTTTTCACTCGAGCAAGATTGTCGCGGAATGAACATGCTTCTTTCGTGCATCCGGGCGTATCGTCTTTCGGATAGAAATAGAGAATCACTTTCTTCCCTATAAAGTCGCCCAGAGAAATCTCTTTCCCCTCCGTCGAGAGGAGTGTAAATGAAGGTGCTTTATCGTTTATTCTAAGTGATGCCATATAAATCCATTTTTATGTTATGCATCTTATCAACAGTTAATTGACAATTGAAAATTGATCGTTAATAATTGACCATTAAAATGAAGCCAATGCTTTGCTAATTTCCTCGTATGGTGGTTCGACTCCGGCATTTTCGGTAACCCACAAGTACTTTACGATACCGGTTTTATCAAGCACAAACACGGCACGCTTGGATGTGGTGTAACCTTTCACACCCGCAAAATTTTCATACACGCCACAAAATTTCTTGCTTACCTCCATTGTAAGATCGCTCAGCAACGGAAATGTCAGCTTATTAGTATCGGCGAATGCTTTATTTGTAAACGGTCCATCTACACTTATACCTACAACCTGCGCGTTCATGCTGTTAAAGTTCGCCATCGCGTCGCGTAAAGCACAAAACTCTTTCGTGCAAACTCCAGTGAATGCGCCGGGGTAGAATGCAAGAATTGTTTTTCGATTCAGGAATTCAGATAAGGTTCGTTCTTTTCTATCTGTGTCCACCAATTTAAAATCCGGTGCTTTTGCTCCTACAGTAATTGCCATAATATTCTCCTTGTTTGATATGTTTACTTATTCAAATTAATCTGACAGCAGATCCTCATGTGTCAGTCCATTTATGCCGATTAGATGAATCATTTCGAGAAAAAGATTCCGCTTTTCATAAGAATTTCCGATTAAAAATATGAATTCCCTTCGTGAAATGCAAAACCATACCTATCGGCAAACTATTGGACTATTATCAGAAAATCTTCAATCCTTTTTCAGCTTCGCCTTGAATACTTTTTCGAATTTATCCAGCTTGGGTCGAATTACTAACATACAGTAAGGTTTATTTGAATTTTCGTTGTAATAATTCTGATGATAATTTTCAGCTTTATAAAACTCCTTGAAGGGATTTATCTCCGTTATAACCGGATTCTCGAACGTGTGTTCATCGTTCAATTTCTTTTTATAAGCTTCGGCAAGCTCTTTCTGTGTTTCATTATGATAGAAGATCGCAGAGCGATACTGCGTTCCGACATCAGCACCCTGCTGATTCATCGTAGTCGGATCATGACTCATCCAGAATGCTTCCAGCAATTCATCATACGATATTTTTTTTGAATCATATGCTATCTGGCATACTTCCGCATGACCGGTTTTACCGGAACAAACATCTTCATACGAGGGATTCTTGGTCTGACCTCCAGAATATCCGGAACTCACCGATACAACACCTTCAAGTTTCTGAAATACAGCTTCAACACACCAGAAACATCCCGCCCCGAAAGTAGCGGTATCGAGCGGAACATTAGAAGTTAAATTCGTCATTGTTGTTTTTTTCCTGATATTGTTTTGTTTCGATAACAAGACCGTTAAAAATAGAGCTACTGCCAGAATAATAAAAACGGTCAATATGATAGATTTTTTCATCATAATTCTTGAAGGAATAAGTTATACTGAGATGAAAACAAGAATTTATGTCAGGAAGTTTCATCTAAACAGAGATCGAACATTAAATATAAAATCAGCACCGATCCTGCTATAGCATCAAAGGAATCCTACATGCTCGAATAATATTTTCAATCCAATCCCGATAAGGATTATTCCGCCAATAATTTCAATCTTGCGGGAAAACAAATATCCCAAATGTTTTCCTAATCCTACTGCTAAAAACGATAGAAGAAATGTCACAAGTCCGATTATGATGACCGGATAGATGATTGCAATATTCAGAAATGCGAAGCTTACACCGATAGCCAATGCGTCGATGCTCGTGGCTATCGACAGCATCATGAGTAAATAAATACTTAACTGCGGAATATCCTTTTCTGTAGATTTTATTTGCAGTGATTCATAAATCATTTTGGATCCGATCAGTACAAGCAACCCGAATACTATCCAATGATCGACACCGACTATCAAGTCCCTCAATCTGCGTCCTGCCGCCCAACCGATTACCGGCATGATTGCCTGAAATATTCCAAAGAATATCCCGATAACAAGTCCATTATGAATCTTCAGCGATTTGATAGTGAGTCCGAGACTGATCGCAACAGCGACAGCATCCATCGATAAGCCAAGCGCGATCAATAATATTGTAATTAAGTCCATTTGAAATTGTTAATCCAATTCATTGAATATAGAAGGAAACGATATAACAAACAAGCAATATTCATGGATCTACAGCCAAGCTCTCTGGAACTGTCAGGTAGAAAGACCTGACATCACCAGCAATGTTGGCGGTGTCAGGAGTTTGGTGAGTGTCCGGAAACCCCATAAAACTTGGTAGCCGCAGACTTCATGTCTGCGAAGTTAAGCCAAGAACGCAATCTGAAGATTGCGGCTACCGGGTTCTCAGACAGTCTCTTTTCTCCTGACACCAACTCCCACCTAATATTGAGCCATATCATTAATAATCATCCAATTATTCAGCGTATTTGTCTTGATTAATGATTCGCACGGTATTATTCAAATTATTCATTTGCTTTTTCTTTTTTAATTGTTACATTTCATTTTAATAAATGACATAGGTTTTTCAGGCAACATGATAGGGGTATGTTCCTGCAATCTCATAGTCAAAGCAGGGACTCCTAGCTTCGTACCACAATTTTAATTGCCTCAAATACCAATCGTCTGCAATAACAAGTGATATTAATAGTAAAAATATTTTTAGTGTAATGTCAGGAATTATTTCCTGATACCACAAAGCACTGAACCGACAGTATGGTTAGTTGCGAATCATCTGCAGAGAATATAATACAAACATAATATCTAAGGTGAGTTATAATGTTACACACACAACGAAGAAATATTAGGGGGGAGCAATCCAGAATATTCACAATTAAATCAATAGCAAGCAGAAAGCGCAAGATTGTCGGTCCGCTTTTAATTTCTCTTAATGAGCGAGAATGGCAAAAAGCCACCAAAGGAATAAAACTAACTAAACTTAAAGAACCTTCATCTAAACTTTCATTTGATTTTATTAGAATTTTTGGAGGAGGTGGATTGATAGTCCCTCAGTTATATCAAAAAAATATGTACCTTGTCATTGATCCCTGCACAGGTACAATATATTATGGAGCTCAAGAGCCAGGTATTGATCCAGGTGCTATAAAAATAATTAATCCCAAATGTTTTCCTTTAATCAACCTTAAAACTGGTCAAATTGAATGCTTTGGACACTGTGGTCAATTGGCTAATGGGACGTGTCAAAGGCTGTGGTGGAAAAGACCATATGGATACAGGGCAATGTGTGCATGCTCAAAAATTTAAAAATGAATACTACAATAAATTGGATTACTTTTATTAATCTGGTTTTTACTATGGCATGAATTCATAGGACATCTAAGTATTACAATTTTGATTGAGCATATCGACCAATGACTCCGATGTCTAATTCCCTAATACTTCTCGATCGTGATGTTCAAGATTGTTCGTAAATTTGAAATAGCAAACATCGTTCGATCAATGATTCCTTTTTACTGTATAGGAGATTATATCATGAAAAACTTTTTCTTTTCCCTAGTAGCATTGCTCGAAGAATTTATGCAAGAGCTTAGGGGGAAGCTTAGTGAAGAACTGAGGGGTGGAATCATACAGTTCATCGAAAATGAAATGCAGGATTAATTGTCCTAGTTAATGAGGAGAAATAATTATGAAAAAGAATTATCCCAATAATGTGATCGTATTGTTTGTTTCCATGGTCTTTTATGCCGTAATCCATGGTTGCTCTCCTCTTTATTCATTTGCGCCAACAGACCAGAGGATCACTTTGGTGTCTCCTATAAACAATCCAATGACGGATGTTGATATCAATCAGGCAATAATACAACTTGGTGGCAATAGGGGTGTAATCTCTCTGACTGGTACATTCATAATAAATCAGCCAATAATAATCGTAAGTAATGTATTTTTAATTGGTGAAGGCATTGATAAAACAATATTACAAGCTGATTCCAGATTAACTCAACCCGTTATAACGAATAAAAGCGGTCCACCAGACATAATAGATTCAAATATAACAATTGCAAATCTAACGATAATTGGAAACAAGGACGCCTATAGTGGAAAAGGTGATGCCGCCCTTAACAATGATCAACCCTTTGGTATCTGGTTCACAGCTGGTGAGGGATTGAGGGGGAGATATCCGGTGAAGAATGTAATAATCAAAAGTATTTTCGTTAGGGATATTGCTGAGAAAGGAATAGTAATAACCGGTAAAAAAATTATTGTTGATAGTTGTGCTGTATTTAATGTGAACTGGGATGGGATACAATTAACGGGAAGTCACATAACGTTAACTCGTAGTAGCACTCGACAATGTGGAGACAACGGTGTCGAGATTGAACGGGGAAAACATGTGAGGATTTCCCATTGCTCTTTTAGCCAAGACAGTACTTCGGGACTATTCATTAGAGCATCACAGTCCGTTGAAGTTGAAGACTGTATCTCTCAGCATAACGTTTGGCGAGGTTTTTATATTGGAACTTTGGAAAGTACCGAACAATGCAATAATATAACACTGCGTCGAGATACTGCAGATTCGAATGGCTATCCGGGAATAGTAATCGAATCAGCCGGAACGGTTGATTTAGTATTTCTGAATAATAATGTTGTGAGTAGGAATATCAGCAATCCTATATACGGTAATATGGGTGCAATCCATATTGAACAATTCGTTGCAGGTGGTAGACAGGGTAGGATAAGGCATCTAGAGGCAAGGGATAATCGATGTTTCGATAATTTTTCAACCTATCATAATTCAAACTCAGCATTTTTTGTGAAGGGTGCTTCAAGAGTGATTGTGGTTGGAAATCAATGTTATGACACCCGATCTGCTAAAAAGCAAAAATATGGTTATTATGAAGAGCCTGTAGGGCGTAGTGTACCCGACTGGAATACAATTCAAAACAATGATTTTAGTGGGTGTCTATCAAGATCACCTCAGCCGTTAGGTTCACATTCGAGAATGAATCACAATCTTGAACCTAATTGAACGCCTAATATTCAGAAGGAGATAGTCATATGAAAAAATCCCTTTTTCTAACACATTTACTAATATTATTTATAACTTATTCATACACTCAAGTATCAATACCAGGCGATTATCAATGCTACTCTTGTTCCTTCGACCACATCTCTCCTCTTACCGCACATCAAAGAGATGTGTTAGGGCAACAATTTGTTGTCTTTGGCACGGGAACACTCGATACATTTTACTTTCAGGTCGGGAAAATCAGTTCAGTCAGTCAGCAGGTAAAAATCAGAATCTTTAAATCAATGGTAGGAACACGCTCAGGACCCGGTTTTGGATCGTACGACGGCGGTACACAGAATTGGGGTTATTATCCCAACGCAAACGATCCCGAAGAGGGTATAACTCCATTCAAGGACATTGCAACAGATACGCACTGGGTATCCACAATCAGTGGTTTGACGCCATCGTTTTCACCTCTTGGAAATGAGATTTGGGGATTTGGTGGTTATATTGTAACGCTAATTCCTGATAGTCTTAACAAGGTTGTTCTCAGTGATCTCGGATTTTCGCCATCGGTGACCGGTGGGGATTCAATTTTCGTAACGATGGAAATTGTTCCTTCGGCCAATCCTGATCTTGCCAACGAGTTCATGGTAAGCTGGACTTATTCGAGCATCGTAGCCGTTGATCCAACCGAAATGTGGTTAACGGCAGGCATTTGGAAATTCTACGAGCATAACGTCGGTACACCGCTCGATGCAAGTGTTCCGGCTGTGAAAGGATGGAGATATATTACCGGAGCGAAGGATGTGGCTCTTCCATACAAGCAATCTCAACTACCGATCTTCCGATGGTGGTTTGCGATCCATCCCACAGACAACGTGAAACCAAAGATTTATACTGTCACTGATGTTCATAATACATTGAGCACAGGAAGTCAAACAATCCAATCTGAAATTGTCGATCTCAACGGCACAAATCCTTCATCGGCAGGAGTGAAAAACGCGCGTATAAAGTATGCAAAACAAGGGTCCGGTGGTGATGAGCATGATGTTGATACTGCTAGCGTATCTATGACTTTTACTGGTCCGGGAAACATTTGGGAAGGCACAATCCCCGGACAAACGCCGGGAACCATGGTCTTGTATTGGGTAGAAGCCGCTGATAGTCAGGGATTGTTTGCACGTACGTATCCGATAACCTATCAGGTTCTCAAAATGCAAACGGATTACTATGCTTATGATACTTTGTATGATTGGACACCCAAGAATATCAAATCAACTGGTACGGAGATAGAACAATCAGATTTCTTCTATCATGATGGAGGTCAGTTTGAAGATCAGCCGCCCGTAACAGATAATGGCACCGCGGGACCGTTCTACATCGCTGGTAATCCATTAATTATTTTCGGCGACTCAATGCGTTATGTCTGGATTGGTGTGGATGGTGCAATCGCTCTTACGGCATCTCCTACTGACACTCAGCACATAAACATGAACGGATTCTTTGGCTCGCTGTGGAATATACCTCCGGCTTTTACAGGTGATACCACTAGTTGGATGCCTAAAAATTTCATTGCACCACTTTACATGGATATGAAGCTTGATCCAACTAACATCGGTCATATCTACTACAAATGGGACCCCATTAATTTTATCGTCCAGTGGGACTCGATGGAAGTAAGTGAGGATTTACCAGTCTTCTCCAAAGCATCACCGCGTACTCAACCGATGAGCACCACTCAGCGTGTATCAGCTACATTTCGTGTAATCTTAAATAAAGCAGACGGTAAAATAGAATTTCAGTACGATAATGTTGGGATCGTTTACGAGGATTCCGTTATGCACACACTCGTTGGTATCCAAAAAACATCTGACACTACAGAATGGCACTCAACTTCTTGTAATGGTCATCCTACACAATTTAAACCAAGAGATAATTGGGCAATCAGATTTACACCCACAAAAAGAATCTCAGTTGCTGAGGGGTGGAATATGGTATCCGTATCATATTATTGCGGGGATGAATGTGCTAAACCCAAACTTTTTCCAACTGCCGTGAGTGATGCATTTATATATGAAGGTAGTTACAAACCTAAAGATATACTAAAAATTGGTGAAGGATTCTGGTTGAAGTTTAGCAGCGATCAGACCATCCCGATGTACGGTTTTGAAGTTATTCAAGAGTCAATTAAGGTAAAGAGCGGTTGGAATATGATTGGTACCATATCACAGCCGTTTCCGGTTTCTGCAATTGCTATAGAACCCACGGATATGACAACAAGCGAATTTTTTGGTTACAATGGAACCCAATATGTAACTGCAACCACGTTAATGCCGGGGAGTGGCTACTGGCTGAAGGTCAACAAAGATGGCAAATTAATCTTAGACGCTACCCTATTAGCGAGTGTTAATACCAATAGGATTAAAATCGTACAAACATCTGAGATGCCGCCACCACCACCGGTAGAGATTGGAAATACAACATTATTACCAAGAGAATATAGTCTTGAGTATAATTATCCAAATCCATTCAATCCGGTAACAACATTAAAATATGGTTTGCCTGTTGCAAGCAATGTGAAGTTGAAGATATATAACACATTGGGTCAGTTAGTGGCTATGTTGGTGGATGAAATCCAAGAAGCAGGTTATAAATCGGTTAATTGGAACTCAAGCAACATCGCAAGCGGAGTTTACTTCTATCGCTTAGAGGCAACGAGTCTTTCCAATCCCAGCAATATTTTTATGCAGGTAAGGAAAATGATAGTTGTGAAGTAACTTAAATGCGTGGTTGCGTGGTGTCAGAGATTTCGTGAGTGTCCGTAAACCTCATAAAACTTGGTAGCCGCAGACTTCATGTCTGCAAAGTTGAGCCAAGAACGCAATCTGAAGATTGGGGCTACCAGATTCTCAAACATCCGAGCGTGGTGTCAGTCCCGCTCTGCGGGATTCCTGACACTGCAAAGCATTAGAGCAATAGTATAGTTTGACTTCACCCTATGTTCATGTCAGGTCACAAGACCTGACATCACCAACGGTCGGAAGACCTGACAACACCAAGTACACTGTGGTGTCAGGAGTTATTTCCTGACACCAACTCCCAATTTGTTGCAACATAAATCAAACTATTATCGTCAAGTATATAATTTCTTGCGCTCGAATATTTCCAATCTTCGGGTTCTTTAACTAAGCCCGCTTTCACAGGATTATAATGAATATACTCTATCTTTTGGCGGAGTACTTTTTCGGAAAATATCACCACATCATCAAAACGATCCATCCACAATTTAAAAACTTGTCCCTTAGACGTAGCTGCATTGGCTTTTAACTTTGATATCCAACTCGTTTGATTATCTTTCTCAAGCTGCTGCCTTATCTTCGTTGATGTAAACTTTTTAAAATCACGCATGAGATCGGATATACTCTCTCCTTCCGGCATTGCAATTATAAAATGAACGTGGCTCGGCATTAAAACGTAGGCAAAAAGCGTGGCATGATGTTCCTCAAGCACGTGTCTTATTGAATCGATTAAAATCAGATAATAAATATCCCCGCAAGAGAAAACAGGATCAAAGTTTACAACAGTCGTCGTAATAAAAAAGGTATTCCCTTGATTACCAAATATTGAGCGACCCCTTCTTCCCATATGTTCATTCAATAAACATCAACACCACTAATGTTAGAATGTAAGCTCTGACATCACTTTAGTTATTGCATAATATAGGAGCCCTAGCCTATAATATCAACTAGGGTGGTGTCGGTCCCGCTTTGCGGGATTCCCGACACTAAAAAGTATGAGACCGATCAGCACGGTTCGCTACCGACCTCAGTACATATGTCAGGTCGGAAGACCTGACAACACCGATAGATAAAAGACCTTGCATCACCGGCGTTTTTACAATGCCTTCTAAAAATACAAACCATACCAGATTGTTTTATTTGAAGAGAATTGAACCGCCGGCATTGGGAAATGAATAAAGTTTAGCGCTTCGCCTAATGTTTTGAGAAACGAGGTACTGCGTGGTATAATCTCCGTCATGTCCAGATCGGGCGCAAGGAAGTATACCCGATGCGGATTCGCGCCAGCAACATCGCGGGCACCATAGCCGAGTGAAAGGCAAAGAAATGAGGGCCAATATTTTTCCACACTCGTTGGAAGAAGATTTTTAACTTTAACACTCATCCACATTGTTTGTCCCTCATAATCATCCATCATCAAATGTTTCTGTCCTTTAAATCCGATACCGCCCGGATTGCCGAGTAAATCCGACGGATGGTAACTCAACTTGAGATCGAAATTTTGGAGATAAGGAACATAAAAACGCAAAGGCAGCCATGCCGCGCCACCCAGATCAGTCAACCAATCGACACGGTCAAATCCCCACGCTGAAAATCCATCCTCTACTTCGACATACGTTTGGAATAACAAACCGCCAGCCGCACCAAACCATAATGCTTTTTCATCAGGGACATCTGCCCACTCAAACGATTTACTCATCAGGAATCCAAGAATATATCCTCCGTAAAAATGCCCGATTTTGTCTACACCCATTCCATAAACCAGATCTTCCTGAAAATGAAAAGGTGCACGGTTATCCCTCCACCAGCCGTTCTGCTGATAAACATGAATTGCAACCATTGAAGTCAACAGAGTCCCGCTAACCAAAGCCAGACGAGAATAATTAATCTGATGTTCTTGTGACACTAATGATACAACGATGGAATCATCTGTGCGGCATGTTTGATCGAAATGATATGGAACAGCATCCAAAGAGAGCAATCTATCATCCGATAGCTTCTCAATTGTCTGTGCTTTTGAAAAGGTAAGAATAGAAACGGACAATAATAAAAGTTTAACCGCGATTCTTAACACCGTTTTTAAATATTATGTAGAAGAATCGGAAGAGAGAATTTTCTTCCGGAAATACTCAAGCGTCATTTTCAATCCTTCCATTCGGTTGACCTTCGCTTCCCAGCCAAGATATTTTCGAGCTTTAGAAATATCCGGTTGTCGGATTTTTGGATCGTCTTCCGGCAAATCTTTAAAAATTATTTTACTTTTACTTCCCGTTAACTGTAGAATTTCCTTCGCAAGCTGAAGCATAGGTATTTCGTCAGGATTGCCGATATTGACCGGATCCAAGATATCCGACATCAGAAGCCGGTGAATACCATCGATCAGATCGCTGACATAACATACACTGCGAGTCTGGCTTCCATCACCGAAAACGGTAATATCCTCACCGCGAAGCGCTTGAGACATGAAGGCAGGGATTGCCCGGCCGTCATTTATCCGCATGCGCGGTCCATACGTGTTGAAGATGCGGACAATTCTTGTCTCAACACCGTGATAGCGTTGATAAGCCATTGTCATCGCCTCGGAGAAGCGTTTTGCTTCATCATAAACACCGCGCGAACCGATCGGGTTTACATTCCCCCAATAGGATTCGGGCTGTGGATGAACCAGCGGGTCTCCATAAACTTCGGATGTCGATGCGATTAGGAACCGCGCTTTCTTTTCCATCGCAAGACCGAGAGCTTTATGTGTTCCAAGCGAGCCGACTTTCAATGTTTGGATTGGAAGTTTCAGGTAATCAATCGGGCTTGCGGGTGAAGCAAAATGAAGTACATTATGTACCGGTCCATCTATGAATATATAGTTAGTAACATCGTGCTTCACGAACTGGAATCTTTCATTACCAAAAAGATGAGCGATATTCGCAGTATCACCGGTAATAAGATTATCTATGCAGACTACATGATGTCCTTCGGAGAGGAGACGGTCGCATAGGTGCGAACCGAGAAAGCCCGCTCCTCCTGTGACGACACTGACTATCTTTGATGAATGCATTGTTTATACCCTGCCGATACCAAAATACTCGAATCCTTGTTCCTTCATCACTTTAGGATCATAAATATTTCTTCCATCAAAAATTACATGCTTTTGCATGAGTTTCTTCATCTTTGAGAAATCAGGTCTGCGAAACTCATGCCATTCAGTAACTACGACTAATGCATCAGCATTTTTCAGGGTTTCATAATCGGTCTCGCAATACCTGACCGAGTTCCCGAGGTATTGCTCTGCTTCTTTCATTGCAACGGGATCGTATACATGCACAACCGCACCATGCTTTAGTAATTCTTTGATAATTGTTACCGAAGGCGCTTCCCTCATATCATGCGTATTTGGCTTGAATGAAAGCCCCCATATCGCAATCTGTTTCTTTTTTATGTCATTCTTAAAGTATGATAGAATTTTCTTTGTGAACAAAATGCACTGATTTTTATTGACGTGCATGACGGCATTCAGAATATTGAAATCGTATTTGTATTGCTCTGACGTCTTCACCAGTGCGCTTACATCCTTGGGAAAACACGAGCCGCCGTAGCCAACACCGGCGAAAAGGAATTGTGGTCCAACACGCGGATCGCTGCCGACACCTTTTCTGACCATCTCCACATCTGCACCAACCTGTTCGCAGAGGTTGGCAATTTCATTCATGAAAGAAATTTTTGTTGCAAGCATAGAATTAGCAGCGTATTTTGTAAGCTCGGAGCTTCGCTCGTCCATCACGATGAATGGATTCCCGGTCCTAATGAACGGTGAGTACAAGTCTTCCATTATTTTTATCGCACGTTGACTTGATGTACCAACGACTATACGATCAGGTTTCAGAAAATCCATTACCGCCGCACCTTCCTTCAAGAACTCAGGATTTGAGACAACATCGAATTCATGCTTTGAATACTCTGAAATTGCCGTACGCACTTTGGCGGTGGTTCCTACGGGTACCGTGCTCTTATTTACAATTACTTTATATCCATTCATAACTTTACCAATTTCCCTCGCTACACCTAGAACATGTTCCAGATCAGCTGAACCGTCTTCTTTAGGAGGTGTGGGCAACGCAAGGAAGATTACATTAGTTTTTTCTACAGCTGTTTTAAGATCACTAACAAAGGATAATCTTTCCTTGTCAATATTTCTCTTTATTAATTCTTCAAGTCCTTCTTCGTAGATGGGAGATTTTCCGCTGCGAAGCGTGTCAAGTTTATTTTTGTCTTTATCAACACATATAACATTATTTCCGGTCTCAGCAAAACATGTCCCAACTACAAGTCCCACATATCCTGTTCCGATGACGCTAATTTTCATTATAAATATCCTTTATAGATTTAATTTACGGTGGATTAGCTAAATTATAAGAAATGTATTATATAAATTTTTTCTGCGACTTACAATTGAATTTTAATCTAATATTAAAAAACCTACAAGAAAAGTTGAATCTACTGAAAAGCTGTAGGATCAGAGTAAAATCTGATTAAATCGATGGGATAGTTTTTACTAATTCAGCGACGATTTCCTTCTTTATTTTTCCCATTCGGATAGATGTATCTTTCATAACTTCACATGCGGCGGCTCGCACACAAATTACATCAACCCCGGTTTCCCATAATTTAGGTAACTGGTCTCTTTTAATTGAGCCGGCAATCCAAGCTTCTATTTTCATAGAATGACATTTTCTAACGAATCTCTCAATATCTTTCAATGAATAATAACTCAGTAAGTCCATCCGCTTTGCTTTATCAAAAGTATCTATCAACACACCTTGTGCGCCAGCATTCAAAGCAACTTCTTGTGATTGAGTGATAGGATTTAGACATTTTCTAAGTTCTACATCAGCGAAAAAAGCAGGGATAATAATTTTCCATGGATACCAATATTTAACGTGATGAACTATTGTTTTCAAAACCCTTAATGCTAAAGTAGGATTTAACTCTGCAAGACCTGCTTTTATAATATCCGCACCAGCAAATGCCACCCCCAACGCTGCCTGAGAAGCAGTACTCCAGATAAATTGTTTTTCACCAATATTTGTAGCTACAAGTCTGTCGAGGGGAACTGCCTCACGAATTGCGTAAATGTTAAGAGGATATTGGGTACCCAATGCTGAACCTGGATATTCGGCATCGATTATATGAGCGCCACCTTTTACTGCCTCCATTGCTTCATTCTTACCACGAACACTTACTAATAATTTTTGCATTGTGAGGATATACTTTGAAAGTTAATTACTCCACTCTTGGTTTTATTTTCCTTGCTTTCTTTGAAGGAGCAGAAGGATTTATGCTTATATCTATTATCTTTATCAGGTTACCATTTCGGTTTTCTTCATCAGGCAAAGTACTTTTTTTCTGATCATCACACCTACCATCAAAAACTATTAAATACCCCTTCTGTGCATCTCGATTTTGTATATAATAAGAAAGTTGTTCAATTCCACTCAATGCATAGTTGATTGTATAATGTCCTCCCAACATTTTTATTTCAACTATATAATTTTCACCTAAGTATGTTATCACTACATCGATTCTTCCGCCACCAGTCGGAATCTCCTTGAATATATTTCCTGATCCTACTTTTACTCCAAAATAGAATAAAAGTAACAGTTGAGCAAATTGCTCTGGATTACTTATAAAATTTTTCCCCCTTCGTCCTCCTGATCCTTTCCAAAACTTCTTAAAAAATTCTGCTTCAACGAGTCTTTTGAATTCAATTAGTTCATCCATAAATGGCTTAGAGGTTGGATGTGGAATCTGAGGAAAATGTCGCAGCATATCTGCAATGCCTTTTGCTTTTGTAAAATCATCACTCAGTTCCTCCTCAGAACCGTAAATTTCTTTTTGAAGTTCAAATGCCTTACCCTGTAATGTTTCAAACTTCCTTATCTTGCTGTTTAAAGAAACCGAAAGTTCCTCGATCATCATGCTTAGTTTATCAGAGGGACCAAATACTTTCAGTCTTTCATTTGTTTGAGCTCTTATCTTCTCTATAGGATATTTTTTCTCTATTTCCTTTCTTTCTGCCCGTTCTATTTCCTTTTTGATACCATCGATTTTTTCTTCTGTATACTGTAATTCCCTTTCACTTTCTCTCAAACCTATTTCCAACTCCGCTTTTTTAAATGTTTCTAGCGTGCGTGTAATTGTTTTATTAAGTATATGTATCCTGTCCTCCAAAATAGCTTTAATATCAAGAAGTTCTTTTAGTTTATTATGCAATCTAATATTTTCCATATGATGATAGTTGGTTATTTAGTTCTTCTATCTTATTTTCGACTTTCCTAATTTGTTCTTGGGTCTCGGATAGATCCCTCACCATTCCTAACAACTGGACTTCTATCTCACTTCTTGTATTTTGATCAAACGTTTGTGCCATCCGTTTTCTTTGAACAGCTATACTGTCATTTTGGATATTTTCAAGTTTTTGTAACTCTATTAGTTTATGTGTTTCTCTTTCTATTTCCCTTTTTATATCCTCCTCTCCTATTGACTTTATATCCACTATTATATCTGAAGGTTTTTCTAGAAATCTATAAAATTCATTTGGTGGTGTTAGTTGTGACTTAGGAAATTGTAAATGTAGATTTCTATTATTAGTATCAGATATATGTAGTTCCATTACGAGTTCCTCAGCCGTAAGGATATAATTCGGAGGACTTGACGTGTGTGGGATTACTGGTTTCCCGTGTTGGACAGTTGTCATTTTTATCTTCATTATCTCATCATATCATTTGTGAGCTCAATCTTTTCAAGTTTTTCAAGTGCAACTTCTTTCAACTCATCCGATAAACTTGTCGAAATACTTACACCGCTCTCGTATGCAGAAAGAATGTCTATAAGGTCTATAGCTATATATCTTAACTCTATCTCGTCTAAATTGAATTTCTCTTCAATCAGTTTAAGGTCTGCTCCACTAGATTCGTGCCATACTTTCTTCAATGCATCTAAGATTCTTCCTATAACTTCTTTTTGTTGTTCGAAATATAAGTTATCAAATTTATCTTTTGGCTCAGAAAGTTCCTCTCGTTTATAAATCGTTCGAACTTCGGTCGTCGTTCGAACTTCACTAAATCCTTTCTTATTATTGTCAGAGGATTTAACTTTTATTTCTTCGATAGTATTTTTCTTCTGGGAATAATAATATTTATTATTTTTTGTTCTCATGAAATAGCCTCTTGGTTGAGATATTTAATAATATGTTCACGTTCCCATATTCTAAAAATCTCAAAGAAATTTTGAAGATAAAGAACTCTTAAATTCACTTTTCGCACTGTTTTCCAATAAAGCTCTGCTTGGAGCAACTCTGGATTTGGGTAGTAAGGTACAAATACCAAAGCATTTCGCTCATCACTAGTGGGAATCCTTAATAAATCCACTCCGAGATCGTGCATCGTTGTGGTTCCGATATGCCCTGCGGATAATATGGAGAGATAGAATTGAATATTTTCGTATCCCATCTCTATTTTTCCATCAAAATAAATAGGATTATCATTAGAATCCCACATTGTGATAGGTTTAAACCTTTTACCATACACTTTCTGAAATATTGTTCTAAAAAATAAGGAAAATAGAATAGCTTTCAACGCAAATTTTGACCAATAAAATTCTCCAAGATGTAAGTATATATCAATATTTTCTTTTTTTACTTTAAGTAACCTGCTGATATCCCCAGAACAGATGCCTCTTAATTCTGAACTATCTTTTCCGTTATAAGTAATTACATCTTGTGCAATTTTATCTAATTCCAGCGAACTATAAAGTTCTTTTCCCACCTCAACATTTTCCCCTTTTAATTTATAAAAATTTCTCTGTCTATTAACAGGTTCAGTATTATAGAATATTTCTGATAATGTAGACTCCCAAATCATCTTCATCCGATTTTTTAATTCTTTCTCCCTTTTTTCATAATTGTTAACTTTGCACCTTGAGAGCGACTCCCACCTTCCTGTCAGGAGGATATATAAAATATTAGAGCATAATTGAAGAACCGAACATGGTTTTTTAATGAGTTCTTGGAGCTCATTAATATTGCGCACCAAATTTACTTTTTTATCCATTGTACGGGAGTCTCCTCTATTTCTCTTTTAATGATACTATTAGGTTTGTAACTTTTATATATTTCGCATCCCGAATGAACAACAGAATTCTTTCCAATTTTCCTGCTTGGTTCTACTATGGTTCCCATACCGAGTTTTACATTATCTCCAATGATGGCACCAAATTGCGTCTTATGCCTTGCTTCTATGATTTCCGTATAAAAAAGTTCCGGTTCACGGTTTTCAGGTTCTTTCAATCCGATGTTCTTCAAGTTTTGACAAGGTATAATAACATGATAACTAATACCTGCGCTTTTTCCTATAATGCTAAATGTGATTGAAGAATTTGATAATACAATAGCTTTTTCGAGAAGGATGCAGTGTTCTATGTAACATGATGGATAAATCTCTACCTTCTTTTTTAATGTTGACCATTTTATAGTCGAATTTTCTTCAATTTTACAACCTTCGTCAATTACACAAACACCTTCTATTACAACTCCTTTTTGAATTTTTAGTTTAGTACCAATAGGTTTAATGATCGAACTTAATAAGGGTTTATCAATAGGTTCGCTCAAAGCATTCGATAATGTCTCATCAGTAGGTTTATCATTCTTTAATATTACTCCATCAGCTTCAACCTCAATATTCTTAACTAATATGATTTCTTTGCCGATAAACTGTTTTAGTTTTTCATAAACATTTTGAGGAAGGACTATTTCATAACCACTATCTTTTAAATTAGGGTGATCTCCTTTTACTTTCCCTCGTACACTTTCATAATTGTAATAATGTTCCTGAATCTCATTCAAAAAGATAGTGGAGTTTTCTATTAATTCCCATGGATAATTAATATCTATCCATATATTTTCCTTTTCTAACTCACTATCTATATTTCCCTTCAATATATTTTTGTCTTTCTTAGGTATCCCACAGATAGCTCCTATTTGTGAACTATCCCATCTTGTTATTACTTCCCTCACAACATTATTTAAATGAGTATGCCGAAGATCCCCTTTCATTTTTTCTTGCATTCCTTCAAACTCTTCCCAACCCTTAGGATTAAATACAAGTACCCCTGCTTTAAGTAACGGGTACGCACCATTCTTAATATCTCGGAGCTCTATCTCAGGATAAAATGGTGCTGGGATAAAATCTAAAATTGCCTCACCGTTTATAAAAAAATAATCAGCACATTCCGAATCTTCATCCACCTTATGCCACTTATTAGGATCTACTACAGCAACGCTTCTTCGATTTCTGGTTAAATATTTACAATCTTTCTGCTTCTCATACTCGGTAAGATAATCCACAAATCCAAGAATCATCCACG
>JAGVIE010000058.1 GCA_020056225.1 Bacteroidota bacterium
ACTGGCGGTGTAAATCAATACCTGTATATAACATATGGTTCTCCTGTGAGTTAGTTCTGAAAGCGTTGATTTGATTCGGTAATCAATCATACGAATTTCTCCTGACTCACGGAGACCTTTTAGAAATATCAGCAGTAGCAACGTCGCTAGATGCTATTGATATAATGAGTGGTACTCGCTCCATGCTGTTGCTTCACAGGAAATTGATCTATCATAGTTCGCAACAGCACGGCGTTGCTACTGCAGACGTTAGGCGAAATCGCTTTAAAATAAGGAGAAACTAATCAATGAAAGCTGCTATGAGTGGTCAAAAAATTTCTTTAATTCATCGTCTTTCGTCGTCATTAAACATCCTTCGCGCCTATCAGACTGGCACTTTTGGAAATGCTGAGTCAGAAATAAATTTCCATAAACAACTATGTGAGATAATTAAAACCTATGTCATGGTTGAAGTTAAAGAAGCAAAAATACTTGACTTGGGATGTGGACAAACAGCCACACAAACGGTTCTTTTCAAGGCCGATAGGGCAGATGTTATCGGAATAGATATGGAAGTTCCAACATATAAAATGAACTTAAAGACTTTCATTCTGGTTATAAGAACCAACGGTGTAGAACGTGCTATTAAATCGTTATTGAGACACCTTCTTTTTGATAAGCGATTTTTTTCAAAGCTGTCTTTACAATACAGGAAAACCCTTCCATTTAACCAACTAGACACACGCCTGATGAATGCAACTAATCTTTCCTTTCCTGACAATTATTTTGATTTCGTTTATTCTTCCTGGGTTTTTGAACATATTGATAACGTTCCCGCAGCTTCCAAGGAGGTCAATCGAGTTCTCAAGCCATCTGGAATTGCTTGGATTGGTGTGCATCTATTCCCTAGCTTGTCTGGCGGACATCATCTTGATTGGATTTGGCCCTATAAGTATCCTTCAAACAAAGGGCCAGCTTGGGATCATCTTTTAGATAATAAATATCCAGTGAATACATACCTAAACAGACTTTGCTTGGACCAGTATAGAGAAATATTCCATGAATATATCGATGTATTTGATGAGAAATTTACTTATGAAGGAGAGAAATTCTTAACCCCAGAAATAGAAAAGATATTACAGCATAAAGGATATACGAGGGAAGACTTACTCATACAAACGGTTATCTTCTTATGTCGAAAAAAAGATAAACACATATACGAAAGGAAAAGATAAAAAGCGACTTCGCCTAACACAGCATAAAAGGTTCGTGCCTTATGGCACTCACCCAAATTTTTGCCTCGCAAAAACTTCTTTTATGCCGAGACGTTCCGCGAAGAGCCGTTCGCTCCGTCCCGCCTTGCGGGATCGCGGAACATCCCGACCAAAAGAATGTCGGGACAGGTCGGGAAAAACTCCATGCTCGCTCAAACAAATCTCCAAAAGAAGGAGGTTCGTTCGCTCGCACGTTCGTTTTTCCCGCGCAACGTTATGGGCAAGGCGGCCAGGACATAAAAAAAGACGAGTTGACTTTCAAAGACTCGGTTTCAAAAGCCAATTTTGGTCACTGTTAGACAATTTACTCACGCAGGCCATACAGGTGAATTGTTCGATGAGATAGACCTTATGATGAAGGAATTATAATATTTTAAGAGCTATACATACGAACATATTTTTATAAAATAACAGAACACTTATGATTATGCAGAACAAAAGACTTATCGGCATTGTGCTCACAGTAGCGCTTCTATTGCTCATACCATTAATAGCGATGCAGTTCACAGATGATGTGAGCTGGACTCTGTTCGATTTTATTGTCGCTGGTGTCCTACTGCTCGCCACTGGTCTCATGTGTGAGCTTGTAATAAGGAAGGTAAACAAAATCGAGCACCGAATCGCCATCTGTTTAGCTATTATAGCAGTGCTCTTGCTCATTTGGGCAGAACTTGCGGTCGGCATCTTCGGGTCACCGCTCGGTGGAACGTAGACAGTACAACCAAGAAAGACAACGTCAGGACATCACATATTATCAGTCGGATATTTGCCATTCCGTCTTTAACTAAGGGCAAAGACTCTTTTATATACAACGGGCAGACGAAACTGCCCTTGTATAAACACAAACGTTAGGCGAAACGCTATAAAGACAACCATGAAAACATCAATGCCTTTTTACAGACTCATTGGAGCTGTACTTGTTACATGCGGCATCTTAGGTTATTTTACCGTTGCCGATGAGCTTCGCCATACGGGTGAATTCATAGGCGTCTCCAGCGTCTTGCTTGCAGGTATTATTTTATTGATGGTTGACTCTCGAAAGAAAATCACGGTGAAATTAGCAATTCAATGGATTGCATTTGGGCTTTTAGCCGGCATACCCATAGGCGGTATTGTTTTAGATAATATGTTTCTTGGCATCGTGCTTGGAATTGCAGCGGGAGTAATATTGGCATTCATGCTTGGAAAGATAAATGCCTCTGGGAAATAAATATCACTCTTCTGCACCGGAAGCAACTATACAACTCAGCATTCTCACAAGTATGTTTGATGCGAATCTAAAATAACAAAGGGCAGTATTTTACTACTGCCCCTATTTAATCAACAGCACGATGTATTCTTACTTCACAAACAAATCCGTCACCGGCATAATCTTCACGTTCTCGGCTTTTACCTTCAACTGAAATATAATTATCTCCTTATCTTCTTCCAAAACAGATTCCGGTTTCGGTGTCTTGTAAGTGATCGGACTCGGTGAGTCGTTCACAAGCGCATCCTTAAACGACTGTGCGTCTTTCGTGATGACAGCGATTTGCATATTGCTCGTCTGCCAGTGTTTTTTAATCGCGGTATTTACATCGTTCAGCGTCAGCTCGTCCATCATCTTCCTGAACATATTCAGATGTCCTTCGTCTTTTATACCGTAGAACTTATCATCGAGCGCATACGCGAGCTTCTCCATAGTGGTTGGGCCAAAATGGAGAACGTAGTTGCGCAGAAATTTCTTCGTCTGATCGAATTCCGATTGCGTCATTCCATTATCAACCAACTTCTTAAGCTCGCGCAGTGCGGCGCGCATTGCAAAGTGGCGTGTCTCGTTCGGCACCGGTCGAATCCAGATTTCAAAAAGCTGGCTCCTGCGGCAAACATTCTGCGGCGGCAGTTGATATCTTCCGCCATTCGGGAAGTTTTCGATGTAAGCATAATCGCCGTAATTCAATCCGCGCGCCTCACGTATCACCTGATACAAATGACTGCTCGAGTTACGGTGCTCGCCAAGCCATGAGGTTGCTATCGCAAGTGCATACCAATCTTTAGTGCCGCGAAGAATATCGATCGGGAAGCCCATGCTGATTGCTGTTGCGGGCGCATCTTTATCTATTATAGTAACGTTAAGTCCATTGATTGCCTTTGGCGCCGGCTTTTCAACCGCCTTAGGCGTTCCGGTAGGCAGCATGCCGAGATCTTTTTTAAGGTTACTAAGCAGATTCATGTCGTATCCGCCGCCCAAACCGATGACAAAATTATCTTTTGTATAATACGCGCTGTAAAATTGCCTGATATCGTCAAGCGTAATACTTTTTACCGCTTCGATGGTTCCATCGGTGATGTGACCGTAAGGAGTTCCGGTAAAAACATCGTTGTAAAGAACCGCTTTGCCAAGTTCTTCATCGCTCGCGTAACGCAGCATGTTTTCAAGCTGATTCAAAACCTGACTTTTTATTCGTTCCAAATCTTCCTGCTTGAATGCCGGGCGCAAAATCGCGTCGATAAACAGCGGGTAATAATCGCCGAGGTTATCTTTGTGCGTTCTGCCTGAAATTACGGTCATCTCAACCGTACTCGATGCGTTATATCCTGCCGCGAGTGGATATAATTTTTCAAGCACTTGCTCGTAGCTGTTTTTTTCTGTCGCGGCATCGGTTAGCATTTGCGCCGTGATGCTTGCAAGACCTTCTTTTCCTGCCGGATCGTTCTGTGAACCGACTTTGAACCAGATGCGGAATGAAACCGTAGGATCGTTCTTACTCGGCAAGAGAACAACATTATTATCTGACACTTTTTGTTCTCCTAATGTTATGGTTATGATCATGAATGATAATATCAAGAGCAGAAAAAATTTTGTCGTATTCATTGTTTGACTCCTTTCAAAACAACAACGGTCCGCTGTTCGGGCATAAAGTATTTCTTTGCGGAGTTCACGATGTCTTGCGGTGTAATTGTTTCAAGATGTTTATACAATTGATCGATCACCTCGATGCTTCCGGTGAGTGCCGCAAAACGGGCGAGTCCGCCGGCTACATGATCGGGTGTATCGAGTCCCATCAGGAAGCCGTACTTATTCCGTCGCTTCAGGTCGTTTAGTCTTTTTTCTTCCACGGGTTTATTTTTGAACTCATCAAGAGTACGATAGATTTCGTCCCGCACGTAGTTGATATCGTTTTCATCTTTCACCATGGAATAAATCTCGAAGAGCGGCATGTCCCTGTTCATCGGTGTACTGCCTGCAACGAACTGCACTTTCTGTTCCTGTATGATCAGCTTCTTGTATAAATCGCTTGTCTCACCGAACGCGAGATCGGATAACAGAAGCGCTGAAACGAAATCATTGTTGTTCGGGTCGAGTGCGGCGCCTTTGTAAGCAATATCGATTATGGGAAGAGTTTTCCCTGTGTAGGCAACTTCTCCTATTCGCTCGGCTGTTTGCGGCGGCTCCGGCGTGATGGATGGAGAAATATATCCTTTTTCCCACTCGCCGTAATATTTGTTGATGAGAGCGAGTGTTTTATTCGGATCGATATCGCCCGTTATAAGAATGACAACATTGTCCGGGCGATAAAACCGTTTGAAGAAAGATTTGCTGTACTCATAACCTTCAGGCATAGCTTTAACATCGGCTTCGAAACCCATTGTCGTATGTTTGTACGTGTGAACATCGAACGCGAGGTCTTGCATTTTTTCGTTAAGCAGGGCGAATGGTTGTGTAACGTTTTTCCGGTATTCACCGTACACGGCACCCGCTTCGGTTTGGAATGCCTGCTCTTCGTAAGAAAGATTCTGGAAACGATCGCTTTCAATTTCGACGACTCTTTCCAAATCTTCTTTCGCAAAGTTCATATGGTAGCAAGTGTAATCGTCTGTAGTATAAGCGTTTGCATCGGCGCCCATGCTTGTTACAATGCTGTCGTAAACACTGCCGGGATATTTCTTCGTACCGCGGAACATCATGTGCTCGAAGAAATGCGCGAACCCCGATTTGCCTTGCTCTACTTCATCCCGGCTTCCCGTTCGCACAACCGAGTAGTATGCTACCAATCCCGGACTTTCCATAGGTATCATAATAACGGTTAGACCATTCGGTAAAGTCTCTTTCTGATATTTGTAAGGAAAGATGGAATCAGCCATCGCTGTGCTTCCTAAACTGATAAAAAATATCAGGAGGAATACTCCAATAATTATTCTTGCCATAATAGCTCTCCATATATTTAAATAATTTGATTGTTATAATTGACTGTCACTGTGTTCGCACAATAAAGATAAAAGTTGCGCTTTCAATCGAATACTTTCTCGAGCGCCTGATACTTCGTGTGCATTTCCTGGATGGCGTCTTTGATTGTCTTTGCATCGTCAATCGATTGAACAACTTTCGCCACATACCGCACCGATTTGTTTAAATCTTTTCGTTTCTTATTAAACGATTTGCCTTTCGCCGCTAATCTCTCGGGAAGCTTCGCCTCGTTTAATACTTTCATCTTCTCTTGAAGTTCTTTGACTGACGCTCGGATTTTCTCCCGGTTATCTTCCGGCATATAATAATGATATAACGGATACAGCGCCTGATGGAATTCATCTATTTCTTTTAGGATGGGTCTTATCGTGCGAACGAGCTTTTCGTACTGCGCGTGCAGCTTCTCGGCAGCATCAAGACTTTTCTGCGTATCATTCGCAGTTACCGCCGTCTTGTATTCCGTTACTATCGCATCTAATGATTTTATGTTCTCGTCCCACTTAGGTTTTTTATCGCGAAGAATTCCCGGCAATTCCGCTTTCTGAACTTTTCCTGCGTGGATTTCAATTTCAGGTATCAATTCATTCATCAAGGCGATATTTTTATTGGGCCACGCATCATGCCACAGTTTGAAAATAACTTCGTGAAACGCTCCCAGCTCAGGCACTTCCGCGTTCGTTTCATCATGAGTCTGGGCAACGAGCATCAGCGGGTTTACAAGTACGACGAACACAAAAAGAAAGACAGTTAGTTTTTTCATAGAGGATTTCCCCTTAAATATTTTTAGTTAATTAATAATTTGTTAGTAGAAAAAATTGGTGAGAACTGCAATTGAAATAACCGTTTTTTGTTAGAGTAAATATACGAGTCTTTGGTGTAACTATCAAAAATGAATTTGCTGGCATGAATCTTTTTAACCCTGTCTGCATCACATAATATAGTGTTAAATCGGCATTTATTTCCATAATTCGAGAGTATTATAATGAGCAAACATATAGTAAACGCAACAGATGAAAATTTTCAACGCGAGGTTCTTCAATCCGATTTACCCGTTCTGGTAGATTTCTGGGCGCCCTGGTGCGGACCGTGCCGGATGATTGCGCCAATTATTGAAGAGATCGCAGGTGAATATGCAGGCAGATTGAAAGTTGTTAAACTCAACACAGATGAGAATATGGATTCGGCTCTCGAGTACAGCATACGAAGTATTCCCACGCTCGGAATTTTTCGCAACGGTCAGATAGTAGATACCGTGATCGGCGCGGCGCCAAAGAAAATGCTGAAGGCGAAAATAGATCAGCATCTATCTCAGCTTACGGTGAATTGAATTTGATTTCGGTTGATTATGTTTGAAGAACTTATTTCAGAGCGAAGAGATGATAAATTATAGTCTTCAAAGCAGGAAGAGCTGATAAAAAATTATTGCGCCGGAATTGAAGAACGGATACGCACAGCACCGGCTAACGCCGAAGCTAAGAAGACTATAGATGCTGCATGCCGCGGATTTGAAGGCGAGTGTAAGAGCGGTGTAGTCAGATCTTTTCTTCAGCAATACGTACGCGACTTATTCGAAAATCATTGGAATAAAAAATGATCACGAAAGATATTTCGATTGAAGAACTTGTGCGAATTATTCCCGGCTCCGTAACTTATTTAATGGAGAATGGAATTAAGTGCCTCGCTTGCGGTGAGCCGATTTGGGGAACGCTTGAAAGTGCGGCGAGAGAAAAAGGATTTTCCGATTCCGAGATTTATAAATTTGTAGATGACTTAAACTCTATAAAGTTAGTTAATTAAATCACATTTATTTTTTAATTTATCATTTTAAATTTTGACTTGATCTTATGCCCGTTTACGATTACAAATGTACCGACTGCCATAAAGCATATGATGTGTTTCATAAAGTTCGTGAGATAACAGAAGATGTTATATGCCCTTCGTGCGGTTCCACCAATCACAAGAAACTAATGTCCGTAACGCAGATGTCGATGGGATCCGATTCCGGTTGTTCAGACGGATCATGCAATCCTTATGGTGGCAGCGGTGGCGGTTGTGCAAGCGGTATGTGCGGCTTGAATTAAGCCAACAGTTTTTAGCTCTTTACATCAACAAAAAATCCCGCAATTAATCCCCGTAGGTTCGAAATTACCCGAGCCGAAAGGGATTATTATTTTCTTTGAGAAGATAAACATTTCGACAAGTACATAAACTTGGAACTTGCCGCCGAAATTGTTAAACTAAACAAGATGGTTTAGAAATTTCAATTTTATCGACAGGTATTCATGCGTTCTACAGTCTCATTCATTCTTGATGGAAAGATCATCGATCTTGAATTTAAGAATTCAGAAGAATTTTCCTCGACTTCAACAGTATTAAACTACCTCCGAAGTTTACACACACACAAAGGCGTTAAAGAAGGATGCGCGGAAGGTGATTGTGGTGCTTGTACGGTAGTGCTTGCCGAATTTGTTGATAATAAAATCAGCTACAGAGCGGTTGATTCATGTTTGATATTCCTGCCGATGATACACGGGAAACAATTGATTACCGTCGAGAATTTGAAATCTCCTGAAGGCGAACTTCATCCTGTACAGCAATCTATGGTCGACCTTTACAGCAGTCAGTGTGGTTTTTGTACTCCGGGAATTATCATGGCAATGTTTGCTCTCTATAAAAATTACAGCAAGCCAACTCGGGAACAAATAGATGACGCTCTCACAGGCAACCTGTGTCGATGCACTGGTTATCGGCCGATTGTTGAAGCATCGACTAAGTCTTGTGTTCACAATTGCACAGATCATTTTACTGATGATGAACCGCAAATCATTGAACTTCTAAAATCGATTTCTAAGGAATCGATTCATATTCAAACTGACAATCAAAAATATTTCCGTCCTGCAAGTTTGGGCGAGGCAATTTCACTAAAGCATCAGCATCCGGAAGCGATCATAATTAACGGTGCGACAGATATTGCCTTGCACGTTACCAAGAATCATGAATTGCTTAAAGAAATTATCGACCTTTCGGGTGTCGAAGAGCTTAAAGCAATTACCAAAACAGATTCATCGATAAAAATAGGCGCCGGTGTATCGCTGAATGATATTCTCTTGCCGATTGAAAAAGATTTTCCAGCGTTACACGAAATGCTAAAAGTTTTCGGTTCGCATCAAATCAGAAACCTTGCAACGCTTGGCGGCAATCTCGGAAGCGCTTCACCAATAGGAGACACACTTCCTGTTTTAATGGCATATGATGCAAATGTTGTGCTTGAAAGTTTGAACGGCAGACGCGTGATTCCATTTAATGATTATATAATCGGATACAGAAAAACCGTTCGCAAACCTGACGAACTGATAACTTCTATTATAGTACAAAAGTTAACAAACGGCTCAATCGTAAAATCTTATAAGGTATCTAAACGTAAATATTTAGATATATCGACAGTAAGTGCCGGTTTTAAGATTGATCTTAACGGAATAAATGTCAAGTCGATAATTCTGGCTTATGGTGGAATGGCTGAGCGGACTAAACGCGCACTCACGGTTGAACAATTTCTTATTGGCAAACGGTGGGAAAGAAAAACTGTGGAGCAGGCGATGACTTTGATTGAAAAAGATTTCACACCGATTTCAGATGCAAGAGGAAGCGCTGAATTTAGAATTAAAGCCGCGCAAAACTTACTCATGAAATTTTGGCTCGAAACAAAAAAGTGAAATAAATATGAGAATCTGTTGTGTAAAATTCATAAGGTTATTATTACTAGTTTGTCCAACGATTTTATTCTATTCGAATTCTATCTTCGGACAAAAACTATTATCATCTGTTCCTCAACAATCTGTAGTCTCGGATACAGTTGAACTTACATCTTTAAAACATTGGCCCCAGCCGGTAAAACAAGTTCCGCCCGAATATCCTACGCTCGCAAGACAAAATAATGTTGAAGCAGAAATTATGCTCAACGTTTTAATCGGCAAAGATGGTAAACCGAAAAACATTAAAGTTGTGAATGTAAAAACTTCCTTTATGAAAGAACCTTCAGTAAAGCAGGTTACATCAGTGCCTGATCCGAAGTATGCGAAATTATTTCACAAACCATCTATTGACGCCGTAATGAAATGGCGATTTACAAAACCGCTAAAGCCCGACAGCGCTACAGCCCTGGTTTGGGTTAATGTGCCTCTGAAATATCAGTTAACAATGCAGAAATAATAGAACAATGGAGAGTTGGGGAAATGAAATTAAGGATTACTGGAGTATTGGATTGATGGATAAGTGGATTAATGGAGTAAGATATGGTTGATTACACAAAGTTTAGAAATATCAATCGTGGTTATATGAAGCTTGAAGTTTGGAAGAGATCTCTTGATTTACACAAAGAAGTTTGGAAAATTTTAAAAAGCACGGAAGTTGATTTTAAACTTCGCTCTCAATTATCAAATGCATCGCAATCAGTATCGTCTAACATTGCGGAAGGATATAGTCGAAGATCAATAAAGGAATATATTCAGTTTCTCTACATTGCACTTGCATCGTTGTCTGAAACTTTAACTCGATTGATCGGATTTAAAATTACCGATCAGTTATCTGAAAAAACTTATCAACAAATTGATGAATTACACTATGAGGTAGAAAATAAGTTGTTACGTTTAATAGAAAGTTTGGAGAAAAAAAGAGAAGATGGAACATGGACAGATTGAATATCGGAAGATTTCGCGGAGTATAATCCATGAACGTATCAATATTTCAAAAATCCAATACTCCATAATTCCATTACTCCATCAATCCGAATATCGATTGAGTAGAAAAATTTAATTATATGTACTAATAAATAATATGAAAACGGAAAATCAAATTCCTCACGATTCTGCTGTTGGCCATGTTACGGGCGAAGCGATTTATATTGACGACATTCCTGTAAACGATCAGCTCCTGATCGGTAAAGTCGTTTATAGTCGGTATGCACATGCTAAAATAAAATCGTTCGATTTGAGTGAAGCGAAAAAAGTACACGGTGTTCATGCCGTATTATGCTACAAAGACATTCCCGGGTACAATCAAATGGGACCGGTTATTAAAGATGAGCCGGTTCTCGCAGAGAACGAAGTGACATTCATCGGACAGGCAATGTTTCTTATTGCCGCTGAAACTGAAGAGAAATGTCGTGAAGCTGAGATGCTTATCAAGATTGACTATGAACCGCTCGATGCAATCCTGACTATTGAAAAAGCGACTGAGAAAAATAATTTGTTGGGTCCGCCAAGAGAAATGAAACGCGGCGACGCCGACAGTGTTCTGAAATCATCTAAACATGTAATTGGCGGAGAGCTCCGCACTGGCGCTCAAGAACACTGGTATCTTGAAACGCAGGCATGTTTGTCTGTTCCGGGAGAAGGTAAAGAAATAAATGTTTTTAGTTCATCGCAGCATCCATCCGAAACTCAAGCGCTCGTTGCGGAAGTATTAGGTATAAAGAAACACGAAGTGGTTGTTGAAGTAAAACGTATGGGCGGCGGGTTTGGCGGAAAGGAAACTCAGGCAAATCATGTCGCATGCTGGTCGGCTTTGTTGTGCTATGCTACAAAACGCCCAGTGAAAATCCGGTTGGTCCGCGACGACGATATGATCATGACCGGCAAGCGCCATCGTTATCTTACAAAATATGAAGCTGGTTTTGATGATGATGGATTGATAAATGCGGTGAAGCTTGAATTCAACAGTGACGGCGGTGCGGCAACAGATTTGTCTTTTGCAATTATGGAACGTACAATGCTTCATGCCGATAATTCGTATTATATTCCAAATATGTCGGTAAAGGCGTTGGTATGGAAAACGAATCTTCCATCGAACACTGCTTTCCGCGGTTTCGGTGGGCCGCAAGGTATGGCGGCAATAGAAACAATAATCGATAAGATTGCCCGCTATCTCAAAAAAGATCCGGCAGAAATCAGGAATAAAAATTTTTACGGACTGAATGATAGAAACGTAACTCATTACGGACAAACCGTAGAGCACAATCGGCTTCACCTTATTTATGATCAGATAATAAAATCTTCTGAATATGAAAAACGTTGCAAAGAAGTTGACGATTTCAACATTAAAAATGAATTCTTTAAAAAAGGTATAGCGCTTACTCCAGTGAAGTTTGGAATTTCTTTTACGACAACATTTCTCAATCAAGCCGGCGCCCTCGTGAATGTTTACACAGATGGAACAATTCTTGTCAATCACGGCGGCACGGAGATGGGACAGGGACTCAACACGAAAATGCAGCAGATCGCCGCGGCAGAATTCGGTGTGAGTGTAGATCGTGTGAAAGTAAATGCCACAAACACATCGAAAGTTCCGAACACATCGGCAACCGCCGCCTCGTCCGGTTCCGATATGAACGGCATGGCGGTGAAAAATGCTATCGATACAATAAAAGAACGAATCTCAAACGAGTTAGCACAAATCTGGACTCAACAACAATCCAACAATCCAACAATCCAACAATCTATTTTGTTTAAGGATAACCTTATCTTAGATTCCGATCATCCTGAAAGAAAAATTTCTTTCTCCGATGCGATGCATCAAATGAATTTACGGCAGGTAAGTTTGAGTGCGGCAGGATTTTACAAAACACCGACAGTCGGCTGGGATAAGATCAAAGGACAAGGGAAACCGTTCTTTTATTATTCGTTTGGAATGGCAGTTTCTGAAGCGATGATAGATGTTCTTACGGGTCAGCATACACTTTTAAGGACAGATCTATTGCAGGATGTTGGAGATTCTATCAATCCCGGAATCGATATGGGACAGGTTGAAGGCGGATTCATTCAAGGCGTTGGATGGTGCACGACCGAAGAAATTAAGTGGGATAGTAAAGGAAACCTGATGACCCACTCTCCTGACACGTACAAGATTCCGACTGTACAGGATATTCCAAAAGATTTCCGGGTAAAATTATTGGAGGGTGCTCCAAATCCAGTCGGAACAATCAGAAGAAGCAAAGCAATTGGCGAGCCGCCTTTTATGCTTGCACTCTCGGTGTGGCTGGCAATTAAGGATGCAATCTCGGCCGTTGGCAATCATAAGATTGAGCCTGAGTTTTCATTGCCAGCGACTAATGAAACAATATTGCTCTCGATAGAGAAATTAAAGGAAAAGATAAAAAGATAACTCAGCCAGAACTCCGACTTCTGGCTCAGATTGTACCTCGATAGAAGTCGGAGTTCTATCATAGATGAACTAAAAGAAATGCAGTATGGATTGATAATGGCACTGGAGGATATTATATGCAAACTATAGATTTGAAAACGGCTGTAACTGAAATCAAGCAAGCGTGTTCGGGATTGGAAAAAAGTGACCGGCTTCCTTTTTTCTTCCTTGTCGGTGCAGGAATTTCATCACCTACGATTCCGCTCGCTTCGGATATTGAGAAGCATTGTCTAGAGGAGGCAAAAAAATATTCCGCCGATGAGCCACCATCGCAATCACCAATCGATACATACTCTTTCTGGTTCCGAAAAGCATATTCACATGCAAAACACCGACAAAAGTACCTCCGTAGCTTGATTGAAGGCAAACCCATTAGCAATGCAAATCTCAGGCTGGCTCATCTTCTTTCTGAAAAAAAAGTCAGCATGATTGCTATTACACCAAACTTCGATGATCATCTATCGAGAGCACTTAATATTTTTGGGATTCCTCACGTTATATGTGACCATCCAGCAACTTCAGAAAGAATAAATCCGGAAGCCAACGATATTCAGATTGCACACATCCACGGTTCATATTGGTTTTATGATTGTTGCAACTTGAAGGAAGAAATTAGCAGCCGTGCACAGATGTCACATGAAACTTCATCTACAATGGCATCCCTCATAGATGATTTGCTTAGGAATCGCACACCTTTAGTTATCGGTTACAGTGGATGGGATGGTGATGTTTTTATGACTGCTTTGAAGCGGCGGCTTAATTCTCGACTTTCTTATAACCTTTATTGGTTCTGTTATCGCAAATCGAATATAAATTTGCTTCCAGCATGGTTACGGGAAAACCCGGATGTATACTTTGTTCTTCCACCGGAGCAAATTGTTGAAAAAGGGAAAAAAGAATCGTTGCGCGAAACGGGGAAAATTGAGCAAAGCTTTAAGCGTGAACCAAGTGCAGGATTTACATCTGAACGGATGATAATTAACCCAATGAGTTCCGCTTTAAAAGAACAAACACTTTCCGCTTTTACTGTTTTCGATGCAATTAATCAAGCTTTTGAGATTGCTGAATTAAAACTTACTCAGGATCCGCTGGGCTTCTTTGCCGACCGTTTAGAGAATTCACTCCCCAGGGAATCTGATAGCGAAGAATCAGGGAGTGTATATTTCTTTCGCTTGGCTATTCAAAAAATCCGACGCGCAGAAGAATGGCTTAAAGGAAGAGGAAAAACAATTGATGAAAAGTTTGAAAAAGTTCTCAATGCTGTCCAAACATCAAGGTATAATAAAGCTATAGAGCTCGCAGACGATCTTCCGCTACACGAGCTCTCTAAGGAACAGTTACATGATCTAATGGAGGCATTGGAGTCTTGGGAGTGGATGATCTACGATAAACCTGAATACTACTTTAAATTGTGTGATGTTGAAGTTAAGCTTGTTGACGAGCTGAGAAGTCGACAGGCTGATACTTCACAATATGATGAAAGAATTGCTGCTCTTTTGAACGAAAAAATAGTAATTCTATATGATAGCACAGATGATCAACGACTAACCGATATAATTGATGTATGTAACGACATAGATAAACGGTATGGAGAAGCGAGTGAGCTTTCGTTACGTGAGCAGGTGGCAAAGGCTTTAGTTAACAAAGGATTCAGCCTTGGACAGTTGAATCGGTCGGAAGAAGAAATTGCGGTGTATGATGAAGTAGTGAAGCGGTATGGAGAAGCGAGTGAGCTTTCG
>JAGVIE010000057.1 GCA_020056225.1 Bacteroidota bacterium
ACAAACGATGTTGAGGTGTTGAACGAAATGTTTTCATCGGGTATCGTGATGGTGTTTAGCGATGTCTTCACCATTATCGGTATTCTCTATTTCATGTTCACGATGAGCTGGGAGCTGGCACTGTTATCGCTTAGTGTTTTACCCTTGCTGTTTTACGGTACATTTCTTTTTCGAAGAAAAGCCCGCGAAGCATACCGCGAAGTACGGTTGCAGGTTGCACGCATCAATACATTCATGCAGGAACATATCACCGGCATGATGGTCGATCAGATATTTAACAGGGAGAAAAAATCTTATAATCAATTTTCCGAGATAAACTCCTCGCACCGTGACGCGAACATCAAATCGATTTTCTATTATGCACTTTTCTATCCGGGTGTCGATCTCATCGGCGCTATCGCAATCGGACTCATAATCTGGTATGCAGGCATCGGCGCATTAGAAGGCTCGCTCACAGTTGGTACTGTGATTGCATTTTTCCAGTTCAACGAAATGTTCTGGAGGCCCATACGCGATCTCTCTGAAAAATACAACATCATGCAGACTGCGATGGCGTCTTCAGAGCGCCTATTCAAACTTTTAGATGACCAAACGCTCATACCGAATCCACAAACTCCGGTTTCACTTGAAAAAATAAATGGTGATATTGAGTTTCGTAATGTGTGGTTCGCTTACAACGACGAAGAATGGGTTTTAAAAAATGTATCTTTTAAAATCAATCGAGGTGAGACAGCCGCTTTTGTCGGGCACACCGGCGCAGGAAAAACAACGATCATCAATCTTATCTGCCGTTTTTATGAATTCCAAAAAGGTCAAATCCTCATAGATGGCACTGATATCCGCTCAATCAACAAAGAAGATTTGCGGAAGCGTATGGCAATTGTTCTACAGGATGTTTTCCTTTTCTCCGGCGATATTAAATCGAACATCAACCTCGGTAACGATGGTATATCTATCGACCGCGTTAAAGCATCCGCTCGTGTTGTGGGAGTGAATCGCTTCATTGAAAAGCTTCCGAAACAATATGACGAAGAAGTAAAAGAGCGCGGCGCAACTCTGTCTGTCGGACAAAAGCAATTAATTTCATTCGCACGCGCGCTTGCGGTTCATCCGAAAATACTCGTACTCGATGAAGCAACATCCAGCGTTGATACTGAGACCGAGATCCTAATTCAGCAGGCAATTAATAAATTGCTTCAAGGCAGAACATCTATCGTTATCGCACATCGTCTCTCCACTATCCAGCGTGCAAACAAGATTATCGTAATGCATAAAGGCGAAATCCGTGAGATGGGGACACATCAGGAATTGATCGCGCTCGAAGGAATCTATTATAAACTTTACCGACTTCAGTACAAGGAACAGGAAAAGCTGGTTGTTGGTAAGGGTGGAAATTGAACCTGAACATTCTTAACTTATCTTACTCAACCCCCTTGGGGCTGTCTAATAAGTCCGAGAGTGTGTCACATTGAGCTTGTCGAAATGTGAAATTTAGCGGCATTGAGCCTTCGACAAGCTCAGGCTGACAGTAATTGATTCTTTTTAGACAGCCCCATTGAGAGGGTTGAGTTTCGTAAGGTTTATTGCAACTAAACGAAACAGCAAATCGAAACGTCTTATTATAAGAAAGGGGATTACCATGAAAAAAACATTATTTATCATCCTGTTTGTTTTGACTGCCTGTGCCAATCAAAACATTTTTTCCCAAATGAAGCAAACAACTGCCGGAGAGCGCACATCTGTTGATTTGACAATTTATAATCAGAATCTCTCGCTTATTCGCGAGGAAAGAAAAATAACTATTCCCGCAGACATGAGTCGTGTGATTATTCCTGATATTCCTTCAACAATAGACGGAACGTCGCTTCACTTCTCAAGCTTAACAGACCCTACTGCTGTTCGAGTGCTTGAGCAAAACTATCAGTACGATCTTGTCAGTCAGGCGAAGCTGATGGAAAAATATATCGGGAAAGAAATCGAGTTCCTTCGCTTGAATGAGGAAACAAAAAAAGAATACACGGTTAAAGGAAAATTGATTTCCTCCAGCTTCGGTGGCGGATTAGTTGCCGAGATAAACGGTAAGATTGAAATCAATCCTGCGGGTCGTCTTATACTTCCCTCACTTCCTGAAGGATTAATTTTAAGACCACAGCTTGAGTGGCTCGTTGAAAATGAAAAAGCAGGCGAGCACAAAACCGAAATCAGTTATCTTGCCGGACAGCTTTCGTGGAACGCGAATTATGTTGCCTTGCTGAATAAAGATGACTCTAAGTTGGATATGACCGGCTGGGTAACACTGACGAACAACTGCGGAACTTCATTCCATGATGCGGGCTTGAAGCTTGTAGCGGGTGATGTGAACATTGTGCGGCAGGATTTTGACGGTATGAGACCGAGGATGATGGAAATGGCGGCGAAATCTGCCGAGCCGCAGTTCAAACAAACCGATCTGTTTGAATTCAAACTCTACTCACTTCAGCGGTGCACCGACCTGAACAATAACGAGACAAAGCAAATCGAGCTGGTAACAGGGAAGAATGTTACTTCGAAGAAAGTATTCATCTACGACGGCATATCCGACCAGTGGCGGTATTGGTATAATAATTATTCTTATAGAGACCAAAGCAGTTTCGGACAGCAGTCGAATACAAAGGTTGGTGTGTTTGTTACATTCAAGAACGATTCGAAATCGGGGCTTGGCATTCCTTTGCCGAAAGGAAAAATTCGTGTGTACAAACGCGACGATGACGGCAAAGAGCAGTTCATCGGCGAGGATTTGATCGATCACACACCCAAAGACGAAGAGCTTCGACTTTACTTGGGAAATGCTTTCGATATAGTTGGCGAGCGTGCGCAGAAAGATTTTAAAACGATAAGTAAAAGAGTTGTGGAAGAGACGATTGAGATAAAAGTCCGCAACCACAAAAAGGAAGCGGTTGAGATTCAGATTTACGAGCACCCATGGCGTTGGAGCGAGTGGGACATTGTCACCTTCTCAACAAACTTTGAGAAGGTGGATCAATCCACGATAAAATTTCCGGTGAAGATCGGAAAGGACGAAGAGAAAGTTATAACATACACGATACGGTATTCGTGGTAATGACCTCACCCGTAACCCTCTCCTATGAGGAGAGGGTGCAAAAACATCCGCCCCTTAAAACGGCTCACCCGATAAAGTGAGCCGTTTTTATTTAAAATACGTTCATTATTAGTGTTTTTTAGTAAAAATGATTTTTATTTGACTATGAATTGGATGTTTTATATTTTGAGCTAGCCAATTTCATCAGAATGTAAAGAACAATGTTTTACAGAAGAAAAATACTACTTGCTTTGTTGGAAGCTTGCGGAGGTGAATTAAACAGCACAGATATGGAGAAACTTCTTTTCCTTTTTTGTAAAGAAAAGGGAGTAAATTATTATGACTTTTTCCCTTACCGCTTTGGATGTTTCAGCTTCCTTTCATACCAAGATAAACGGGTACTGACACAGCAAGAATATTTAGCAAACGATGAGGGTTTCCGAGCCGGTTCGAGTAGATCATTCTCTAGAAGTCTTGAAACTGAGGATAAACTGTTTCTCAAAGATTTTGCTTTCCGGACTAAGCACTTACGCGGAGACGCTTTAGTTCGGCATGTGTATCTCAAGTATCCATATTACGCAAGCCGCAGTGAAATCAGGAATCGTGTTCTGAGTAAAGTAGAACAAGCAATGATTACACCATATGCACATGATAAGAACGATATATGCTTGTTTACTATCGGTTACGAAGGATTGACGATTGATGCTTATATTGATAAGCTCATTCACAATAATATTGCCATGGTTATCGATGTACGGAGAAACCCAATTTCAATGAAGTACGGATTTAGTAAGACTCGCTTTTCGAATTATCTAAATCGTTCGGGTATTTTTTACGAACATTTTCCTGAGTTAGGGATCGCTTCGTCTAAAAGGAAAAATCTTGAGACAAAGAAAGATTACACACTGTTGTTTAAGCGATATGCAACTACGACGCTACCACAATGTGAGGATAAACTTGAAAAAATCCGACGTTTTCTCGATGCACACAAACGTGTAGCCTTAACCTGTTTCGAGGCAGAGACTACATCATGTCATCGCCACAAAATCACAGAACTACTTCAAGCAAATAAGAATTGGAATATTCCTATTGTCCATATTTCGTAACATTTGCGGAGGCATTCATGGCGTACTTACCGGAAAATCTTGATCAAGTTAAAGTCCTTATCACCGTAAAAACATACCCTCTCCCGTCTAATAAATATGAAGAACTTGTGTGTACGGCAGGTGTTTTGGAGAATGGTAATTGGATTCGCATTTATCCTATTCCATTTAGATCGCTGCCGAAAGATAAGAAGTTTGAAAAATATGAATGGATTGTAGCGGATCTGGTAAGAAACAAAAGTGATTTTCGACCTGAAAGCTACCGACCTAAGTCCGATGCCTCGAATATTCGCATTCTTGAAAAAATTGGAACTGAGCATGAATGGGCTGAACGTAAGAAATACGTATTGAAAGAAGTATTTAATTCATTTAAGGAATTGATCCAGCGAGCAAAGAGTGATGAAAAAAAATCGCTTGCCACGTTTCGACCTTATAAGATCATTGATTTTATTATTGAGGAAGACAAGCGAACGTGGAAAGAGCAATGGATTGCAAACTATGACCAGTACGACATTTTCGAGATTGACAAAAAGGGTGAGGGTAAATTAAAGAAGATTGTTGGTAAAGTTCCTTATAAGTATTCGTATCGGTTTCTCTGCGAAGATGAAAAAAGCCCAAGGACACTTATGATTGAAGATTGGGAAATAGGAGCATTGTATTGGCATTGTCTTGCTCAAGCAGAGAGCGATGAAGAAGAAGCAAATCGTCTCGTGAAGAAAAAGTATTTTGATGAATTTGTAATGAAAAAAGATTTGTGTTTCTTTGTTGGCACTACCAAGCGATATCACAACGTTGGACCAAACCCGTTTGTCATTATCGGTGTGTTTTACCCTCCGACAAAAGACGATCGGGGACAACAGAACTTGTTTGCTAATGAAACTGGTTATTAGCAATTGGAGCCGAGAATGTTAATTATTAAGGCGATGACAACAGGTAGGATTTTTGTAACACTAACGAATACTAGGACCACAGATGAAAACATTGACCACATTAAACACTAATGAACACATTGAATACTAGAATCACTGTAACTTATTGATCCCTATATATCGGTGGTGCAGAAATTCGCCTCGATCTTTAATATCGGTGCAGTTTTACGTCGACCAAGTGTCTACGTCTGGCGCACACACCAAATTCGTGAGGCGCTCACGCTCAAAAGATCGTCCTTTTAACTGCCTCGGCTTATCTTTATCTTATATCCAGCATTCGACAATGTGGCTCTCGTATCGCTGGTTGACGAAGGCAGACTTTGCAAGGCTTGGCCAGCATTGCAAGGTCGATTTAATTAACGGCATAGAAATAATTCGCAGGAGATAGTTATGGTATTGGTACGTAGTTTGTTCAGCACACCAACGAAAAGGGAATCAAAGCATAAACAAATACGAGAAGAGTTTTTCTCCGGGTTCGCTGATAAGGTCTGGAGTTTAAAAACAAACAAGGAGGAGAAGGGATGGTGGACCATACCTAGAACCATGCCACTCATTATGACACTCCTGAACATACTGGATAAGAAGGGTAATATGTCTCGCGTCTATTTAGAACTTTGGTGCCGCGCTTTCGATGAGGGAATTGTTGAGGTAACTGATGAGGAAATCCACGCCTATGCTTGTGGTTTTCTCTCCTCAAGAGGTGCTCGGACCTGGCGGGAGAGGATTGTAATGTTAGAAAAATTGGGGTTCATAAAGACACAAAGCATTGCGAGGCGCAAGTACAAATACATTTTACTATTGCACCCACACAAAGTGATTGCTTCACTCAAGGAAGACGATAAAATTCCTAATAATTGGTATGATGTTTTTCGCAATCGAGCCATTGAAATTGGTGCCGGGATACCACAGGTGCAAGACGATGAAAAGAAAAAACAGAAGAAAGCTACAGCTTAAAAGAACCAACACCTCATAATACATGTTAAGTGTTTTAATGCTGTAAGGGTGGAATGGATTGACTTAGATGATATAACTTTTGTTTTTGTTACAATTGCTTTGCCCTGAGATCTGCAGTTACCCTCAGTATGAAGTTCTCTCATAAATCGAGATTTTTTACGTTCAACATTTGATATTACATCTATGAGCCAAACAGATCCAACACGACCAGACGATATTCCTTTTTTGAAAATCTTCTTCAAATCATATTTGGTTGACCACTTCTTGCACAAACAAGTAACTCTGTTGAATATACTGGAGAACTATTCGAAGCTGAAGGATGAAGTAATGCAGGGAGCTGGTGAAATTGACGATGCACAATACCTTTTGTCACTTAGAACCGAAATCAGGGCCAATCTTTTTCAGGCTATCGAGACCTTATTCGAACTCATCTTTACCCTCGAGGGTCGGAACGGTGTCATTTACAATCCGTACATCTGGTATCATCTTTCCACCTCTCATTGGAGGAAAAATCTTAGCAAAATAGAAGCGATCGGAAATGGTCAAGTCGATTTTTTAGATCGGATCGTTATTGCAAATCCTAAGACCAAATTGAAAGTTCCTTTTGTTCAATACGTTTTTTATTTCGGCTGTGTCGACATATCATTGATGCCTGCAATCCTGAACAGCCTCCAACCTATAAAGTCAATATTGATTGCACTTGCAAAGGAATTCTCCGACAGGGATGAGTATAATGCCTTCAAACATTCCCTGCGATTATTTCCTATTATCCGGTTCTTTGAATTCTACAAGCAGGGAATAACCGACCCATTACTAAAAATCGATTTGAGTAATTCTCTCACGGTTCTTAAAAAAGGAACAGATGACTCTATGGTTTTCCAGATTAAGCCCCTCGATACAGTTAGGGATTACAGAATGTGCCTCTTGTGTTGCAACCTGATCTCGAACATAGTTAGGAGCCGTCGAGCCCATTTCTATAAGGGTGAATCCGTTTCTCTTAATACATTTTCTGAAGAAACGCTACCTTGGGCAACCGAATCGCATACGAAGGTTAACCCAATGACCATTAAACTAAGCGCTAATAATGAAACAAATCCACAGGGATAGAGCAACTCGTAGAAGTTTCCATCTGTCGCCTTCCGCTGCCGCTCATGAGCGAGCAGCTTTTGTGGTTGCGCTATTGTTTGCTCATTCATGTTTGCACACTCTTTCGTGCACAACCACTCGCGAGCGAATGGCTGCGAAACATCTAAAAGTGCGACTTCCTCTTTAGCCCGTCACACAAAGCCCCACTATTTTTCAAGATTTATTTTATGCACTTGCTCTTGCTGTCGCATTCCGTATAATTAGCGACATCACTTGTACATTCTGCCAATCAGAAATTTAGCTATCATACAACACATTTTTTTGCTTAACAACTCAAAGGAGTAAACCATGGACAAAGCCGGGAAAAGTCTTTTCGTTTTTGGTCTCTATATGATTTTCATTGTAGGGATGGGATTCATCTTTATGCCGACATTCATACTCGATATGTTTGGTTTGAAGTATGGCGACGACACATGGATAAGATTCGTAGGACTATTAGCTTCAATAATAGGAGTCTATTATATCGTAGCCGTAAAAGCGAAGTTGAATCAGCTATTTATCTGGACTGTCTGGATGAGATACTATGCTGCCGCTTTTATGGTAACGCTGCTAATCTTAGATAAGGTCGGGTCACCGATTCTTATCTTCGCTTCAGTCGACGCCATCGCGGCGACATGGACTTTGTTATCTTTAAAGAAATAGGGTTAACCGAGTTATACAATGACAATTCGATACCGTTTTATTCTACTTGTATTTTTCATTGCATCGCCATGCGGCAATCCCCCTATCTATGCGCAAGAATCTTCGTTCAACGCTGATAGCCGTTACTATTGGGCTGATGTCGGTATTGGAGGGGCTTGGGTATACGAAGGAATAGGTTCGCCTACAGATAAATCAGGATTTTCGATAGGGCTCGGCTTATACTATAGGAAAGGAAATGAGCTATTTTCATTACGAATCACCGGTACTGTAGAACCACGAATGCACCTGTGGGGAAATCAGCCGGACGAGAGCATCTCGGAATACGGCGTGCTCTATGGCAGAGTTACAAAAAGCATCTTACGGCGTTGCATCCGTTTCCGGAGGTATCAGCATTGTGGTTGTATCGCTTTATACTTCGTTTACAACCGTCGGGATTCCGTTAGAAGCGCAGCTCATTTGGACACCGACTAAAGTTTTCGGGATCGGTTTCAAGGGATTTGCAAATTTGAATCCTCAGAAATCCTTTGCTGGATTGTTATTCTGTATAGAACTTGGAAAACTAAGATGAAGACGAGCGACACACATCCAGCGTTGTGTCGTACCTGCGGCGAAGCCGTCCTCTGGGAAAGTGAGTCGCACTTTATCTCAACGTTTCCCATTCAAAAACTCCTCACACAAATTTACATCTTCAACGCTGCCAAGAAATACGGGCGTATGCTGGTGAAGAGTTGTCGGTTGAACTTCAAGTATGCGCTTCTTGCCGTCGATAGCTCTGCCGCCCGCCTGCTCGATTATGTATGCCATGGGATTGCATTCGTAGCATAAGCGTAATTTACCGGCAGGATTTTTTTTGTCGCCGGGATAAGCGAAGATACCGCCATACATTAATGTCCGGTGCGCGTCGCC
Organism: Bacteroidota bacterium; assembly: GCA_020056225.1. Lineage (GTDB taxonomy): Bacteria > Bacteroidota > Ignavibacteria > UBA10030 > SZUA-254 > JAGVIE01. The sequence goes on from JAGVIE010000057.1 coordinate 8,760, forward strand.
GACCATCGTCCCGATGTATCGCAATGAGTACGGTCTGCCTGTCGCTTTATCGTCTTCAGTAATGTACTGGATATAGTTTTGTAAATTTTCATCCCAGTTGCGGTAGTTGCCTTCGTTCATGCTGTAGATTTTTCCTTTTTGAGGAATGATAATTTTTTCGTTCGAAAGGACAAACTCACCGACACTGGGATCGAGCGTGAAACCATGCACACCGCGTCCGGCAGAATATACAAACACGGTACTCGATCCGTAGATGATGTAACCTGCGGCTACCTGCTTCAATCCTTTTTGCAGGCAATCTTCTAATTTTCCTTTACCGCCGGAAGAAACTCTTTTATAGATACTGAAGATCGAACCGATCGTTATATTCGCATCGATGTTCGATGAACCGTCAAGCGGATCGTACAATAGTACATATTCCCCCGAACGATACTCCTCCGGAATATGGAGTATGTCTTCGTTTTCCTCCGAAGCCATAACGCAAAGATGTCCGCTGAAATCCATCGCGCGGTAAATTGTTTCATCGGCGAACTCATCTAATTTTTTTACAGCGTCGCCGCTGGCATTGATGCGGCCCGTCGATCCGAGTATGTTGACCAATCCGGCTTTACTAACTTCACGCCAAACGAGTTTAGCGGCAACGGAGAGATCGTGTAACAGTTCGGAAAATTCGCCGGTAGCGCCGGGGTGCAAATGTTCCTGCTCATGGATAAAGCGTTCCAGTGTCATTAGCTTTTTCGGATTGTTCATTGCGGCTGCTTTCGCTTATTGAAATACGGTTGGAAGAAATAATCGAATTGAAAAAATGTACTGAAATCTACGATGAGTTGCAATATCAATTCTTGCCTTTTATTCAGATAGTGACTATATTCATGGTAAATCACGGAAAACTTCACGATGTTTTCATCGTTCGTTTCAAGAATCTAACATTTCACAGAACATTTTATGAAATTTGTCGCTTGTATCAATCATGTGCCCGACACCGAAGCCAAAATCAAAATCGGATCCGGGGGAAACGCAATTGACCGTACCGGGGTTAATTATATTCTGAATCCGTATGATGAATTCGCGATCGAAGCCGCGCTCCAGTTGAAAGAAAAAAAGGGCGGCGAAACATTTGCCGTGACGTTAGGCGGCGATTCGCATAAAGAAACTCTTCGCAAGGCGCTCGCAATGGGTATCGATAAGGTTATCCTTCTGAAAGACGATTCGGTAAGGGATTCTTTCTCGGTTGCAAAAGCTTTGGCTGATGAATTGAAAAAACTCACGCCCGACTTTATCTTTTTCGGAAAACAGTCAATCGATTATAACGGTGAACAGCTTCCCGGACTTGTTGCCGAGATGTTGGGAATACCCTCGGTATCAACCGTCGTGAAAATGTCCGTGGAAGAAACGAAGGTAATTTGTGAGCGCGAGATCGAAGGCGGGCATGAAGTGGTCGAGACGTCGTACCCCGTCGTTATCTCCGCTCAAAAAGGACTGAACGAGCCGCGCTATCCATCGCTAAAAGGAATCATGGCTTCAAAATCGAAACCGATTGAAGAACGCCAGCCGATAGCGGTTCCATCTGCCGCTGAAGTTGTTGGGATGCAGAAACCTCCGTCAAAACAATCCGGCAAAATTGTCGGGACTGACGCGACTGCGGTTCCGGAGCTTGTAAGATTATTACATGAAGAAGCAAAAGTCATTTAATAGATATGCGATATGAGATGTATAAAAATATTTTTTTTAATTTTTAATTTTTTATTTTGACTTGATTATGAAACTACTTGCATTTGCAGAACAGCGTGAAGGAAAATTCAAAAAATCGGCTTTCGAAGTTACCCAAACCGCAAAAGGAATTGCCGATAAACTCGGCACCGAGCTTGTGGTTCTGGTTATCGGCAACAACATTGAAGGCATAATTCCGGAACTCGGGGCATACGGAGCCACGCGGGTAGTCGCTGTACAGGAAGAACGGCTCCAGTATTATTCCACTATGGCTTATGCAAAGATCACCGCAGAGGTTGCTTCGAAAGAACAGGCTACGATTCTTTTCTTTCCTGCAAGCCAGATGGGAAAAGATTTAGCTCCCCGAATCGCAGCCAAGCTATCGGCAGGCATGGCAGCGGATTGTACAGCTTTGAAAATCGAATCCGGTGAAATAATAGCCTCACGACCGGCTTATGCGGGCAAAGTAATTCTCGATGTAAAAATTACTTCGCCGGTTAAAATTTATACGCTTCGCCCGAATGTTTTCACCGCGGTTGCGATAAATGGCGGCAAGGTATCGACCGAGAAATATACTCCTCAACTTACCGATGCAGATTTTTCCGCAAGAGTTACAGCGGTAAAAGTTGCCGAAGGTCGCCCTGATGTTACGGAGGCAAGCATCATTGTTTCCGGCGGCAGGGGAATGAAAGGTCCCGAACATTTCAACCTCATCGAAAAATTAGCCGACGTTCTCGGCGGCGCTGTCGGTGCATCGCGTGCAGTTGTCGATGCAGGATGGAGACCACACGATGAGCAGGTGGGACAAACCGGTAAAACGGTATCTCCGACATTGTATGTTGCGTGCGGTATTTCAGGAGCGATACAACATATTGCCGGCATGTCTTCATCTAAGTATATTGTAGCTATCAATAAAGATAAAGATGCGCCAATTTTTCAGATTGCCGATTACGGAATTGTGGGAGATGTATTTGATGTTCTTCCGCCGCTAACTGAAGAATTAAAAAAGACACTTGGGAAATAAACTGATTGGAGTTTTGTGGAAAAAGTTCAAGTTGACATATTAGGTTTATCGACAAGTCCTTCCAGCGGCGGGGCTTATGCTCTCATTTTAAAAGAAGTCAACGGAAACCGAAGACTGCCAATCATCATCGGCGCCTTTGAAGCACAATCCATTGCGCTTGAGATTGAAGGAATTAAACCACCTCGCCCATTGACACACGATTTGATGAAAAATATTCTCGAGTCGTTAGACACAGAGCTTACAGAAATTACAATCAGTGAACTTAAAGACGGAACATTCTTTGCAATGCTGAGCTTCGATAATCAGGAAGTCGACGCCCGACCAAGCGATGCAATTGCGCTGGCGGTTCGTTTCGGCGTGCCGATATTTGTCGCGGAAAAAGTGATGGATGAAGCCGCATTCCTCCCCGAAGCTGACGATCAGGAACAAGGAAGTAAAACTACAACTAAAGGCGGCGAGGTTAGTTTAACAAAACTTGAAGCGCTCCGCGCACAGCTTAATGAAGCAATCGAGCGTGAAGAGTACGAGCGTGCGGCTAAGCTTCGGGATGATATCAGAAAGATTGAACAGCAGCACTGATTATCGCGGTTAATCACTTTTCTTTTAACAATTCTAACATCTCCCGAACCGCTTCTTCAAGTCCCACAAACACCGCTCGCACAATTACTGCGTGACCGATACTTACTTCTTCTATCTCCCGGATTTTGGCAACCGGTTTCATATTATCATAATCAAGTCCGTGTCCCGCATTTACGCCAAGCCCGAGCTTTCTTGCAAAAACTGCCATAGCGTGAATCCGTTCGAGATGTCTGTTTCTTGATCTTTCTGTGCGGGCATTCGCGTACTCGCCGGTATGTATCTCTATCATGTCGGAGTCGATCTCCTTCGCAGTTTGAATTTGATCGCGCACCGGATCAATAAAAAGACTAACCGGAATTCCCTTATCATGAAATCGTGAAATCGTTTTTTTAAGTGGGCGTTTCAATCGAACGACATCCAGACCGCCAACGGTTGTTAACTCTACGCGTTTTTCAGGAACCAGAGTTACAAGATCGGGTTTTACCTGAAGCGCGATGCGTATTATTTCAGGTGTTGCCGCCATTTCTAAATCTAATTTCGTTGTAATGATCTTTCGCAGTCTCACAACGTCAACATCACGTATGTGCCGGCGGTCTTCACGCAGGTGGCAAACGATACCATCGGCTCCGGCACGCTCTGCAATTAGCGCCGCTCCAACTGGATCGGGCACTGTGCCGCCGCGGGCATTACGTAGTGTGGCAACATGATCGATGTTGATTGACAATCTCATAAGATTTGAACTTTCCGGCTGGCTATAATTTTTTTCGTATGATGTACTGAAAACGTTCCGGTTTTCTGCCAATTACTTTAACTTCCGGCGGGACTGTCAGTACCGGAGTAACCGCAACAGAAGAATCTTGAACTAAAAATTGATAATTAATTGAAACCTGGAAATCTTCGTTTGATAATTTTGCAAGCTGATCGATTCCACCGCGGATGATGATATCCATTTTGGGCGGGATAAAAATCACTTCCCGGTTTGGCGGCATAGAAAGCGCATGGACCGGAACACCGGTAAATATTTTTTCTGCAAACGGCTGAACGTCAATCGTCAGCCTGATCGAATGATTGAGGAGCGTTAAGGAATAATTCTGCGGTTCTTCCAGGGGCAGGTTGATATCGACGGGTGCACGAAGATCGTCGAACCGTGTAAAATTAGTAAGCCATGATGTGATATTATCTATTAGTATCCGTGAACCGCCCACAACTACACTCTCCGGAAAAACACGGACCGATCCAACCTGTCCATATCCTTCCTTAAATGAGAGCATGAGATTGGTAACAACCGGAACATGTTTTTCTTTATAATCATCCAGCGCCAAAATTATTGTATCGGGTTTCACGTCGAGCGGGTGTAGCACAACGGGAAGCTTTACATGTTCCAGTAATTCACGTCCCGTAATAATGAAGTCTTCCGATCCCACGGTTGAAAAATCGATAAAGTAATTCATGTCGGGCATGAGGTATAATCCCGCAAGCGACCACCCGCTGCCTTTGAAGCGAACATTAACATTGCGCGCGATCGGATACTTTAGCGCTTTCCCTGCCCTGACATTTTCCACAACAACGGGGAACTGCTTAACTACCGTATATTCATCTCTTAAATTGACGGCAATCCATGTCAGCACCGCAAATATAATTGAGGCAACAACAATATGATATCTTTTTTTTTCCATCATGCAAAATAAAAAAACTCCACCCAGAACAATTGGATGGAGCTAATTGTACGATTAATTATCATTTAGGAAATTTAACTTTCATGAGTTCATCAATAAGTTGATCCCTGTTGGCTCGAGATATCTGCCGTCCGAATATTGTAAGTCCCTGAACGCTCCGCGCATAACGCCGTAATTCATGGACAGACATAGCATCAAGCTGACCGCGAAAAGTTTGTTCATCATCGCTCATCGAGACAGCAGGAGAAGATATTGCGGATTCCGGTTCTTCGGGAGCCACCATCGGTTCTATTTTCTCTTCTACTATTTTTCTGGTTTGAATTACTTTTCCGGTATGTTTCTGTGAGGCGGGAATATTTTTCTTCAAAACAGGCGCCTTGATTATTTTTGGCGCTAACGGGAAAATGAGTATTTCCGTATCATCATGGGGACGGGGAATAACATGTACCGATACCAGCTCACCTACACGCTGAGCCGCTGCGGCTCCGGCATCAACTGCCGCTCGAACCGCCGCAACATCACCTTTGATTTTAACGGTAATCAGACCGCCGCCGGTGCGTTCCTTGCCTATCAGTTCCACCTCTGCCGCTTTCGTCATAGCATCTGCGGCTTCGATAGCACCGACAAGACCTTTGGTCTCGATTAATCCGAGCGCATAATCAAGCATAAAATCCCTGTTGATCTTCCAAACTTAATGAAGAGAATATTCTCAATTATTTTTCAGATGAGCGCTTCGGAAGAATCATCTCAACATCGCTGTGCGGACGCGGGATGACGTGTACCGATACAAGTTCGCCAACACGCTGAGCGGCTGCGGCTCCGGCATCGGTAGCGGCTTTCACTGCGCCAACATCGCCACGCACCATAACGGTGACGTAACCACCGCCGATAACTTCTTTTCCGATTAGTGTTACTTTTGCAGCTTTCACCATTGCGTCTGCCGCTTCGATGGAGCCAACAAGACCTTTCGTCTCAACCATCCCTAATGCATCAAGTGATATTTCCGCCATTAACTAGTCCTTTCTACAAATTTTTCTGTGGCATTGGATTTCTTTCGTGAATCGAATATACTGAAATGGGAGCATATTGTCAATTCGGGTGGTTGCTTATCTATCGGTATTTAGGTATATTTTTTTACGTTGAAGGTAAATTAAGAGGAAAATGCAAATGGCTTTAACTAAAACCGCAAAAACATGGATCATAATAGCATCTATTCCGTTAGTGCTCCTTATCGCTGTGATAATCGGGTTAAAATTTTATCTGACGAGCGAACGTCTTAAAGCTCTCATCATCCCCACAATAGAAGACGCTACACACCGTACTGTTACCGTGCGGGATGTTTCATTCTCCGTATTTCCGTCTTTCGCTGTTTCAATCGATGTTCTTAAAATATCAAACCCCGATGGAATGAAATTCGATAAAGAATATTTCCTCTCTCTCGATAACCTGAGGTTGAAAGTGAACCTTTTCGCACTGCTCAGCAATAAACTCGACATCAAGTACATTGTTCTCGATCATCCGGTCATCAACATGGAAGTGCTTGTAGATGGATCCAATAATTATTCTATGTCGGAAAATAAATCTCCCGACGGAAATTTACATATCGAAAAAAACAGTGGCGGCGCACTTCTTCTTTCTAACCTTGAAATTAATAATGGCGAGATTGAATTCATCAACCGGAAATCCGATTTACGATTTGTCATGCTCGGTGTAAATCAGAAATCTAGCATCTCCTCCGAAAGCGGAACAAGGTCAATAGAGATAAACGGAACCATCACGACTGAAAAAGTGAGCTATGGAACAATTGCCTCGTGGCTTCTTATCGATCAACCGCTGACGGGAACATTAAAACTAACTTACAACATCGACAAAGATATTTTATCGTTCGATGCTGTCGAGGCAAAGTTAAAAGAACTTCCGCTAAATGTCTCCGGCTCGATCTCACAGCTACAACAGGAAACGATGTTTTTCGATCTCACAATTTCAACACCCGGCACAAAAATGGGTCAGCTTCTCTCGCTCATTCCGGCGGATCTGCTAAAAGCTGCAAAGGGATTATCGAGTTCCGGCGACGTTAAGTTTTCGACAATCGTAAAGGGCGCGCTCGGTGAAATTCAGACCCCCGGCGCTGTCGGTTCATTTACGGTTTCGAATGGAACTATACAGTACAGCGGACTTCCGAAATCGATTACAAACATAAATATTGCCGGCGGATTCAAACGACCCGAAGTTTGTTCCGGCGAAAAGCCGGTGGGGAATTTTTCGCTCGACAAATTCACTGCCTCACTCGGCGGGAATGAATTAAAAGGAAAAATGAGCGTTACGAATTTCGACGATCCGTTCCTTGCGGCTTCATTTGCAGGCACAGTAAACCTCAACGAAGTCAAAAATTTCTATCCCCTCGAGCAGGGAACTGAACTCGGAGGTACGATGAGGGGAGATGTTTCCATTGAAGGTAAAATAAAATTGCCGCAGGGCATCAAAGCAGATGGCAGGGTCGAATTCCAAAACGTCAGCATACAAACCGCCGGTTCAGCTAAACCTCTTAACAATCTGAACGGTACAATTACATTCAACAACCAATTGATCGAATCCAAACAACTATCAATGAATATAGGTCAATCGGATTTGAATATAACATTTATAATGAAAAACTATCTCTGTTTGGTTTTGGAAGACAGCGCGAAGACCGGCAGAAAGCCGAGCGCTTCATTGACACTTACATCGAAGCAGCTACGTACGGTCGATTTAATGCCTGCTGAAAGCAAGCCGCCAACCGGTTCTGAGAAGAAAAAATCGCAGGATAAGCAGAGCGGGTTTTTACCCGGGTTCGACATAGACGCCAATGTGAATATCGATAAGCTTGCGACCGAGAAATTCGAGTTCAACAATGCTCATGGCGCGGTATCGATTTCGAACGGCATCATCAACTTGAAAAATTTTTCTATCAACGCATTTCAGGGCAATATTCTATCTAAGGGAACGCTCGATGTGCGAGATGTCAAGACGCGTCCGTTTGATCTTGATCTGGAAATTGTAGGCGTAGAATCGAACTCTATCTTATCGAAGTTTACTTCGTTCGGCAACAATATTTTCGGGAAGTTTTCGATGAACACAAAAATCAAAGGCGATTTGAACGACACTCTCGGTTTAAATACCAAGACACTTGCCGGCGACGGGAAGGTTCAGATATTCGACGGCAAACTATTAGGGTTTCCCTTGACTACTAAACTTTCAGAGTTTACAGGAATTAATGAACTTCGCGAAGTTAATTTCAAGAATTGGGTTAACGCTTTCACTATTGCCGATGGGCGCGTGAACATCAAAGACCTGAAAGTCAATGCCGGTTTAACCGATTTCCTTGTCAATGGTTCGCACGGTCTCGATGGATCTATGACGTACAATTTAACGACCAAACTTCCCTCTTCGGTTTCCGATCGGCTAAAATTACCCGGTGTGGGCAGCCAGCTTATTCAATTCTTTAAGGATAAAGATGGGCGTATTAATTTAAACTTCGACGTTACCGGTATGACTTCAACTCCCGCGCTTAAATTAAACACCAAAGCTCAGGAAGAAATGGCAAAGCAATCTTTAGAGCAAGCAAAACAGAGGCTTCTGGAACAGGGGAAGAAAAAAGTCGGTGACGATTTGCAGAAGAAGATCGATGAGGGATTAAAAAAATTGTTCAAGAAGCCGTAAATAATGGCTCCGATTACTCGTTTAAAAATCAAGCCGAAACAATCCCTCGGTCAAAATTTTCTAACCGATGATAATATTGCCCGGAACATAGTCCGCGAATTACACTTAAAAGAAGATGATATTATTATTGAAATCGGACCGGGACAAGGCGCGCTCACAAAACATCTTGCAGGAAAAACAAGAAAACTCATTGCCGTAGAAGTGGATAAAAGAGTTGTAAATGAACTTCGTGACAATTATCAGTCGGAAAATGTCGAAATAGTACATCAGGATTTTTTAAAGGTATCGCTTTCACAGATTCAGGAAAGATTCAAAATCAAACTCCGGCTGGTGGGCAATATCCCCTATCATCTTACAAGCCCGATATTATTTAAAGCGTTCGAAGAGCGGAATGCTGTTCAAGACATAACAATGATGATTCAGAGGGAAGTCTCACGAAGGATAGCTTCGAAGCCAAACAGCAAAGATTACGGGATTCTTTCGGTATTTTCTCATTTTTACGGATCTCCGAAGTGTCTCTTCAACGTTTCCCCAAATTGTTTTTATCCGAAACCCAAAGTAACTTCTACTGTAGTACAAATACAATTACATGAAAGAATTCCTTACAAGGTCGATAGAAAATTGTTTGCGCTGGTTGTTCGCACTGCTTTCGGGAAGAGAAGGAAAACGTTGAGCAACAGTCTTTCATATCTTCCATACAGCAAAGAAATTATGAACTCTCTCTTAGAAAAAGTCGAATTCCCTCTTGATATGCGTCCCGAACAATTGACAGTTGAGCAATTTGTCGAGTTGACAAAACAAATCGAACAATCGCTGAAACGAGATTCATGATGAATTTCATCGATTCATTTCGGAAACTCCGGGCTGTGGATGTTGTAATAATAATATTCATCCACATTCTCTCGTTGATTAGCATTGTTTTTCTGTCCGGTGAACAGACGCGGCTTCTCATTGTGGTTGTAAATTTAATAGTGACTGCTTTTATAATATTGCTGTCGCGCGCTTGCCAAACTTCAACTGGCGGAATTGTAAGTCGCTTATATGATTGGTATCCGGTGCCGATGATATTTTTCATTTTCAAGGAAGTGCACATCGTAATTCAGTCCCTCGCGCGAAACAATTGGGACAACGCATTTATAGGAATCGATAGAGCAATCTTCGGCGTTGATCCAACTGTCTGGCTTGCAAAATTTGCATCGCCGGTTCTGACCGAAATCCTGCAAGTTGCATACGCGAGTTATTATTTTATTATGCTCGCTGTCGGATTCGAGCTGTATATGAAAAAGGAAAATATAAAATTTTCATTTTCCATATTCACGATTGTTTATGGCTTCGTTCTTTCATACTTAGGTTATCTGGCGTTTCCGGCTGTGGGACCGAGATTTACTCTTCATGATTTTTACGCCATGGATGCCGAGCTTCCCGGCGTTTGGTTAACCAATTCTATCAGAGATTTTATCAATGCCGGTGAATCGATAACAAAGGGTACAACTAACGCAATCGCAGTCGCTCAACGGGATGTGTTCCCGAGTGGTCACACTCAAATGACGCTTATTAGTATGTTTCTCGCGGCTCGTTATAAGCTGACATCCCGTCACTTGATTCATTTTTTCGGAACATTACTTACTATCAGCACTGTTTATTTACGGTACCATTACGTAGTCGATCTTTTTGGTGGAATCATTTTTACGTTATTCACCCTTTGGAGTGCGCCGAAGTTATTTATCTTTTGGGAAAGGCATCGAACAGCCGGGAAAGTTATCGATCGCGATTTTGATAAGATGTTCTGATAAAATTCCAGCTAAACCTTATAGTCCACTTCCGGAAAGTAGAAGAATTGCGCTTAGAATAATTAGTATTATTGAAGTGCCCCACCCGACAATATCGTGAAATATGTTGCCGGCATACCATTCCCTTATCTTCGCCTTATTCACGATGACTATCTTTTAAGTATAAACTAAGTGTAGTATGAAATCGGACACAACAATTCCTTCACGCCGATCTTTTGCATTTAATACTCCCTTTTTGTAATTTATGCAAACAAAGATGCAATTCACCTGTGAAAGGAGCGCATTGCGCCGATGAAATCTTCGCCGGAACATTTCTTTTACTTACTGCACCCTTCTATTTATTTCACGGTTACTATATCGATAAAATTACCCCACCACCGGGCACTAAGAGGAACGTATCAAATATGATCGTATCCTGGATAAAAATCCTCATGATTTTTTTGTATACGGCAGTTGTCGCTGTTCTAACATTGTTATCGATTCCCTTCGATCGTCACGGCAACTTATATCATGGATGCGCACGGTTATTTGCCCGAGGTGTCCTGGTAATCAGCGGAGTAAAAGTCATAGTAGAAGGTGCCGGGAATTTAGATCGGTCAAAGAGTTACATTTATATTTCAAATCATGCCAGCCAGTTTGACATTCCTTCCATCATTGCGGGAATACCTGATCAGATCCGTCTTGTATACAAGAAGGAGTTGGAAAAAGTCCCATTCATGGGATGGGCATTAAAGTTCGGCAAAATCTATATAAGCATAAACCGGGCTAAGGGTATAGATGCCGCGCAAAGTCTCGAAGAAGCCGCAAAAAATATTCGCACAGGCGCTTCCGTTCTTCTTTTCGCTGAAGGCACTCGTTCGCCGGACGGTAAACTTCAACAATTTAAGCGCGGTCCATTTTACCTTGCAGTAAAATCGGGCATTCCGGTTATTCCGGTTACTATCAATGGAAGTCATAAGATTCTTCCAAAACATTCAACAAGAATCAAGCCGGGAATAATTCGTTTAGTGCTGGCAAATGAGATCAAGCCACCGCAGGAAGGCGGAAAAGAAACCGAGTTATTACTGCGCGATGAAGTTCGGGAAATCATACAAAAAAACTTAGCGGAATGAAAAATAAATTGAATATAATCGCAATAATTCCGGCGCGCTACGCCTCAACCCGCCTACCGGCAAAACCTCTGATCGATCTTTGTGGTAAACCGATGATTCAACATGTCTATGAACGGACAAAGCGGTCGACACTCGTTGACAGAGTTATCGTTGCAACCGACCATGAAGAAATTGTTCAAGCAGTAAAAAAATTCAACGGCGAAGTTATGATGACTCCCCCCGATCTCAAATCGGGCAGCGACCGAATCGCTTATGCGGCGAAAGAACTTGATCAGGCGGATATCATTGTCAACGTTCAAGGTGACGAACCGTTGGTTGCCCCGGAGACGATTGATGAAACAATTCGACCCTTAATTAACGATACTGCGATTCAGGTTGGAACAGCAATAAAAAAGATTACGTTAACCGACGAATTGACAAACCCGAACATAGTGAAAGTTGTGATCGATACGAATGATTTTGCATTATATTTTTCACGGTCACCGATTCCCTATTATAGAGATGATGTAAAAATAGAAAACTGGCACCATCGTCATACATACTATAAACATTTCGGTTTATATGTTTTCAGGAGAGATTTCCTTTTTCTGTTTACTTCGTGGAAGGAATCGATGCTGGAACGCACCGAAAAACTAGAACAATTACGCATCATTGAGAACGGATATAAAATAAAAGTCGCGGTCACAGAGCACGACAGCGTCCCCGTTGATACTATGGAAGATGCGGATCGAGTAAGAAGTATTTTAAAACAATCGAAAGCGCAAAGTTCATGAATACTGACGAAAGCAAACCGACCTTTTGGGGAGTTTTACGAAACACATTCGGCAGAGGATTAGTTGTTATGGTTCCCGTAGTAATAACTTTCTGGGTTTTGAATATTCTCTTCAGCGCAGTGGATGGAATTGCGTCGCCGATATTCGACAGGATATTCGAAAGACACATTCCGGGCATCGGATTCATAACTATGATTGTACTGATACTCATAGTCGGGTCTTTATCCCGCAATCTTATTGCCCGCACTGTGCTCAGAACGTTTGAGCGGCTCATCTCAACTGTGCCTCTTGCCCGGACTATCTACACGGCTATGAAAGATATCATCAGCGCTCTGCAGCCCGGTAAAAAGGGAAGATCTTTCCGCGAGGTCGTGATAATCGAGTATCCAAGTCCGGGCTTTTCAACTATTGGATTCGTGACTAACGAAATCTCAATTGAAAATCAAAATGAACTTGAGGAAATGATCAGCGTTTATATTCCTAATCCGCCAAACCCGACTTCCGGATTTCTTGTATTGGTTCCGCGTAAGAGCGCGAAGACCCTGCAGATGACAGTGGAAGAAGGATTGAAGCTGGTTCTTTCGGGTGGAATAGTTACTTCAGGCAATCTCACAATGAAATCTTGAGAAAATATTATGGCAAGGAACAAAGTTAAATATATTTTTATTACCGGAGGAGTAATATCATCGCTTGGAAAAGGTATTGCCGCATCCTCGATTGGACTTCTGCTGAAAAACCGCGGGCTGCGCGTTACAATCCAAAAATTTGATCCGTATATTAATGTTGACCCGGGTACGATGAATCCGTACCAGCACGGCGAAGTGTATGTAACCGATGACGGCGCTGAAACCGATCTTGACCTCGGACATTACGAGCGTTTCCTCGATGTAAACATGACAAAGAATAACAACGCAACTACCGGTCAGATATACAACGAGGTTATTACGAAAGAACGCCGCGGCGATTACCTCGGCGCAACTGTTCAGGTAATTCCCCATATCACGGATGAAATTAAACGAAGGTTTGAGGCATTGGCGAAAACAGGACAATACGATATCATAATTACAGAAATCGGCGGCACTGTTGGCGATATCGAGAGTTTACCATTTCTTGAAGCAATGCGACAATTCATGTTCTCTAAAGGAAAAAATAATGCTATCTGCGCGCACGTTACTCTTGTTCCTTATATAAAGCATGCGGGTGAAATAAAAACTAAACCAACCCAGCATAGCGTAAAGACATTATTGGAAATCGGTATCCAGCCCGATATTCTCATCTGCCGGTCTGAGAGTAGTCTCACGAAAGAAGTGAAAGAAAAAATTGCACTCTTCACAAATGTTGCTGTCGAATCGGTAGTCGACGCACACGATGTTTCTACAATATATGAGGCTCCACTGCAATTTGCCGACGAAGAAGTTGATGAGATCGTTTTGGAAAAGCTTGATCTTACATGCCCTAAGCCAAATTTGAAAGAATGGAGAAAATTTGTTGACCGAATTAAAAACCCTAAAAATCAGGTTAATATAGCGGTCTGCGGAAAATATACAGAACATCAGGATTCTTATAAGAGTATCTCCGAAGCGTTTGTCCACGCCGGAGCGGCAAACAACGTCAGAGTGAATTTAAAATGGGTTCGCGCTGAAGATATAGAGCGAGATGGGGCTGAAGCGCATATTAAAGGATGTTGCGGATTGCTCGTGGCTCCCGGCTTCGGAGAGCGCGGTATCGAAGGAAAGATTGCCGCGGTAAAGTATGTTCGCGAAAATAAAATTCCGTTCTTCGGTATTTGTCTCGGTTTGCAATGCGCGGTGATTGAATTTTCCCGGAACGTTTGCGGACTCGCGCGGGCACATAGCACCGAGTTCAAGAATACTGACCAGAATGTAATCGACCTTATGCTTGAACAAAAAAATGTAACGGCATACGGCGGGACTATGCGTCTCGGATCATATCCATGCAAAGTGCTGAAGGGAACAAAGGCATTCAAGGCATATAAAAAAGAGCTTGTACACGAGCGTCACCGCCATCGCTATGAAGTTAACAATGCATTCAAAGATAATCTCGAAAAGAACGGCATGATTACCAGCGGAATATGTCCTTCTAACAATCTTATCGAAATCATAGAACTATCCGGCCATCCATGGTTTGTTGCAGGTCAATTCCATCCCGAACTTCGTTCACGCGGCACTAATCCTCACCCTCTCTTTCAAGATTTCGTAAAAGCGGCAATGGACTTCTGCAATAAATAACATTAAGTTTATAAATAGAATTACTCTCACTTACAACTTTGATCGCGTTTTTGATTTGAGCTTAACTTTACCCGGCGCAAATTCGGGGAAAATATTTTTTGTGCTTCATAGAGATTAAGTATATTTGGACTAAGTAAAGAACAAACATCGTTGATATGCTAATGCGTCAGCCTATAGGATCAATTTATTTATTGCTTCTGACTTTTATTCTGTCCGCGTCGGTGTTTTCTCAATCGCCATATAAATGTTCGTGGACAAAAGATGGAATAATTTTCGGAACAAGTTTAGCGACGGGTGTCACCGCTCTCACAGTCGATAATCTGCCGAAACCTGTAACACCCGGTGAAATCAATGGACTCTCGAGACTATCGATAAGCCGGTTTGACCGCGGTGCAACATATAAGTTTTCGGCAAATCTCGATGAAGCCAGTAATGCGGTTGTCGGGATCAGCATAACTGCCCCGATAGTTCTCTTGCTCGACAGTTCAATGCGGAAAGATTGGAAGACGATAACCGTAATGTACATAGAGACCATGACAATCTCAGTTTCACTTCCATCCCTTGGTAAGGGCGCCGCAAAAAGGATTCGTCCCTTTGTTTACAACCCTGATGTTCCGCTTGAAAAAAAAACTACAGCCGAGGCTAGAAAGTCGTTTTTTTCCAGACATACTACTCTTGCGTTCGCTTCGGCAGTTTTCATCTCGACAGTTTATAGCAGCTACCATCCGCAATCCGATTGGAAGCCGTATATATGGGCAGGCTCGCTTCTGGGGGCAGGCTGTGTCGGATACTTACGATACGAATCGGGGTCGCACTTCCCAACAGATATAATCACCGGCGGATTGATAGGTGGAGCAATCGGGTATCTGATTCCATTATTGCATCAGATAAGTGATGAAACCTTGAGTGTTTACCCTTCCATCGGACAGTCACCGGGAGTTTCAATGCAAATTAAGTTTTGAATATGAAGGGATTAATATTCGTGGTTGTTCATTCATTTCCATAAGATTTTTTCCAAGAGACTTCTGATTTATTCGTTTTTTGTCATGTTTCTCCCGCTTCAGATGGAAAAACATCTTGATTCTAAAGAATATGAGACCGTTCTCCAGTCTTCCGACTGGATCAGGGTGACGATAAGAATGATTTTTCAGAAGATTCTCCAAATTAATCCTCTTGATTCTTAGTTTAATTCCACGTATTTTTTCTCATTCCATTTTATCAATTATTTTATGGTGAAGACCGTGCACCGCATATGTGTTCCGACTCTAAGTCTAATTACTTTTATTATTGCCTGTTTTATTTCATTCACATTTGTCGAGGAACTTTCTTTCAGGAATCGTGAAGAATTGAAAGAGAGTGGTACTTCGGGCGCATTGGAAGCGTTGAATTTCTGGACGCTCTCCCGCGCATATCCGGATAAAGACATTCCTGCATCCAAATATTTCAGAGCATTTCAAACTAGAAAATTAATAGTGCGGGAAGTTTCAAGCGACTTAAGTTCCGGTAGTATCTGGGATCCTATAGGTCCGCTCAATTTACAGGGCAGGTCAAAAAGTGTGGCGCTCAATCCTTTAAATCCAAATACCGTTTATGTCGGTACAGCGAGCGGCGGCTTATGGCGTTCGCGCACGGGCGGTCTTGGCGGTGACTGGGAACAGGTGAAACTTGGATACCCCGCGTTGGGAATCAGCGCAATAGTTATCGATCCCACCGATTCGAACACGATGTATTTAGGGACGGGTGAAGTATATCGGTATGCTACGGCGCTTGGCGGACTTGTTGCTCGAACAACAAGGGGAAGCTACGGAATCGGTATTCTGAAAACAACCGACGGCGGAAACACATGGGTGAAAAGTTTAGACTGGTCTTACAGCGATCAGAGCGGTATTCAAACATTAAAGATGAATCCTCTCAATCCGCATACTATCTGGGCGGCAACCACAGAGGGAATATATAAAACAACAAATGCCGGCGCGACATGGGAAGAAAATCTCTGGGTTTATATGGCGGAAGATATTGCGATTCACTTAACAGATACTAACAGAGTTCTTTGTACTATCGGAAATTTTACTTCAAGCGTTACCATGCTTACAACAGACGGCGGAATCAATTGGAACAGTTCACCTTTGCCAAGCTATACCGGTAAAACAATGCTTGCGGTATATGCCGCTCATCCGAATGTTGTCTATGCAAGCGCCGCCGATGATACTACGGGTATTGCCGCTCTTTACCGTTCGACAAATTTTGGCGGAAGCTGGACAAAGTTAAAACAATATTCCAGCACGAACGGATTATACGGCGTTCAGGGTTGGTATTCTCATTTTGTAGCTGTTCATCCACAGGATTCAAGCATTATTGTTCTAAATGCTGTCGGACGTAGCAGGTCGATCGATGGAGGAAAAACATTTTATAGTGTTTCAAGCGGTTACTCCGACAATCATTCTTACGCAATCCATCCAACCGATCCGAACATACTCTATGTTGTGAACGATGATGGTATTTACCGCTCTACTGATTTCGGCGATTCATACGATAATATAGGGTTTGGTTTGCAATCGGGGCAAATTTACAGCGGATTTTCCTGTTCAACAACGGATTCATTGATAGCTCTCGCTCAATCACAAGACCACATTCCTGGTTATCGCTATTTGGGTAATTCTATTTGGGATCATGGAAGCGCGACCGACGAGAGCGGGTGGACTGCGATAGATCCATCAAACGATAATATTATGTACGCTGTTAACCGTTACGGCGGCACTATTTTTAAATCTATCGATAGAGGCGGTACATTCTTCGGTGTCTGGTCTTTTGGCGGATACGGCGCGTGGAATTCACCATTCGTAATCTGTCCATCGAATACTAATATTCTTTATTTTAGCGACAGGAGAATTTTCAAATCGACAGACGGCGCAATGAACTGGTCACAAATGAACGGCGGCAGTTTACTTGACGGCAACCCCGCGCTTTCAATGGCTGTTTCGGCAACCAATCCGGATACTGTCTATGTCGGTACTGCGCCCATTAGTACATACGCACATATATTCCGTACAACCGATGGCGGAACATCATGGACAAATATTACCGGCACACTTCCCGATAGATATCCGATCGATTTAGCTGTTGATCCGAATAATTCAAAAATTGTTTATGCCGCATATGGGGGATTTGGAGCAGGACATCTTTTCAAATCGTCCAATGCCGGGACAAATTGGTTCGATGTCAGCGCAACACTACCGGACGCGCCCACAACGGCGATAGCTGTAGATCCGAAACATACGGATGTGGTGTATGCTGGTAACGATATTGGCGTTTACGTCTCAACCAACGGCGGTGGCAGCTGGTCGAGTTTCCAGACAGGGCTTCCGGATGCAGTTCTTGTTTCCGATCTTGTTATCTCTCAATCGAACAGGACATTGCGCGTGGCAACCCACGGCAACGGCGTTTGGGAAAGAAAACTTCTATATGAATTACCATCGAACTATTTTGATTATAAAGCTCTCGCTATAAATTCACCGGGTGAAGGATCTATATTCAATCTTGGAACCGAAATAACGCAACTGCGGGCATCCTTCAGGAATCTCAGCACACAGGCACAAACCGATTCTTTTGACGTTAAGTATAGAATACTTCTCGGCGACTCGGAAGTTTACTCTTCAACAAAACGTATTGCCGGATTAGATAAAGAGGAAACAAAACTTGTATTGTTTGATGGAAGCTATCTTCCGACTGTTGACGGAACTTACCTTGCGCAGGCTGTCACTCTCACAGCCGATAATTACACCAGTAACGATACTGTGCACAGCACATTCAATGTGGTTGCTGCATCAACCGTTTCCAACTGGTCTGTTTCAAAAATTTATTCTCCTTACAATGAAATTGTCAGTGGATCAAGTGGACCATCCGGTGATGACGTCCAACTGAAGGCGCCTATACAATTCAACTTCCTCTATGACAAACATTTATATGATTCTGTACAGATTAGCACAAATGGTTGGATTGAGCTGGGAACAGGAACGCCGGGATATTTATTAGGTTTATCCACAAGCTCACAGCTTGGAGGGTATTTCCAATTTTCACTTGCAACAACCGGGCATCCGACAAAAGCGCTTGGTCCCTGGTGGACTGATCTGAGCGCGGAAGCCGGTCATATAAGCTACATAACCACAGGTTCTGCCCCGAACCGGATATTCGTCGTTCAATGGAAGGATGTTCCGGCATATTGTTGTGATCCTGCAACAACAACATTTCTAAATTTCCAGGTTAAGCTTTATGAGACATCCAATATTATAGAGTTCTCATATGGTTCGCTGATTGCCGGCGCGCTTCCTTCATGGACCGGGGCTTCAATCGGCTTGAAAGATTATGCTGGCGGTGATTACCGATATTACGACATCGCTCGTCATGCATCCGGACTTGAGAGTGAATTAAAGAACGATCTTCTTCCCGAAAGCGATTGGCCCGGTGCAGATAGCTGTTTTCTGATTGTAACGAACGTTAGCGTAGGTGTGAAAGAAGTTGCTATTTCGCTTTTGCCTACTGATTTTAAGCTCGGTCAGAATTATCCGAATCCTTTCAATCCCTCGACGACAATCTCTTTTGATTTACCAACGAGGAATGCTGTCAGCTTGAAAGTATATGACATACTCGGAAAAGAAGTGATGACACTCGCAGATGGTGAATATTCCGCCGGGGCATATAATATTACTGCCGACCTTAGCCGACTTGCGAGCGGCATGTATTTATATAGATTGAAAGCGGGAAACTTTACAGATGTGAAGAAGATGGTGTTAACGAAGTAAGTTTATTAACTTTAACTAAATAAGCGAGATGTCGATTACTCGGCATCTCGCGTTTCTATTTTGTAACAACATGCGATGAATATCGTATTGCATATCAAGTGAAATCTGCTTAGCTTTAACAAACTTCAAACTACTTTCTTTTAAAAACATGAAATTATCGACCGATCGTTTCTTTCTTGGCTTTATAATAATTCTGCTTGTAATTTGTTCATCGGAAATTATTGCTCAGAATCTCTATGTTCTCCGCGGCAGTGTTTCCGATGCGGCTAACGGTGAGCCGCTCGCCGCCGCCAACGTAAGAATTCTCGGAACATCAAGGGGGACAATCGCCAACGCGCAAGGAAACTATTCGCTCTCACTTGAACCGGGGAATTACAAAATAATTTTCAGCTACCTTGCATATCAGCCTGAGACTTTGCAAACAACAATCAAAGAACCGCTGATTTATAACAGCAGGCTCCAGCCATCGCCCATTCAAATGCCCGAAATGCTTGTGCTTGCTGAAGACCCTGCGATTGAAATTATCCGTAAAGCTATTGCCAATAAGAAAAAGTGGATCGATAAACTAAAATCGTACAAGTTCGACGCATTCACACGTCAGGCGCTGAGGCGCGATACTTCCATCGCAAGCATTACAGAATCGTACTCAACCGGCTATATGCTGGTCGGCGATACTCTTCGCGAAGTTATTAAACAAAAACGCCAAACGGAAAATATACCCGGAACCGAAAATTTTGCCGCAGTACATCGTATAGTCAATTTCAATGACGATATGATTAACCTTTTCAATGTCGGCATAAACAATAAATCTACCTCCTTCAAGTTCATCGGACCTACAGCCCCAGAGGCGCTTGATTATTATGATTACAAACTTCTCGGCACAACCGTTGTCAATCATGTTGATATTTATAAAATTCAGATGATTCCAAAATCGCGTTTGCGGCCGCTCTTTCAGGGAACGATTATGATCGCCGAGGGAACATATGCCGTGATGGGCGTTGACGTCAAACCGAACGAGACATTTACATTTCCTTTCATCAAAGATATCGATTTGCGTTACCGGCAGCAGTTCGCTTTATATGATACAATTTTCTGGATGCCGATCGATAACCGCATCAACGGGGCGCTCAGCATCAGTCTGATGGGTTTTTCACTGCCGAGAATCGGAATCGATATTACATCCTCCATCTACGATTATGCGGTAAACATCACGATACCGGACAGTGTTTTACACAAACGTTCCCTTACCGTCGATTCGCTTGCCGCTAAATTCGACTCGACTTTCTGGGCACAGCACGAGATACTGCCGCTAACTCTGGAAGAACAAAAAGCATATGAAACACTCGACAGCACACAGACACTTGAGAAACAGTTCAAGCCAACCGGCGCGCTTGCATCCCTGACCGGCGAAGGGACAAACGCTCTTTTCAGATATGTCGATGCGCGATTTAATCGTGTGGAAGGATTTTTCTTCGGCGGAAAGCTTGAGCTTGATACCCTCATGCCGTTCTTAGGCGTTAACGGTTCGGCAGGATATGGATTTTCTGATAAGAGATCGAAGTATGAAATTGGCGCGATTGTTTTCCCGACTAAAAACCGCCGGATAAAAATTGGGGGAACATATTATGATCGGCTCGACAACGTCAATGATGAAGGATACTACAGTCCTTTTACGATCGCTCTCATGGCTCTAATCGATAAAAACGATTACCGCGATTACTTTCGGGCGAAAGGGTGGAGAACTTTTTTATCTTACGATCCTTCAAGAACATTGAGCGGATCGTTAAGCTTCGTCGATGAAAAGCACTATTCACTTTCGAATGTCACCGATTACAGTTTCTTCTCCCGCGAGAAAGCCTACCGGATTAATCCCCTGATCACCGAAGGAAAAATGCACAGTATTCAATTCGATGCACGATGGGGCGACGCGCCCGTTGCGCTCAACCTTATTCCTCGCGATGCTGTTGAGTTGAGCATTGAACATTCATCTCCAAAAATTTTGAAGAGTGATTTTAACTTCACACGGTATCAAGCGATTGTGAATTATAACATCGCGACATTTTCCCAAAGTCTGCTTTTCCCGCCGACACTGAAAATAAAACTAAGCGGCGGCATTGGAGCCGGCACGCTTCCTCCGCAGCGGTTGTTTGTTCTCGACTCGCGCGCAAGCGGTTACGCGCCGTTCGGGGTGCTTCATGGCGCGCGCGTGAAAGAATTCGGCGGAGATCGTTTTGTAATGCTGAACATCGAGCATAATTTCCGCAGTACACCGTTCCTTGCGCTCAACATTCCTTTTCTCTATCGCAACAGCATCGAGTTGATTCTCCATGGTTCGTTCGCTCAAACATGGATGAACACAACATCAACATCTGAGGGCTGGTATTCGGAAGCGGGTATCGGCATCAGCAGAATATTCGATATACTCCGCGCCGATCTTACATACAGATTCAGTGAGCCGAGACGATTTTATTTTACTATGAGTGTAGCGAATATATTTTAATTTTCTTAAGCCACGAGGTAAGCTCGCCTTCCGATTAATCACTCAATACTCATCTACTTTGTATTCAAATACTTTTCTTGCATCTTATCACATTTCTACGTAATTTTTTTCAATAATTTTCGTTGAGATTGAACTAATTCTATAATATTTCAACTATTTCGCATGTCTATCAAAAACATTTTACTTACGGTCATCATGGCAACGATTGGAACCACTGCAATATCTGCGCGGCAGGTTGCGCTTACGCGGGAGAAATTATTTGCCTCCCTATACTCTACTAAAAAACTCGGCTGTACTGTTAAAAAGGATGGAACGACTTTCCGTCTTTTCGCGCCTCGCTCAACACAGGTATGGCTTGTTCTCTTCGAGAATTTCGACGATGAAAAAGGCGAGGAGATCAAGATGGTGCGCGATTCCTGCGGCGTGTGGGAATATTATTCCTTCGGCAGATTATACGGAAAGTATTACGGATACCGGATCGAAGGTCCTAAGGAACCGGGCGAGAAGTTCGATTCATCCATAGTTATCAGCGACCCATATTCGAAAGCGGTAGTCACCAAAAATAATTACCATCATCCCGCCAGGACATTTATACTCGATACCAAATACGATTGGGAAGGAGATACGTTTGTCGTACCGACGAATCATAACGAACTGATCATCTATGAAGCACATCTACGCGATCTCACCGCGCATCCATCATCGGGTGTGAGCGCGCGGGGAACATATCCCGGCTTGACTGAAAAAGGAAAAACCGGCGGACTTTCATATTTGAAAGAACTTGGCATAAATGCGGTAGAATTTTTACCGCTTCAAAAATTCGGCAACATCGAAATCCCTTATAAAAACAACAGCGTAACGAACGATAGCGGTGAAGTAAATACCTGGAATCCTTACGAGCGAAATCACTGGGGATATATGACAAGCTATTTCTTCGCGCCGGAAACATACTACACTTCCGACGGCACAATGGTTCGCGGTGATTACAACGGCATCGGCGGGCGGGCTGTAAAAGAAATGAAGGATCTCGTGAAGACACTCCACCGCGAAGGCATTGCCGTCATCATGGATGTTGTGTATAACCACGTCTCACAGTACGATTATAATCCGTTCAAGTACATCGATAAGTTTTATTACTTCAATACAGATTCGTCCGGCAACTTTACAAAAGCATCGGGATGCGGCAACGATTTTTATACATCGCGTCCAATGGCTCGGCGGCTTATTATCGAAAGCATTAAATACTGGATGAAGGAATACCACATCGATGGTTTCCGATTTGACCTTGCGACAATGATTGATTGGGAAACATGCAAACAAATTGCTATTGAAGCAAAGAAGATCAATCCGAATGTCATTTTGATCGCCGAAGCATGGGGCGGCGGAAAGTACGATCCTCCCGGATTCAGCGATATCGGGTGGGCATCGTGGAACGACAGGTTCCGCAACGGTGTTAAGGGACAAAACCCTCACAACGATGCCGGTTTTATCTTCGGAAGATTCCAAGATAAAAATTCAAACCGATCTGTCAAGAGTTTCGTGACCGGTACATTGCGTCAAGATGGCGGTATGTATCTTCAAAAAGAACACAGCGTCAATTATCTTGAGTCGCACGACGACAATACTATGGGGGATTTCATACGCATCGCCACCGGCACTGCAACCGAAACTACTCTTGTCGCTGAAACGGATAGCCACGTCAAACTTACGTCTGCGCAACTTGCACTCAGCAAAATTGCCGCACTGTTTCTTTGCACTTCGCAAGGTCCTCTTATGATTCATGAAGGGCAGGAATACGCGCGAAGCAAAGTAATTGCTCCCACAAGCGTGCCGGATCTTCGCGTTGGAATGATAGACAGAAACAGTTACGAGAAAGACAATGAAACCAATTATCTCAACTACTACCATCGTGACCTCAACCGTGAGTTGTTCGATTATTATAAGGGACTTATCGATCTTCGGAAGCAATATCCAATTTTCAGCAGTGCGCCGAAAGAAGCTGTGGAATTTTTATCAACCAATGATGATTTTCTGATTGCCTTTAAACTCGACGCGAAGAAAACAAAATCGGTTAAAGGAAAAGACAATTTCATCATAATCATTAACGGCAATCCGACAAAAACAGGTGAGATTAATTTACCTAAGGGTAAATGGTCGGTAATAGCAAACGACAAAAGAGTCTCTCTCAAAAAACCTCTTGCAATGTTAACAAACACTGCAATTGTTCCGGCTACCTCGGGAATTATAATTATGAAAGAGGGAAAATAGATATGATAAACGCTACGATAATAAAATCATAAGCCAACAGCAAATAACAAATTACCACCGACAAATGACAATAGAATTTCTTGGCGCCGCACGAACAGTAACAGGTTCAATGCATCTTCTTCATATTAACGGTTATCGTATCCTACTCGATTGCGGACTCTTCCAGGGAAGGCGAGCCGAAGCTAATGAGCGCAATAAAAGTTTTCCATTCGATCCTAAATCGATTGATGCAGTTATCCTTTCACATGCACACATCGACCATAGCGGCAATCTGCCGAATCTCGTTAAGCAGGGATATAACGGTCCGATCTATTCCACGCCTGCGACAAAAGACTTATGTGAAATAATGCTTGCCGACAGCGGCTATCTCCACGAGAAAGATGCCGAGTATCTAAATAAGAAACGCAGGAAAAACTATGAACCGCCAATCGAACCGCTCTACACCGTCGATGATGCAGTAAAAACATTGGAATATTTCCGGGAAATTTCTTATGAAAAATCATTTGACGTTCTCAGGAATGTAACGGCAAAATTTACAGATGCCGGACATATTCTTGGCTCTGCCTCTATCAGGATAGCAAGTAAAGAAAATGGAATGATGCAAACTCTCGGTTTTAGCGGTGACATCGGCAGGTGGAACATGCCAATTATCAGGGATCCTCTCCACATGGGTAATGTTGATGCTCTGATTGTGGAAAGTACCTACGGGGGTAAGTTGCACGATCCGCCTGATGATATGGAAAAGCATCTCATCGCCGATCTTGAACGCACAATCAGCCGCGGAGGAAAAGTTTTAGTGCCTGCATTCAGCGTCGGAAGAACTCAAGATCTGGTTTACTCTTTGCATAAATTATTTGATGAGGGAAGATTGCCTCGGATTCCTATATATATCGATAGTCCGCTCGCAATTAATGCAACAGAAATTTTTAAGAAACATCCGGAATGCTTCGACGAGGAAACGTTCAAGCATATCGATCAGCATCACGATCCATTCGGGTTCAAGCAATTACGGTATGTTCGAACTGCCGAAGAATCAAAACAACTCAACGACAAGAAAGAACCGTGCATGATAATATCTGCATCCGGAATGTGCGAAGCCGGGCGCATTTTGCACCATCTCGCTAATAATATCCAGGACCCCCGCAATACCGTTATGATGGTCGGGTATTGCGCTGAACACACACTTGGCAAACGGCTTATTGACAGGGAAGAAGAAGTTAATATTCTTGGCGGCACGTATATGAGAAAAGCGGAAGTTGTCGTTCATAATTCTTTCAGTGCGCACGCGGACAATGATGATCTACTGAAATACATTAACCGCTTCGATAAACGGCATCTTCAAATAATATTTTTGGTCCATGGTGAAATAGAACGCTCCACGAGTTTGCAAAATGGATTGAAAGAAACCGGATTCACGGATATTGTAATCCCCGTAAGAGAGCAAAAAGTAGATTTGTAATTATTGTAAGTCTTTGCACCCGCTTACTTATTCTGTTATATTATAATGTTTCCTTGAAACAACTCATGAACTTTATATATCATATGACAAGCAATAATCGGTTCAGCGGTTTCCTCAAACGAAGGAATATCGAGCAATGAATACGGGTCTTCAGGGTAAAGTTGTTCTAATCACCGGAGCCAGCAAGGGTATAGGCAGAGCTATTGCGCAGGCTCTGGCTGAAGAGGGTGCGCGGCTTGCATTGTGCGCCCGCGATGAACGGGAATTGAAACTCGCTACAGATCAAATCCAATATCATACTAAGGCGGACATCATTGCTGTCAAGGCAAACACTACGAAATTGAATGACATCAGGAGGTTCGTCGCCGCAACAGCAAAGAAATTCAACCGCATCGATATTCTCATCAATAATGCCGGCGGTGCGCATATCGGCGGGATATTCCAAACAACCGACGAAGATTGGGAATATCATCTTCAATTTAAACTCCTCGGTTACATTCGAATGGCAAGAGAAGTGATACCCCACATGAAAAAAAACGGCAGCGGCAAAATCATCAACATCATCGGAACAGCCGGTAAAGAGCCGCACCCTTTATATATGGTGCCGGGGGTTACGAACGGCGCCCTGATTAATTTTACAAAATCACTTTCCAGAGAACTCGAACCCGATAAAATTATTGTCAATGGCATAAATCCGGGAACAACGGATACTCCGCTTACGATCGAGACTTTCAATACTATGGCTGAAATTTTACGGAAAACTCCTGAAGAGATCCGGCAATCGATAGTTGAGCAATCTCCCCGCGGATACATCGCCTCACCTGAGGATATTGCAAAGATCGTTGTCTTCATCGCTTCCGACGCAGCCAATTTTATTAATGGTGTTTCGCTCAATGTGGATGCCGGAAAAATTCTGGGGCTATGCTGAGACATTTTCCAATGCATGCCCTGCTTGGATTGGCGTTTTTTTTATCATCCATTACGAACGCACAGGAAGAATATTCGACTGCAAAGCGAA
This sequence comes from Bacteroidota bacterium, assembly GCA_020056225.1. GTDB lineage: Bacteria > Bacteroidota > Ignavibacteria > UBA10030 > SZUA-254 > JAGVIE01. The sequence continues at coordinate 35,416 of JAGVIE010000057.1, forward strand.
TTATAGGAATTCAGGTGGATACACTTCAACGCAATACCGCATCAATTCTATTTGACAAATCCCTGAATACATATCACTGGACCGGTGCGACTTTTTACAAAAATTCGATCGGTCCGTTATTTATTCGACTAAACGAACAGTTTCTATCGACTCTAATAAGAACTAATCGCAATCTTATTACCGATAATCAATTATTTGATATGCGGCTTCGTTATCGGCTGACAGATAAATTATCGGCGGCATCAAATGTTTCATCGTTTATCCTTTCCGATAATCGCGGCGTAGGAACGGGCATCGGGAAAGCTTCTTCACATGGCGCTTACGGCGGAGTTGCCATCCAACCTTTCGAACAATTGATTATTGAACCTCTCATCGGAATACGGTTTGACAAACAGCTCGATCAGGAGAATCGTGGTATTTCCTACTGGCTTAGTCTAAATTCCGACAGCATCACATTTTCCGGATATCTTAGCCGGGTAAGAGGATCATTTCAATACGATAAGCTTAATCCGCGCACGCTTGAAACTCACAATGCTTCCGTTGGAATTGAGAAAATATTTTTTGGGCAAACACGCAATCTTGTTCAGTTCAATTACTATCGTAACCGGCGGGATTTTTATCTCTCCGCCGATTCTGCTCTTATGCGCCAACATAATATATTATACAATATCGAATCCCGATTCGATAATGTATTCGCTATCAGTGATACGCTTAATTACAGCGTGAACGATAGAATGTTGTGGACATTTCATGGGAATATCTACTCGCGCGAGATTAATCGTTCAACGAGATACAAAAATATAAATGACCCGTCGCAATCTCAACCAAACACAAGCGTTAATGAATTGAAAATGGAAGGAACAATGCGTGCTATGTATATATTCGGCAAGTCGCTCATGTCTTCTCTGGCATTTTCATATCTTGAGCGAGATGAAAAACACCGGCTGCCCGAAATTGGCAAGGATGGCTCGTCTGCAACAGACCTGATTACTAAAAACGAAGAGCGAAAGAATAACCATGCGCGGCGCACATCGTTAGCCTCGATGATGGAATGGCGTGTTTCATCTTCCGATACCGTTTCACTTTCCGGTTCTGCCACTATACTTAAATATGACACACCGAGCAAAGAGAACGACGATGACCGCGATGAGCTTTTATATCTTGTTAATCTTTCTACGAACCATCGTATAAATCAGCATTTGCATGTTCATCTTGCTGTTGACGCAAGCCTATCGCACCTTGTATATCTCTTTGCGGCGCGAAGCGCCGATAATAATTGGAATCGTGTTATTCGGCTTGCGCCCGTAATCGAATATCTGCCGTGGAAGAATATTATCACCTCGAACACATTTGAGGTGCTTGCAAATTATACGGTTTATGATTTTGAGTCGGTATCTTCATCGCCCCGCAGCTATTCGTTCCGTCAATTTGCATTCATTGATTCTACCAGTATATCCATAACGCCGCGTTTGGGGGTTCATTGGTTCAACAATATTCGCCTTTATGAACGTGGGGAATTACAATGGCAGACATTCTCCGAGCGTCCCGTCAATTATTTCGAAGAAAAGACATATCTTGGTGCTATTCGATATCGTTTCGATGAGAGTTTGCTTTTGTCTATAGGTATTCGTTATTTTAGTCAGTTAAAATTTGATTATAATGGTCGCGAACGCTCTCTCAACGGTTATCTTCGCAGCATAGGACCTGTATCGAGCATAGAAATTGATGTTGGACAGCGGACGCATTGCTCAATTCGTGGATGGTATGAATCACAGTCACAAATCGGTCAACCACCACGCAGTGTGACCATGATGTCACTATTACTCAATATTAATCTTTGATTATTTAAATGACTACTAATGAACATTTCAAAGATGTTTTAATTCTTCAAAGTGATCCGCAGCAGGTTACTAAAGTCGAACACTATTTGGAAAATATCAGCAAGTTGCTGAATCTTGATGAGATACAGTTCAATAAACTGCTGGTCGCTGCTACAGAGGCGGTCAATAACGGAATAATTCACGGGAACAATCGTAATCCCAAGAAGAAGGTTACGTTGACTTGCGAATACCTTAATGACACGCTCATCGTTACTGTTGAAGACGAAGGAACTGGAATTAATCCCGCAGCCCTACCCGACCCGCTATCGGAGGAAAATTTATTACGCGAGAACGGACGGGGAATTTTTCTCATGCGTTCATTGATGGATGAGGTTGGTTTCGCGCATACTTCGCACGGAGCGGCGGTAATAATGAAAATGAATTTGAAATAGGTCTATAGTTTTATTGAAAATAAAAAGCCATCCCGATTTTTCGAGATGGCTTTTTTACGCATATTAAAAACAGTTAGTCGGTTACAATACTCACGACTTTTTTGGCTTTTCCGAACTTTTGGAAGGATACAATACCATCCTTCATTGCAAAGAGCGTATCATCACTGCCAATGCCGATATTTACACCGGGGGCAAATCGTGTTCCGCGCTGGCGCACGATAATACTTCCGGCGGTAACTTTCTCGCCGCCAAATCGTTTCACACCCAATCGTTGTGAATTACTATCGCGTCCGTTTCTTGAACTTCCGCCGCCTTTTTTATGAGCCATACAAAATTCTCCTTAACCGATATCTGTTATTTCAATTTCAGTGTACTGCTGTCTATGTCCGCGACGAAGACGATAACCTTTACGTTTCTTCTTCTTAAAAACAATTACCTTATCGTCCTTCACAAAACCGATGATCTTCGCGGCTACCGAATGGTCTTTCATAAAAGGATTACCGATTTGCACGTTTTTATCATCAGCCATAAGTAACACACGATCAAATTTCACCGTACTTCCAATCGCCGCAGACAACCGAGGAACAAAAACCCGCGCTCCTGGGCTGACTTTTAGCTGCTGCCCGCCGATATCAACTACCGCAAACATAATGATTTTCCCTTATTTTTAAGTGATTTCTAAAATTTCTGACTATAATGTACTAATATTTTGTCAGAAAGTCAAAGTTAAAGATTTTATTTGACTTTTATTTGAAATCTCTATATGTTAATTAGGAATTTCAATTCGAAAAATTCATTATCGCTGCTGTAGGGACTCAGTTATTACGTCTCTGTACGACACAATCTTTACCTAACTCATGAAGAAGAAAACTGTTCTGATAGTTGAAGACAGCCCGGGATTCTCCGAGCTGATGAAATATGTTGTTGAGGACGAAGGCTATAGGGGGGTTGTTTTCCCACTTGAAGAAAATTTCATCCATTGGGTTGATAAAGAAAAACCTTCTGCCATAATAATGGACCTCGCTTTAAACCGATTAAGCGGATTTGACCTTATTAGGGAAATCAAAGCTAACACAAAGCATAAAAATATCCCTATTATTGTTATTACCGGCCGTGACCTGGATGTTAAGGATATAACCGAGCTGAAGATTCATGGCATTCCTTATCTTCGTAAAGGACGGGTCGATATGCACGAAATCCATCAAGCAATCCGGAACATCGTGGACAAATCTGAAAAATAGCCCCCTCTTACCATTTTACGTAATTTTTTCTTCCTTTAGCATGGAAATCTATTAATAACGGTAGGCGGAAATTTTTTCTCTTGCTATTAAGCATTGACAAGATTATATTTTGTTATAGATAGTGTGTACTCCAAGAAAGTATTATGGTCATTACATTAGAAGAAAAAATATCTTTAGCGTTTTGGTGGGTCGTCGGAATCGCGATAACTTCCTACCTGTTTTTGGGTATTATCAATACCCTTATGGTTGTTCTACATTAATTAATCTCTAAGTGTTTGAGACTGATTGATCTTCCCCCTAATTTTCGGACAGAGAGAAAAGCCAGTATATTAGAGAAAAGGAGAAGTCCGAAATGGAAGCAGAACAAGTCAGAAGAAGAAGA
>JAGVIE010000011.1 GCA_020056225.1 Bacteroidota bacterium
ACTGGCGGTGTAAATCAATACCTGTATATAACATATGGTTCTCCTGTGAGTTAGTTCTGAAAGCGTTGATTTGATTCGGTAATCAATCATACGAATTTCCCCTGACTCACGGAGACCTTTTAGAAATATCAGGTAATAATCGTCGTAGCTTGTAACATTGCCGCTTGCGTCAACTGCCATCTTTATTGTGCCGAGGTGATCTTTAAAATTGTATTTTCAGGTATCAATGTTCATATAATACATCATCACCGTGACCATCTTCATCTATATGATTTTCTCCAACGCTATAGAGTAGATAAGAATCCGGTGTTAGCAACCTATAAATAATTGTAAATTCGTGGCTCCCGATACCTAAGTAAGTATTATTGAAAGAACAGTAATCGAAATTCTTCCCACCACGCTTCTTGATAGGTGTCATCCTTCCGTCCTTATCGAGGGAATCTGCGTAAACGTAAACATCATCAACACTGATGTACTGTTTTATCGAATCAAAAAAATGTTTTCCATCGATTTTAGGATAATGTCTATGTTCTGCGTAAAACATTCTAAGACCAACCGCGACAGAGTCAAATAGATCATTGGTGATATTTTTTCGAAGACCTCTCATGTCGGGTCCTGCGCGGAAGCCCTTGTCAATTTGTTTCGCTTCATAGATGACCAAGAAAATAAAACCCAAAAACAGACAGACTATGAGAAGCAATCTGACTTTCCGATTTTGCTTTATAAATTGAGGAACGAATCTTTCCGGTATAGGTATCATGGTTTCCTTGGTAGTAATGGTACCGTATTCAATCTGGTAGCTCCTATCAGAGGTCTAATTACGCTTGGTCCCAAGATTGAATTAGCAGATTTGTAGATAATGGTTCCGAGTATAGAGGAACTGCTCAGCGAGATTGTATTAGCAGAGTTCGTTACGTAGCGAGAGTTCTGCAGTGTGTTCGAGAGTTGCTCTGGGGTCACCGCACCATTAGGTTGGTTGAACGGTATACCACCAGCATCCAATGCACCAATGGTATTTGACACACAGGAGTTGGTCTCCACATTGTAAGTTCCATTCTGTGAATTATCAAGAAAATCCTGAACTTTTGTTTGATCAACATCAACAGTCTGTTCCGTGACTGTTCTGACTTGTTTTTCGTTTGCCATATATCCATCGTACTGATATTCTTGCCATTTTCCATTCCCTTCAAAAGAATAAATATTTCCATCAACATTGATTGCTGTATGACCTCCAAGGCTATTGCTGGTGGAGTTAGTAGGGGTATTTTGTGTAGCCGGACCCGAGGTGATTACAGAAACCGAATCACCTTTCTTGTCAATTAACAAGAGCGGGTTGTTAGCTACATAGTTGTATGGACTCAAACCAGGATACTTCTCTACCAACGGGTCCACGCTCATCCATCTTCCAATTCTCGAGTCATAATACCTTGCACCAAAATAATCATAACCGGTATCCACATCTCGTTCTTTGCCTGTAAAATTATAGGGCGTATCGTCTATGATAACCAAACTTATGTTAGAACCAATGTTGCTCAAGCGCTGGAACCCTTTCACTTCCTATTTGCCACCTCGCTCATTCGATGATATAATGCTCAATATTTAGGTCAATGCCATTTGAAGCAAGAAAAGATAGAATTTGTTTGTCTAAATAGACTTGTGGATTACTATCATTGCAACTCGTACTCAAGTAGATCGCACAAGATATCTGACAACTAAATGTTGAACTCAGTTGCTGCAGTACTTTGCTGGCAGGCTCAAGTTCAGTAATAAGTGAACGAATATGTTTGTGAACAGGAAAATGTTGCGGTTGCTTTGATTTTAATAACCATCCATTACTCTTCCGCTTAAGTGCTGTCTTAAGAATTAGATCCCCTTTTAGCCATGTTTTTGTCGGAGATAGCTGCATTATCTCAGAAATGTATGATGGTGGTTTATCGAATTCCGTAACCACAAACGAAACTTGAATTTCGTGCGTCATATTACTCCTTATAGATTATTAATATTAATGTTAAGAGGCTCACCGGGGCCTTGTCCATTTGACGGCTTGATATATAAATTACCATCCTTATCCTTATAAATGTCTTTACCCTTTTGATAGTCTTTTAGCTCATGTGGATCGTACCCCTTCTCCTTCAGTTTTCTGATTTCAGAAGAAGTTAATTTTTTATCTTGTGCGGGGTTTCTCTCCTTCTTTATTTTCGCGTTCTGTTTACTTTGTGAAGCAGGTTCTGCCTTCTTGTTCTCCGAAAGGAACGGCTTCAAAAATTGATATGCGGCAATACTGCCAAGAATTACACTACCAGCAATTTTTAAACCGGGATGAGGGGCATATTCAACTAAGCCACTTCCTGCTAATCCCAAAAACATCATTGCCCACGATGGTTGTTCTGGAGTTATAACAACTTCCGGTAGAATATAAATCTTTTTCGGATCATCATCCTTCTTAACGTTATCTTCTCCATCAAGGCCCGTCGGATCGATGAAGCGTACCGGATTATTAAACGCATAATGATACGGATTGACTTCTGGGTTATCATCTTGAAGTGGATCAATCGTTAAGAATCTGCCGATGCGTGAATCATATCCTCTTGCACCCAGCCAATCATATCCTGTTTCTACGTCACGTTCTTTTGAGATAAATTTATATCTCGTATCACCCTGCCCAAAGTTACCTGAGCGTCCAGCCATAACCATACCGAACGGGTAATAATCGTCGTAGCTTGTAACGTTGCCGTTTGCGTCAACCGTCATCTTAATTGTGCCGAGGTGGTCTTTGAGGTAGTAATAGCGGCTGTCAACGCGAATCACTGTTCCACCTCCTCCACCGCCACCGGTACTTAATTGGGTCACACCACTGCTAATGCTCGCACTGCTATCGGGAGGAACCAAATCGGTGAGACCGGGAGCTGCTTCTAGGGCTGTGCTGGTTTCAGCGCTACTGGGGGTAGCATCCGGCACCGAGCCGTTCAATGCAACAGCAGAATTTTCTTCACCACCACCTCCACCTTGGGTCTCGTAAGCTATGGTCATGTACCCTATATTATCAAGACCGTAAATGTTTAGCATCTGCACATCGCCGTTGCCTTTCATCACAGCTAATGTTCTACCTATATAATCATTTAGGTAAAAATATGTTGTGCCTGTCGATGTCGATTTGAAAATCCTGTTGGTCCGTAAACGCAAGTTCGCTCAAGCCGCGGTAGTACAATGCCGAAGTTTCCGCGCCTGAAATCATTCTACATCATCCCCGTCGGGTCAACATCGATTATCATTCTTGTCGCTTTATTTTTTCCCGCCGGAGTATTTCGATAAATCGCTACGGATTGTTCCAGTATATAATGAATCCTTTTGCCTGCGGGATCTTTTGTCTTAACGCTCTTTATTAAAATATGCCATCTATACAATCCCTTTAACCGGGCAAATGCCGCGGCTGAAGGTCCTAAGACGATAACTTGAGAGCCGTGTTTTTTTATTATCACTGCAAATTTCTTCGCGCATTCCAATACTTCGCGCTCATTAACTCCCTTGAATTCTACCAAAATCAATCTGGAAAATGGCGGATAATTTAGTTCTTTCCGGAACGCAATCTCTTCCTCATAAAACCCGTTAAAGTCGTGAATAAGAACATGCACCAGGCTCGGGTGGTTCGATTGATATGTCTGAATTACTACATCACCTTCGAGGGCACTGCGCCCCGCGCGTCCCGCGACTTGTGTCAGCAGTTGGAATGTTCGTTCTCCGGATCGAAAATCAGGCAAAAGCATTTGTGTGTCTGCCGAAATTACCCCGACAAGTGTAACGCGAGAAAAATCCAGTCCCTTTGCCACCATTTGAGTGCCGAGAAGTATATCAGCCTCGCCTTCGGAAAATTGCTTCAGAATTCTATCGTGCGCGCCGCGCGCGGATGTTGTATCTAAGTCCATGCGTAATAGTCTGGCGTCCGGAAAAAGTTTTTTCAATTCATCCTCTACCCGCTGTGTTCCGAATCCGCGATATTGAATATCAACCGACTGACATTGCGGGCAAAAGATAGGTATCTGTTTAATTAGCCCGCAGTAATGACATCTCAAATGATCGTGGGTGGCGTGATATGTGAGCGATATATTACAGTTGTCGCACATCTCGACGTAGCCGCAATCCGGGCATTCAATGAACGGAGCGAACCCGCGGCGATTTTGAAGAAGTATAATTCCTTCCTTTTTCACCAGGCGGTCTGCTATTTGATTCTTAAGAATGTCAGATATAGAGCCAAACTCAAATTTCCGTTTCGATAGCCTTGCCAACGCTTTGTCTTTTTTGAACGCCTCTTTCCGCGCAGACCGATGTGCGTCTAATTTTTTCGCTCTTTCTTGTGTCATATCGACAATTTGTATCTTCGGCATTTTCGAATTATCTACGCGAACCGGCAGTTCAAGCAATTTATACTTCCCGTTTACAGCGTTCGAATATGATTCGACCGAGGGTGTTGCCGAGCCAAGAACAACTGTTGCCTTGCAGAATAATGCGCGCATAATCGCAACGTCTCTGGCATGATAACGCGGCGACTGATCGTATTGCTTATAAGATGTTTCGTGTTCTTCATCCACTATGATAAGTCCGATATTTTTTAACGGCGCGAAGACCGCTGATCTGGGACCTATTACAACGGAACATTTTCCCTCCCATGCCATGCGCCATGCGTCGTAGCGTTCGCCGCCGGACATGCGGCTATGCATAACGATGACATTTTTTCCGAGGAAATACTTGAACCTTCGAACAATTTGCGGCGTCAATGAAATTTCCGGAACAAGAACTATTGCCGACTTTCCTCGCTTCTGTGCTTCCTTAATTGCTTCGATGTATACATGCGTTTTGCCGCTCCCGGTAACGCCGTGGAGAAGAAAGACGCCGAAAGTTTCTTTCTCCGTTTGTTCGTTTATTTCCCTTAATGCTTTTTCCTGATCTGAATTTAACTGAAAATCTATCGCGCCCAATGCCGATTTGTAGAAATCATACTCCGGCACCCGCGTAATCTCCTGCTTCGACAGAACAATGATTCTGTTTCTCTCAAGAGATTTAACAGTCGAGATGTTAGCACCCGCGCGTTTCAAAAGCTCGGTCACAGAAATAGATTCGGCGTCTGCGCCAACCTGAAGCAGCGACTGTATAAGAGATACCTGCTTCGCGTAGCGATTCGCCGACCGTGAATATAATTCCTTCAGCCATGTTTGCCATGTATTCTGAGCTTGAGGATTTATCCTGATAACGTTTTCATATTTGGGTTTGAGAAACGGTTTGAATTTTTCCTCTTCAATTTTAAGAACTCCTTGCCTGGAAAGAGCATACAGTTGAGCGTGAATTGTCCCGATCTTCAGGCGCTTTTCAAGCAGGGGTATACCGATCGTGCCGAGCGATTGTAATGCCCGCAAGATCGTTGCTTGTTTTGGTGGAGGTTTGTTAACGGCAAGCCATCGATCAACATCGCCGATGAGAAGGGAAGCTGTTTTCTTTCCGGATTTCAACATGCCGTGAAGGAGGGCAGATTTAAACACCTCGCCATGTGATACAAAATAATACTCCGCCATCCAGCGGGTAAGTTGAAAGAGATCGTCAGGCACTAGGGGTGCTGGGTCTATAACATCTTTGATAGATTTGAGATTTTTAATTTCAGTTTTATATTTGATGTCGGTGACCAAACCTATAATCGTGCGATTGCCGAATGGAACCATTACACGCACGCCACGCTTCACCGCGGCTTGCAATTCTTGCGGAACTGTGTATGTAAACGACTTATCCACTGCAAGGGGGATAACAATATCCACGAATAATTCAGACATCGGCAAGTAAAATCGATAAAGTTTTTATCATAACTTAAAAAAGTTCGTGAAAAAAGAACGGAGAAGCAAGTAAATACTTTTAACAATAAGTTGTGTGCTCCTTCTTGCTTATCTCAATTCCTTTTTGTATTCTCTTATTGTTACGGATACGATAGAAATAACTATCCGAACTAAAATTATGGTTGAACAAGTTGATTAAACCTATAAGTATTAAAAAGGCAAACCCGTCCGATTTGACTATTACCTGGGACAATGGGCATGAAAGTAAATTTACTTTAGACCATTTACGAAAGATTTGTCCGTGCGCCGGCTGTCAGGGTGAAGATATTTTATTACATCATCATCCTGGACAACCTATGCTTGGGGAGCCGGAGTGTTATTTACTTATCAGCATTCAACCGGTTGGGGCATATGCAATTCAACTTCAATGGGCTGATGGTCACAATTCCGGGATCTATACGTGGGACCACCTGCTGGTTAATTGTCAATGTAAAGATTGTGCAGGTAAAGCTGATTGAAAAAGAATCACGACCTCTTTTTGAGAAAAGGAATTAAAAATGAAAAAACTATTTGATTTAATTTGGCTGAAGATTCAAGTAATCGTGGAAAAATATCCAATTCTGATTGCTGCCGTTGTAATTTATTTATATTACCTTATGGCTTCCCTCAATTTATTCCAGCGCGTCGGCGAAAAGCACACATTCATGGATTATGTTATGGAGTTTGACTCTCTGTTCTTTTTGTGGCTTGCGGCGGCGGCATTATTGCAGGTTCAAAAAATGAGAAAGGCGTATAAGCGGGAAGAAGAGACTCGCCGGAATATTGAGCGTGCGCTGGACAGGCAGCAAATTTACAGTACCCTTGTCAATGACATTACCATGCTGCTTCAAGATAATGTAAATAATCCGCTTGCAATTATTTCCGTCACGACGCAAGAGATACGCCGGCGGTTTGAAACAGATCCGGAGATCATGCGCTATCTTGATCGTATAGAGGGTGCGATGAAACGCATTCATAATACGATACGCGACATACAATCGTATGAAGCCCAGAAGCTGATCGAGGGAACGGCAGAAACATTGAAAATGGAAAGCAAGTAATTCTTTCACGTATGCGAGATAAATAAAAAGCCCGAGACGTTAATCTCGGGCTTTCGGCTTTGGCAACTGGGAGGGTCGCCGTCTACGGGCGGCCAGTTTGCCATCCAAGAAATTGCCTTAATCTTCTATCAACATTCCTTCTGCTGTATCGAAAGATGTGATTCCGCTTGTTATCAGGTTCAGCGCGGACTGCCTTAGTGTATGCATACCATTCTGAACTGCTAAAGCTCGGAGAGCTTCTTCGTCTACTGAGTCTTTTGATTTCAAAATAATCTTTCTAATATCTTTATTCATTGCAAAAGCTTCGTAAATTCCTATGCGTCCACGGTATCCTTTTATACAATGAGCGCATCCAACCGGTTTGTAGAATTGGGTTGTTTTGATTTCCTTCTCGTTAAGCCCTGCTTCCATCAGCATATCTACATCTATATCTTCATCTACTATTTTACATCGATTACATAACTTGCGAAGTAAGCGCTGGGCAACTATAATATTAACAGTATACGCAAGTAAGAATGGCTCAATGCCCATGTTATAAAGTCGTGTTATTGCGCTTATAGAGTCGTTAGTGTGAAGCGTAGAGAAAATAAGGTGTCCCGTGTTGGCAAGTTTCACGGCAATTTCAGCTGTAGTTTTGTCTCTCATTTCGCCAACCATTACAACGTCAGGGTCGTGTCGCAACAGGCCTCGCAATGCTCCTTCGAAGTCGAGCTTGTGGTTGAGTTTTACCTGCCGGCATCCTTCGATCAAGTATTCAACAGGATCTTCAATAGTGATGATATTAATTCCGGGATCCATTATTTCCTGAATTGCTGCGTGCTGGGATGTTGTTTTTCCGCTGCCCGTTGGTCCTGTAAAGATGATCATGCCCTGGGTTTTGCGAATCGACTTTCGGAATATTTCAAGGCTCCTTTGATCCATACCCAAAGATTCAAGCCCCATAGCATCGTCTGCACCACGGAGAATTCTTATAACAATGGATTCTAGTTTGCTTCTAAGATCACTGCCATAAATCGGCATTGTGGAAAACCGGAACCGAAAGATTTTATTGTCAATCATTCTCTGTGCAAATCCATCCTGAGAAAGAAATTTTTCAAACCTATCAAGATTTTTTGCTCGGTCTTTAATTACTGTGATGACCGCTTCCGCCCGCATGTCTGTTATTGCGCTCCACAATGATAATTTTCCATCTATCCTAAAATGAAATTCTGTTCTATTCGCGCCTTTAGGTATAACGTGAATGTCGCTGGCGCCTGTACGAACGCTATCCGCCAACAGGCTTTCAACAATCTCGTTAAGTTTCCCCCTGCCAATTTCGTCTTCAAGCGAACGTTCGAGTTCTTTTTCACTTTCGTCTTTTGTTAATTGAACAAATTCGTCTTCAATGTCAAGCCCAAGTTGTTTTGCGCCCTGATCAAAGGCAAGCTGCCTCCATAGTTCATTCCAATTTGCCAAACTGACGTGTTTGATTTCGTATTTTGGAAACTGAAGTGCACGTGCAATCGAATGTACTTCCGGGTGGGTTGTATCTGGAGTTACGACAATTATTTTATCATACCCGTTCGTGAACATCTCGTAGGGTAGCACCTTTCGCCGGATTGCCATTTCATAGTAATAAGGCGGAAGCGAGTCCAGCACTTGACGAATAAACTGTAACCGTTCTTTGTTGCCAAAAGCTGCGGTTGGATCGATAGTGTCAAATGAGTAATAGCGCGCTATCGTCTGAAATATTAATTCGCGATCTTCCCCAAGGTCATCGACAAGGATGTCGGTTAGTCGACGTTTATCGTTTGTGCTTTTTTGAATTTCTATCGCCCGATTGATTTTCTCTCTTGAGACGCTTCCCTTTTCAATTAGAGTTTGTATAAGGCGGGGCGGTGGCGTCTTTTTTATGGCAGCATCTTCCGCTATTACATTGTCCAGTCCTTGCGCTGGAATATTTTCAATTGGTGATTCGTTAATGACTTGGACATCTTTCGATTGGTCCAGGTCGGCTACCGCATTCCCGTTTTGTGGTTTTTCGGACAAAGAGAGATCATCAAAATGAACGTTTCTTTTCCCGATCATACTTCCAAACGAATTGAGAAGGTTCCTTTTAACGGCCCCCGTGTTTCCATTATTAGTAGACATATTACCCTCGATCTTAAGTTATTAAACTAAACTATTTACACAATAATACTACTTAAATATTACGATGTATACAGTGATGGTCAATAACACTTGTGATGAAACGCAACACCCTCTGAATAAATTCATTCAAATTTAACAGGAATTACTGTGATTATTTGCTTTTCTGACTGCTGGGCATAATTCTCTGAATACGTTCGCTCTTATATGATTAGTGAAATATGTGGCTGGTGCACATTCTTCGCGCTATAGCTCCCCGCTTTATTTTCTTGAAAAGAATGTAATAACTTGAGAGATGATAAATATCGGAAGGTTTGGTATTGTTTTGTTTTATGCTCTATATTATTTTTTTTTTGCCTTTGCTTTGTTGAATCCTGGTTTAATTACATTGTATATTAGTTCAATTCTCTTTTTATATGGAATAAATGCGCTTTTCATAGCATTTATCGATAATTTCTCGAGGTCGGTTACCGACAGCATAAATATATCGTGAGCAAGTTTATACTCTTTCGTCATGGTTGTATTGCTCATCAGGCGGTCGTCGGTATTTAGCGAGACGCGAAACTTATATCTATAATATATCCCAAATGGATGCTCTTTGATGCTCTTCACAGCTCCGGTATCCAGATTACTTGTCAGGCAGATCTCTAAGGGTATTCTTTTATCAAGAACATACTGTGCGAGATATCCCATGCTTACGATTTCCGTAGGATCATCGTCGGAAACCTTAATATCTTCAATAAGATGCGTTGCGTGCCCAATGCGGTGAGCTCCGCACCATTGTATCGCTTGCCAAATTGATTCCTTGCCAAAGGCTTCGCCCGCGTGTATGGTGATATTAAAATTCTCTCTCTGTATATAATGGAATGCGTCGACATGTTTCTTTGGGGGAAATCCACCCTCTTCGCCCGCCAGATCAAAACCCACAACGCCTCTCTCGCGAAAATCAACCGCAAGTTCTGCCATCTCTTGTGAAAGTTTCATATTGCGCATAGCCGATATGATTAAGCCGAACTCTACGCCAAAATCATTTCTTCCTCTTTCTAAGCCTTTAAGGACCGCGGCTACAATTTCTTCCCAGTGCAATCCTTTGTTTGTGTGAAAGACCGGCGCAAAGCGTGTTTCAACATAAACAACACCATCTTTATACATATCTTCCATCATCTCATAAGCAACCCGTTCCAAAGCCTCTTCTGTTTGCATTACTCCGGTTGTATGCGCAAATCCTTCGAGGTAAAGAGACAGGCTTCCGCGCTGTGCCCCTCGATGGAACCACGTTTGAAGATTTTCTGCGTTTGTGCTCGGTAGTTTTTTGTAACGAATATCCTTTGCCAGATCTATAATTGTTTGAGGTCTTAAGCCCCCGTCAAGATGGTCGTGAAGAACTACTTTGGGCAGGGTGCGAATATATTTTTCGGTGAGTTTCATTTTTGATGTAATTATTTATTATGTAGACATTTAAATACTTTCCGGCGGGATTTATACTTCCCTTCGGAAAAGATTGTTTAAATCTACGAAGATCGGTTATGAAATGCAATGAATCACACCAATTATTGACTTTGATGTTCTTTTTGAATATCATATTTCCGAAATTATTATAACATTTAACGAGATAATATATGCTGACCAAGCCACAAATAATAATCGTTGATGATGAGATTGAATTCCTAACGATGTTAGCTAAAACATTAGAAACCGAAGGTTTTGATGTAACAACCGCCAGCAGCGGAGACGCGGCGGCGCTAAACGTTCGTGAACGAAGTTATGATTTAGCTCTTTTTAATTTGAAAATGGCTGGGGTTAACCGGGCTTGAGCTGCTGAAAGTCTTGAGGTGTGAATCGCCAACGACCGACTGCATTGTAGTAGCGGGCCACCAAGAACTTGATCTTGCAATTGAAGCAATTAGGATGGGAGCAAAAGAGTTTATATCGAAACCGAGCAATATTGACGACCTTGTTAATCGCATAAAAACCATCGTACGTGCACATACTGCTGAAGCTAACATCAAAAATCTGCAAGTAGAATTCACATCAAAACTATTACACGATCTGCTCACGCCTCTACACACAATTAAGTCGGCGATCGACTACATTGAAAGTGAGGTTTCAGAACAACTTGCAGAACAACATAAAAACGTTTTCCGAGGAATTGAAAAGTCCATTCAATCTATGGACGCCTTACTTAATGATATGATAGATTTAAGTCTTTTTGAATCGGGTAAGGTCGATATAGAAAAACTCCCTGCAAACCTTGATGAGCTTATCCCGGTGATATGTACTCAGTTCTTTCCACGCACAAATGCCAAGCGCATCGAAATGCTAATTCAAGTGAATGAGGCTGTTCCCACTACTCCACTTGATACCGGTAAAATTGAACAGGTGATGCAGAACCTCCTCGATAATGCTATTAAATTCACACCTGAGGGCGGAACCATTAAAATACAAGTGCGCCCCATTGAGGAAGTTGCCGGTGACCAAAAACGAGAGTTCGTTGAAGTTGTGGTCTCAGATACCGGAGCCGGAATTGCGCCCGAGGAATTATTATTCATCTTCGATAAATATAAAAACTTTCTAACAGGCAAGACATCACAACAAAAAACAACTGGACTTGGGCTTGTGATTTGCCAAAGTATCGTTGAGGCTCATGGCGGGAAAATGTCGGCTGAGTCTGCATTGGGCGGGGGAAGCAGATTTAAATTTATGCTTCCTGCCGATTCGATGAACTAAATAATAATAACGCGCTATTACTTTATCGGGGTGTCTACGTTAATAAAATTCGCTTGTAGGTATTACTTTTTTTTATGATTGTTATTATTCTGTAGTTTTTCTTTTGATGTCGTAATTTTTTTTTCAGATTTTCCGCTTTGTTCATTCTTGTGAAACAAATCGGTTTGCGTGTCAACGATCTTTTCTTCATCTTCGGACGGTACTACGGCAGTATCGGCGATCTTATCACCGTCTTCAAGCCGAATAAGCCGAACACCCTGAGTGTTTCTGCCGGCTACCCGTATAGTTTCTGCCGGCTGACGAATCACTACTCCCTGTGTCGTTACAACAACAATATCATCATTGCCTAAGACTTCTTTTATTGCAACCATATTTCCGGTTTTATCGGTTACCCTAAGAGTTATTACACCCTTGCCGCCACGATGGCTGAGACGATACTCGTCTAATTCACTTCGTTTGCCAAATCCGTTTTCTGCTACTACTAATATCGATGTTTTTTGCCTCTTGATTGCAACAGCCCCCACGACTCTATCGCTCTTATGTAATTTAATCGCTCGGACCCCCATCGAAATTCTTCCGACTGGTCTGGCTTCATCTTCGGAAAATCTAATCGCCATTCCATTATGTGTGCCGATCACTATATCTTGTGATCCGTCTGTTAGTTTTACGTCTTTAACACAATCGCCTTTTTGAAGCGTAATGGCTGCGATCCCGTTCTTACGAACATTACTGTATTCAGCAAGCGAGCTTTTTTTAATTAGTCCCTTTTCGGTTACCATTGCGATATATAGTTTTTCGTCAAATTCCTTTACTGGAACAAAAGCGGCAATGTTTTCGTCCGGTAATTTTGATATTAAATTAACAATTGATTTTCCGCGAGCAATCCTGCCCGCCTCAGGTATCTCGTGGACCTTCAGCCAATAACATCTGCCCTTATTTGTATAAAATAAAATATAATCGTGGGTTGATGCGATGAACATGTGTTCGATGAAATCATCTTCTTTCGTTGTTGCACCTGTAACGCCTTTGCCGCCACGCGCCTGTCTTCGATAACCTGAGACTGGAAATCTTTTAATAAAACCGCTGTGGCTGATTGTTATTACCACATCCTCTTCGGCTATCATATCTTCAACGCTGAATTCTTCTGCTTTATATATTATTTCTGTTCGTCTTTCATCTCCATATTTCTTTTTTACCTCAAGTAATTCTTCTTTAATAATTTGCATCTGGAGCTTTTTATTGGCAAGTATTGCCCGGAATTTCTCGATAAGCTTGATTGTATCTTTATATTCTTCTTCGACTTTCTTACGCTCTAACCCAGTTAGCTTCTGCAATCGCATTTCAAGAATTGCTTTTGCCTGAATCTCGGAAAGTTTGAATCTCTTCATCAGTCCTTCTTGGGCGCTTTGCACATCCTTCGATTTTTTGATGAGCTTAATGATCTCGTCAATATTATCTAACGCTATTATGTAACCTTCAAGTATATGTGCTCGTTTCTCTGCTTCATCAAGATCGTACTTTGTGCGTCGCACTACCACTTCATTTCGATGTTTTATGAAGTGGTCTATCATCTGGCGCAGCGTGAGGATATTGGGTCTGCCTTCGACGAGCGACAGCATGATCACGCCAAAAGTGGTTTGCATCTGAGTCTGCTTATAGAGGTTGTTCAGCACTACGGGCGCGTTGGCATCGCGCTTCAATTCTATTACAACGCGTAATCCATCCCTGTCTGACTCGTCTCTGATATCTGAGATATCTTCAATTTTTTTATCTCTCACAAGATCCGCGATTTTTTCTATCAACGTCGCTTTGTTGACCATGTACGGAACCTCGGTAACAACTATTGCCTGTCGATCTGCGCGACCGGTTTCGATTGATGCTTTTGCTCTTACTAGAATTCTTCCTCGCCCGTTTTTATATGCATCTATTACGCCCCCATAACCATATATTATTCCACCGGTCGGAAAATCCGGCGCTTTGATGATTTTAAAAAGTTTATCTTCAGCCAATGTGGGAGACTCAATCACAGCTACGCATCCATCAATGATCTCGGTTAAATTGTGTGGGGGTATATTTGTCGTCATCCCAACAGCGATACCCGTAGTTCCATTAACAAGTAAGTTTGGAATCAGCGCCGGCAGAACGGATGGCTCTCTGAGTGTGTCGTCGAAGTTGGGATTAAAATTAACTGTGTTCTTATCGAGATCGCGCAACAATTCTTCAGCCATGCGCGACAGCCTTGCTTCCGTATAACGCATTGCCGCGGGAGAGTCGCCGTCGATCGATCCAAAATTTCCCTGACCGTCGACGAGCGGATAGCGTAATGAAAAATCCTGCGCCATACGAACCATTGTATCGTACACCGCCGAATCGCCATGTGGGTGATATTTTCCAAGAACTTCTCCAACAATTCGCGCGCTCTTTTTATGCGGACGATTGCTTGCCATTCCAAGATCATGCATTCCGAAAAGAACCCGTCGATGTACCGGTTTTAATCCGTCTCTTACGTCGGGTAAGGCGCGCGCAACAATAACGCTCATCGCATAATCGATGTACGAACCCTTCATTTCATCTTCTATGTCAACAGGTACTATTTTTTCGTTTACTACTGCCATTTATTCTCCAATATACATTTGCTTAAATTTTTACAGTGGCTGCTAAACGTCTAAGTTTCTGACGTATTTGGCGTTCTTCTCGATGAATGCCCTTCTTGGCTCAACTTCATCGCCCATTAAAATTGAAAATGTTCTGTCTGCGTCGGCGGCATTCTCAATAGTAACTTGTAGTACTGTGCGTGTGTTGGGGTTCATGGTTGTCGACCAAAGCAATTCCGGGTTCATCTCGCCCAAACCTTTGAAGCGGGAAATTTGAACGCCGCTCGGGCTAACGGTTCCCTCGGCGATTTCCTCAGGCTGTTCACCGGGAGATTCTTTAATTATCTTCTTGTCATTTTTCAACCGATTTATTATTTCATCACGCTCATCGTCATCGTAAGCATATAATTCCTGCCTTCCCCTTTTAAGTTTATACAGTGGCGGCTGTGCAATGTAAACGTGTCCTAGCTCGATGATTTCTTTCATGTATCTGAAAAAGAGCGTGAGAAGTAACGTGCGTATATGTGAGCCATCGACGTCGGCGTCGCACATTAGAATGATTTTCCCGTACCGAATTTTGGCCGGATCAAAATCTTCTCCAACGCCCGTTCCGATTGCCGTAAAGATAGCTCTGATTTCTTCATTCTCTAATATTTTGTGAAGGCGCGCCTTTTCAACATTTAGTATTTTTCCTTTGATCGGGAGAATCGCTTGAAATTGTCGGTCTCTTCCCTGTTTTGCGCTTCCGCCCGCCGAATCTCCCTCAACAATGTACAGTTCGCAATGCTCTGGATCATTTATGGAGCAGTCTGCCAGTTTTCCCGGCAGGCTTGAAGATTCAAGCGAGCTTTTCCTGCGCGTAAGATCGCGAGCTTTTCGCGCAGCCTCACGGGCTTCTGCTGCCCGAAGACATTTTTCAATAATTTTTTTTCCGTCGGACGGATTTTCGTCTAGCCATGTTGCTAATTGATCTCCTACGATTGTCTCGACTATACCTTTGATTTCACTATTTCCTAATTTCGTTTTCGTCTGTCCCTCGAATTGAGGCTCCTGTACTTTGACGCTTAAAACGGCAGTAAGCCCCTCTCGAAAATCGTCACCGGTCAGTTGGACACTATTCTCTTTGACCAGATTATTTTTCGACGCATAACTATTCATTGCTCTTGTGAGAGCGCTTTTGAAACCAACGAGATGTGTTCCGCCCTCAAGTGTATTAATATTGTTGACATATGTGAATATGTTCTCGTTGAATTGATTGTTGTACTGGAACGCTACTTCTACCTCAACCAAACGGTTGCCTTCGTCTTTTGCCTGCCCTTTTGAGTAGACTGGCTTTTTCATTATGGATGGTCGGGTTGCATCGATGTATTTTACAAATTCAGCAAGTCCGCCCTTGAAGTGAAATTTTTCTTCTTGCTCCTGTCCGGTGCGAAGGTCAAGGATGTTTAATTCAACATCCGGATTAAGGAATGCAAGTTCGCGTAATCGCTCTGCAATTGTTTCGAATTTGAAAATTCTGTTTTTAAAAATTTGAGCGTCTGGTAAGAATGTAACCTTTGTCCCAGTTTTTTTTGGGTCGGACTTGCCGGTAATTTTCACGTCTGCTTGCGGTTTACCGCAAACATATTTTTGGGACCACAATTTGCCTTCGCGGGAAACTTCTACCTCAAGAAATTCTGACAGAGCGTTAACGACTGAAACGCCGACTCCGTGTAATCCGCCGGAAACTTTGTAGGTGTTCTTATCGAATTTTCCGCCTGCATGTAATACTGTCATCACAACTTCCAGCGCCGATCTTTTTTCGCCGGGGTGGATGTCGGTGGGAATTCCGCGTCCATCATCAATAACGGTTACCGATCCGTTTTTATTGACACTCACGGAAATTTTGTGGGCGTATCCGGCAAGCGCTTCATCTATGGAATTATCGACTACCTCATAAACGAGGTGATGCAATCCACGAGTCGAAATATCGCCAATATACATCGCGGGCCTCTGGCGAACAGGATCTAAACCCTTTAGAACCGTAATGTCGTCCGCCGTGTAGCTTCCATTGCTTTTAGTGCTTTGTTTGCTCTCGGGTAATTTTGTTTTATTGTTTTTCAACTTCCCTTTTTCTTCATCGTTGGCTTTTGCCATTTTATATTTTACCTAAAGATTATGTCGTTAATAATTTCCTGATTCATCCTGCTGTTGATTTTCTGGATGATTTCTTGTTTTAGATACAGAAGTTCATTTCGCCATGTTGAATTTTTTACGCTGATGAAAAGTTTTCCGTCTCTTATATTTTCAGCCGTTGCCACCCTGGCTATTTGCTCTCCAACTATCTGTTCCCATATATCCAGCACTTCGTGTTGTTTGATTTTCGCGCTGATGCCAAGCTGGTTTAGTGTGGCAGCAAGAATATCTGATAATGGCTTTGGTCCTGACAATTTCATGCTTGTAGCGCAACTCTATCTTTAATTGAACCATTTACGATATAAAATATTTTACTACCATCTTGATGTAATTCTGTCTCGCTAAACAAATGCGGATTAGTTGAGGTAATAAAAGTTTGGTTTAGAGTCTCTACATATTTCAACAATTTACCGGAGCGTTTTTCATCCAGCTCGCTGAAGATATCGTCAAGAAGCACTATAGGAGTTTCGTGACAGCGTTCCTTCAAATAATAAAATTCGCCCATTTTTAATGCAATTAAAAAAGTTTTATGCTGGCCCTGCGATGCGTATTTGCGAAGATCGAGATCGTTTATTTTGAAAACAAATTCGTCCCGATGTGGACCCACGAGGGTTATTCCGGTTTTCATCTCCTCGTCGCTCTTTTCCATTAGTATCGATCTGAATATCTCGCTGGCATAATCTTGTTTTGCTATCTCCCCATAATTATTTGCCGGTCTGTATTCTATGGTCGGCTTCTCATCGTCAACTGCAACCTGCAAATAAGCCGATTGCACATACGATTTGAAATCATCTACAAATTCTTTCCTTTTTACAGTTAGATAACTTCCCCTCTCAATAAGTTGTTCATTCCAGGGGGCTATAGTAGTAGAAACATCGCGGCGAAACGCTTTTCCATCAAAGAGTATTTTATTGCGATGTTTTAATATTTTTCTATATTCAAGAAGATTCTGAAAATAATTGTTGTTCGATTGAGATATTACAAAATCTACAAATTTTCTTCTTTCAACCGGACCTGCCGATGTCACTGGCGAGTGTTCCGGCGAGCAGATTACAAGCGGAAATTTTCCTATTACCGATGAAAACGGTTCTATGCGATGTTTGTTTATCGTATATATTTTTTCCTGTTGCGTGTCTGCATATGCAATCCTTATATTATATTCTTGATTTTGGTCCGATATTACCGTGCCTTCTATTTCAAAAATGTCACCGTTGAAATTCAAAACAAGATTATCGCCGTTAGCGTAAAAACTTTTTGTGAGACAGAGGTAAGAGATGGCTTCAATTACGTTTGTCTTCCCGTGCCCGTTATCTCCTAACAAGACGTTTGTTCTGCAATTAAATTCGAAAGTCGAGTCTATGTGATTTCGAAAATGCTGCAGTCTTAAATTTTTAAGATGCATTTACCTAATTACTTCAAGTATTAAGTCTGACTGGCATTATAAGCATTAATAAGTTTTCACCGTCTCGTTGCGTTGCCGGTTGAACAATACATGCCCTTGTAGCAGAACTAAATTTAAAAACTACTTCATCGGTATCGATGTGTGAGAGAACGTCAATAACATATGCGGAATTAAATCCTATCTCCATCGCTTCTGATGAGTAGTCACATTGAAGATTTTCTCTTGCCTCACTTCCAAAATCAATATCTTCGGCAGATACTGTAAGGGTTCCTTTTTTCACAGATAATCTAACCTGATGAGTTGTTGAACTTGCATAAAGCGATGTTCTTCTAACCGATGCAAGTAGTTGGTTTTTATCAATTATTAATGTTTTCTCGTTATCTAAGGGTATTACGCTTTCATAATTTGGATATTTTTCTTCTATCATCCGTGAAACTAAGGTAGTGTCTCCAAAAGAAAACATCGTGTGGTTCTCATTGAATAAAATATTACTGTTTGTATCGTTAGCGGCTTTTAAAACTAAATTAAGAGCTTTACCGGGTATTATTATATCACGCTCGAATTTATTAGATGTAAATTTAGTATTTATAAATCTCACTAAACGATGTCCATCGGTAGCTGCTGTTCTTATTTCATTTTTCTTTATCTGAAACAAGATTCCCATCATTGCCGGACGTAATTCATCTGCACTAACCGCAAATACTGTTTTACTTATTAATCTTCTTAAAATTTCATTCTCTATTTTTATTTCTTCTACACCTTTAAAAGATGGAATACTCGGATAGTTTTCACTTGATTCACCCGTTAATTTATATTCTCCGCTTGTTGTTGTCATTACAACTTTATTGTTTGTTAGATTTGCGTTGAAATCTACATCAATATTAGGCAAAGCACGAATTGTTTCAAATAGTCTTTTAGCCGGAATTGCTATGGTTCCATCTTCATATCCTTTGACTTTTATTACAATAGACATTGATGTATCAAGATCGGTAGCCGTTATTTTCAACTGATCGCCTGTTAACTGAAGATGAAAATTTTCCAATATAGGTAATGTTGATTTAGAAGGAATGACTCCCCCAATACTACCCAACGCTTTTTGTAATTCTGTGCTCGAAGATGAAAATTTCATTGGCTTCTTCCTTTTAAGGATGGTAATTGTGTTTAATTTTGGTAACTAAAGTTACTAAATTCCCTGATAAAAATCCAGCACTTAATACGCTGTATCTATCATTATTATAATAAGTTATATTTATTTAAAAAGGTTTATAATAATAATAGATGTTGATATGTTAATAGGTCTAAAATTAATTCAAAAAGTATAGTTAATAAGGATATAGTACTGTTGAAAATATGTTTAACATGTATGGAAAATAAATACATTTATTAATAGTAAAAAACTAAAGGAAAAGAAAATGGACATAATGAAAAATTTTAAACATTGTATTAAGAACTATATTTAAGTTATTAACAAGTTTATCAACTAATGTTGCGTTCAAGTTTCGACCGTAATTGCTGAACAAGAGACTTCTGTTTTTGATCGAGCCCCATACTGTCTTCTACACACTGATAAGCATGAATCACGGTGCTATGGTCTCGTCCACCAAAATGTAAACCTATGGTTTTCAGAGATGAATTAGTAAGCTCTTTAGCGAGATACATAGCGATCTGTCGAGCGTTTACAACTTCCTGTTTTCTTGTTTTGGCGCGCAATAAATCTTCGGGGATCATCATATACTCTGCAACAACACGCTGTATTTCTTCAATAGTAACATGTGAACGCACTTCACCGATAATAGATCGAACAACACTCTTAGCAAGTTCTAAATCGATATCTCGGTTTTCAAGAGAAGCGCGGGCGAGCAAACCTATAAGACAACTTTCAAGTTCACGTATATTAGAAGTTATATTAGAAGCAATAAATTCTACAACATTATGTGATAAATCGATTCCATCATCACTACTTTTTTTCTGGAGTATAGCAATTCTTGTTTCAAGGTCAGGTGGTTGGATATCGGCAGTTAAGCCCCATTGAAAACGTGATATTAATCTCTCATTAACGCTTTTCAATTCTTTTGGAGGTTTATCGGAAGAAAGCACAATTTGCTTTCCAAGATGATAAAGAGCGTTAAACGTGTGGAAAAACATATCCTGTGTTTTTTCTTTACCTGCAAAAAACTGTATATCATCAACAACAAGAAGATCAACACTGCGATAATAGTTAGAAAAATCAGCAACCCGATCTTTTTGAATAGCCTCGACAAAATCGATAGTAAATTTTTCACTTGAAACGTATAGTATCCGATTTGTTTTGCCCGAGCTCAGTAGGTGATTACCAATAGCATGGACCAGATGTGTTTTTCCTAATCCCACACCGCCATAAATAACAAGTGGATTAAACGAAGTACCGCCCGGATTATTAGCAACAGCAAGCGCAGCTGCACGCGCAAATTGATTACTCTCACCTTTTATGTAATTGTCAAACGTATAACGTGGATTAATAGAATGATTAATAGATGGTTGCGAAATTTTTATCGTTGAAACTTTAGTGAGTAATTCCGGCACTGAAGATTTTATGCTTAAAGGTCCAGCGGGCAATTTTCCAAGGTTTGCCTGCGTAGAATCGAAGTCTATGGAAAGTAAAGAAGATTCACGCTCCTCAGATGTAATGATGTGATCAACAACAATCTCCCGACCGGTAACCTGTGTTAATGCTTCATTGATCAGAGAATAATAATGCTCTTCGAGCCAGTCTGAAAAAAATTGACTCGGCACTTTAATTGACAATTTGTTTTTCTCGATTTGAAGTGGAATGATCGGCTCAAACCAGGTCTTATAGCTTTGGTTGTTTACTCGATCCTGAAGGATAGTGAGACAATCAGCCCAAAGCTTCTTAGTGTATTCGTTGTCGAAAATATTTTCATTATTCTGATCGTGCATGGCAATTAGCTGTAAGTAAATATGTTTAACATGGTTTGAGTGTTATTAACAAAGAATTCACAAATTTGTGAACAAAGAAATAGATATTCAATAAAAACTAGAATAATTAATATTATGAAAGAATAAAAATTACAGAATATCTATGTTATTTTACCCTAACAATAAATTCATTAATTATTAACAAAACACTTTAAGCAGAAACAGCTAAAAACGACATATATTTATAGAAATAAATTCAAAGCAATAAATTATCAACTAATTATTAACAAAACAGTATTAAGTTTTCCCCTACCTTAAAGTACTAAGAATAGATGACCATGGCAAGTAAAATATTGCTCAAGCATTTTTTATTTGTTTTACATGTCCAATTTTTTTATATTAAATGCAAATTCGGTAATATAAAATACCGGAAGAGGATTGTAAGCAAACAATCCTCTTTTTTTGATTTATTTAATGAAAACATAAAGGTTTAGCGATGAAAAGGACGTTCCAGCCCAGCAATATTAAGAGAAAGAACAAGCATGGTTTTCGAGAGAGGATGAAAACAAAAGACGGGCGAAAGGTTCTGGCGAGACGTCGCGCAAAGGGTCGTTGGAAACTAACGGTTAGCGACGAAGGTAAAAATTAGAAATATACTTGCCGGCGTGTTGCAGAAACTCGAAAAAGTTGAAATCATCAGGGGAAGAAAAAAATTTAAAATAGTATATGAAAATGGAGTTGAATTAAAAGGGAAAACTCTCCGCTGTCTGGTGGCTACAACTGGCATAAATGAATTGTTAACAAAGAGAAAGATATTATTCGGCATTTCAATTAGTCGTAAAGTCAGGCTCGCCGTAGATCGCAATCGTATTAAACGCCTAATCCGAGAATCATACCGAAGGAACAAGAGTATATTAATCGTGAACAATGAAAACTGTATAATACCGTCTGCATTATTGTTTATCTACCGACCTCCTGTAACCGAAAATCATTTTCCATCGTATAGTGATATTGACAACGACATAAAACACATTTTGGATAAAATTCTTCATGGGATATTTCCTAAGTAAGCTCATCATACTTTTTATCCAAACTTATCAGAGAATTATTGCTCCACTGTTACCACCAGACACGTGTAGATTTTATCCAACTTGTTCCTCCTATGCAATTGAAGCGATTAGAAAACATGGAGTAGGCGGCGGTATCATGTTGGCGATAAAAAGAGTTTTAAGATGCCATCCATTCAATCCGGGTGGATACGATCCAGTTCCGTAATAACCAATTTAAATCGGTGAAATAGCATGGAAAAAAATACAATCATAGGCTTCATTTTAATCGGCTTAGTTCTAATGATTTGGCTATGGATAAGCACCCCCCCCCAAAAACCGCTTAAAGTCAACGATGATAGCACTAAAACAACTCAAACAAAGACACAACGAGAAATAAAACCAGCGGCAACCGACATAACTAGTTCGAAAAAGAAATCAAAAGAAGATTCTCTTGGCAGGTATTTTTCTCACCTCAATGTGGGAAAAGGAAAGATATTTATCATTGAGACCGATATTTATCGCGCCGAAATATCATCGCTTGGAGGCTCAATTCTAAAATGGGAACTGAAACAATACAAAACGTGGGATAAATATCCTGTAAATTTGGTAAACTCAACAAGAGGGGGAGACTTCCACCTTCTTTTCTATACCTCTGACGGCAAACTGGTTAACACTAAAGGTTTATACTTTCAACCATCGTTTACCCAGAACCAGATTTTTAAAATTGGCGAGAACGATTCATTAACTATTGAAATGATTCTTAGCGTGAACAATGAGAGCCGAATAGTTAAGACTTTAAAATTTTATGGAAATCAATACTCATTTAACGCTATCTATCGTTTTGATAAGATGGAGTCTATTATTGCTAATTTTGCATACCAAGTGACCTGGTCATCTGGCATGCCTTATTCCGAACATAATAGCGTTGACGAATCGAATTTTTCTAAAGCTTTTGCTTATGCGGGTGGTGAGTTAACAGAAATAGACGCCAGCAATTTGAATGAGCCAGCGATGGACAGCATCTCCGGAAAAGTTGCATGGATAGCCGAAAGAAACAAATATTTCGCTATAGCAATTATTCCAAGGGGCAAGGATAGCCAGGGCGCATATATTGAAGGACGGAGATCGGGACTTCCCGATGAAGGAGCGCGGGAAGATTATAATATTGCAATAGAGATGCCGTTTATGAGCCACACTACAGAGTCTGATAGTTTTACGGTATACCTGGGACCACTCGGGTTTGATGCCGTAAAAAAGTATAATGTTGGGTTAGATCAGATAATGAGCCTGGGTGCGGCGTGGATAATACGCCCAATTTCAGAATACGTTATTATTCCGGTGTTTAGATTTTTGAAAATATTTATTCCCAACTACGGTGTTGTTTTAATAATATTCTCATTTATCATAAAAATAGTACTTCACCCGCTAACCAAAAGTAGTATGAAGTCGATGCAGAAAATGCAGGCGCTGCAGCCGATGATGAATGAGATTCGTGAAAAATATAAAGATGATCCGCAGAAAATGAATCAGCAGGTTATGAGATTGTATAAAGAATATGGCGTCAACCCGGCGGGCGGATGTCTTCCCATGCTCCTTCAGCTTCCCATCCTTTATGCATTGTGGGCCGTGTTTAGCTCGGCGATTGAGTTGAGGCAGGCATCATTCATATGGTGGATCCAGGACCTCTCTATTCCCGATGTGGTTGCGCGACTTCCTTTTCGTATTCCGATTTTTAATATAACTGAGATTAGCGGGCTTGCGCTTCTCATGGGCGTAACTATGTTTATTCAACAAAAAATGTCAGTTAAAGACCCCCGTCAAAAAATGATGGTATGGTTAATGCCTATTCTGCTAACACTCATGTTTAATAGTTTTCCATCTGGTTTGAATCTATATTATTTTGTATTCAACTTATTATCAATAGCACAGCAGGCATGGATTAACCGACAACATAAAGGGGAGCCGCTAAGAAAAATTGAAGTTAAAAAATCTTTCGGTGGATGGATAAGTAAAATTGCCAAAGATCTTCCCGCCAAGCAGAAACACTAAAATATTAATAGAAGTTTTATTTTAAAACCCCGCCCGGAAAAGGATGGGGTTTTTTATTAATTGAATTTCACTCGGGAGTTTTTTAAATTTAGAATAGACCTCATTTAATAACTATGAATAACAAAGACGACACTATTGCTGCGATTGCTACCCCAATCGGTATTGGGGGAATTTCTGTAATACGGATTTCTGGTAAGGGTGCTATTGAAAAAATTGGCAAAATTTTCAAAGGAAACAACGCTCTCTCGCACGCCAAATCACACACTGCTCATTATGGCAAAATAGTATGTGGGGATGGAAGAACAATTGACGAAATCGTTGCAACTATTTTTCGTTCGCCACGCTCTTACACATCAGAAGATATGGTTGAAATTAGTTGCCACGGTGGATATTACGTCACACAGGCGATATTGCAGGCGATCATCCATAATGAGATAAGACTTGCTGAGCCGGGCGAATTTACAAAAAGAGCTTTTTTGAGTGGTCGGATTGATTTAGTCCAAGCTGAAGCAGTAGCTGATATGATTAACGCCAGCACGGAAATATACCACCGATTTGCGGTCCACCAATTGGAAGGTAGGCTTTCTAACGAGATAAATGAAATCAGAGATAAGTTAGTAAATCTTTGTAGTCTATTAGAACTTGAACTCGATTTTTCGGAAGAAAATTTAGAGGTTGTGAAAAAAGCACAAATTAAAACGGAAATAGAATCAATTACTAGAACGATACAGCAACTATCTCGTTCCTACAGTTACGGAAAACTTTATCGAGAGGGTGCAAAAGTAGCTATCGTAGGGAAACCCAATGTAGGTAAATCCAGTATTCTCAATACTTTACTAAACGAAAATAGAGCAATTGTAACCGAAATTCCCGGAACAACAAGAGATATTATCGAAGAAAAATTTGTTATTGATGGTGCATTGTTCAGCATTGCAGATACTGCTGGTATCCGAACGAGTAAAGATATAATTGAATCTATGGGAATTGAACTCGCAAAAAAAAAAATAAATATGGCCGATATTATTCTAATTGTAGTGGACCCAACCCAAGATATTGAAAGCGAAGACGACGACATCCTCGAATTAATAGGAAACATCAAAAGTAATATTGTTGGGAATAAACTGCTTATTGTTAATAAAATCGATATAGCTATGCCAAAATCTGATATGAATAATTATATAAAAAAATTCTTACTGACTCCGATATTTCTTTCAGCCAAGACTGGCTATGGGCTGAACAAATTAAAACGAGCAATGTTTTCCGTAGTTGTGGAAAGCCAGCGCACTGATTATCATGGTAACTCAATTATTATCAATGGGAGGCATAAAGAATGCTTAAGAAAGGCAGAAATACATTTAGCACAAGCCCTTGAAGGAACAGTCAGACAAGCGAGCAATGAGTTCATAGTATTTGACATTAATACAGCAATTAACGATTTAAGCGAAATAATAGGAACCGTAATAACAGAGGAAATACTTAATAATATTTTTTCAAAATTCTGTATAGGTAAATAGAATTGTTTCACGTGGAACAGATAATCAATCATTGAAAACAAAATACGACATAGTAGTTATCGGAGGCGGACATGCTGGTATTGAAGCGGCGTTGTCGGCAGCAAGGATGGGGTGTAATACACTGTTAGTTACTACTGATCAAAAATCTATTGGAAGGATGTCGTGTAATCCAGCAATTGGTGGCACCGCAAAAGGTCACATCGTAAAGGAGATTGATGCGCTTGGTGGTGAAATGGGTAAAATTGCAGATAAAACCGGAATACACTTCAAAATGCTTAACTTATCTAAAGGTCCCGCGGTATGGTCACCGCGGTGCCAATCTGATAGAAATTGGTATTCTGAAGAAGCACAAATATGCATATATAATCAAGACACACTTGATGTATTTGAAGATTCTGTTGTCGACATAGTAATTACCGAGAATAGACATTCGCAAAAAGACCACGTGGAGGCGATTTATACTAAGTCTGGAACGAAGATAGATTGTAAATGCTTGATATTATGCCCAGGGACTTTTTTGAGAGGAATCTTACACACTGGGCTTAGATCTATTCCCGGTGGAAGGTATGGTGAAAAGCCATCGAACAAGATCACAAAAAACTTAGAGAAAAAAGGACTAATAATCGGACGCTTTAAAACTGGAACACCTCCACGAATTGATTTTAGTAGTATGGATCTATCGCAATTGATAATTCATCATGGGGACGTAGAACCAACACCGTTTTCGCATCAAACAAAATTAATTACAAACACACAAACACCGGTCTATATGTCATTCACTAATATCAAAACACATAACGTTCTCAGATCAGGATTCAGCGAATCACCACTATTTAGTGGAAGAATAAAAGGAGTTGGACCAAGGTATTGTCCGTCAATAGAGGATAAAATAAATCGATTTTCTGATCGTGAGCGTCATCAAATATTTCTTGAACCGGAAGGGTATAATACTAACATAGTTTATGTAAACGGGTACTCGACTAGTCTATCAAAACACATCCAAATCGAAGGTTTGAAGACAATCCCAGGATTACAATCCGTAAAGATGCTACGCCCAGGCTACGCCGTCGAGTATGATTATTTTCCACCCCAACAATTAAAGCTTACCCTTGAATCTAAAAAAATTGAAGGTTTATATCTCGCAGGCCAAATAAACGGTACATCAGGATACGAAGAAGCGGCAGCTCAAGGTTTGATGGCGGGAATTAATGCGGCACTAAAAATTAAAGGAGAGGATCCGTTTATATTAAAAAGATCTCAAGCATATATAGGTGTCATGATTGACGACTTAATAAATAAAAATACAGAAGAACCGTACCGTATGTTCACATCGCGAGCCGAACACAGATTAGCGCTAAGACAAGATAATGCCGACTTGAGATTGATGGAGTTTGGGCATAAATATGGGCTAATATCAAATGAGATATATACTAGAGTGAAAAATAAATCAGAAATTATTAAGGAGGGAGTAATTTTTTTTAAATCTAAGAATGTGTCAGCAAACGAAATAAATCTGTTTCTTGTCTCCAAGGGTTCAGCAGTAATTAATCAGGGCAGCAAACTATCGAAAATAATTCAACGCCCCGAGATTTATCTAAATGATCTGATAATAATACCGACGCTAAGGGAAGATAATTTTATTAAAACTCGATTATCTATGCTCGACCTAAAAGAAAAAAAAGAAATACTCCAACAAATAGAGATTGAACTAAAATATGAAGGATATCATACACGCCAGATGGAGCAGATAGAGAAATTTGAAAAACAAGAATCTATTACAATCCCGGAGGATTTTAATTTTGAAAAAATTAAATCACTATCCACAGAAGGAAAGGAAAAATTATCGCGAATAAGACCATCCTCGGTTGGTCAAGCTGCCCGCATCAGTGGCGTAACAAATGCAGATATCTCAGTATTGTTAGTTCACCTTCACCGATAATCATCCTACGTTTCATGTGGAACAATGAACCATAAACCTAATATTAACAGTAACTTAAAAATCGCCGACAACCACATCATGTTTATTCGAGATATATTCGAAAAGAATAATTATAAGATCGAAAATTCACAACTCAACGCACTTGGATCGTATGTGGCAGAATTATTAAAATGGAATCAGGCAATAAACTTAATTTCCCGCAAGGATACGGGCAAGATATGGATACAGCATATTCTATCCTCGATTTCATTTCTATTCATGTTTGAATTTAGAAAAAATTCTACAGTATTGGATATAGGAACCGGAGGAGGGTTGCCGGGAATTCCACTATCTATTCTTTGTCCAGAACTTCGCTTCACGCTTATTGATTCAATTCAAAAAAAAATCAAAGCAGTTCAAAATATAATTGAAAATACAACATTGGAAAATGTAACCACTGTGTGTGCACGCGCAGAGGAGTTGAGTAAGAATAAAAAATTCCAAAATAAATTTGATTATGTTATTACCCGGTCAGTAGCTCCAGCAAAAAAATTATTAGAGTGGAGCAAACCGTTCTTGGTCAGCCAAAAGGATCCCTCACCCGCCCATGAATCTATCATAACTCAAAGAAAAGTAATACCAGTAGGGTCGATAATATTGTTAAAAGGCGGAAATCTTCAAAGCGAAATAGAGGAAGCAAGGATCGAGCACCGCCCTCGGTTTATTCAAATCTTTCCAATCGCGATAAACGGAATCGAACCAACAGAATTGTTTGAAAAAAAAGTAATCATAATACAACCCTAATTGAAATATGAAAAAAAATAGAACCATCTTCGATCAAATTAAAATTCTGTCATCGGAACAAAGAAATAATAAAAGTCATAATTTTGACACAATGAGAACAAATAAAATTTTAACAGTTATTAACGATGAAGATGGCTTCGTAATAAGTGCCGTAAAAAAAGAAATCCCGTATATTTCAAAAGCAATAGCATTAGTTATTGATTCATTGAAAACGGGAGGCAGACTGATTTATGTCGGCGCCGGCACGAGCGGTAGACTGGGAGTTCTGGATGCATCGGAATGCCCGCCTACGTTTGGCACAAACCCGTCAATGGTCCAGGGAATTATCGCGGGAGGGAAAAAAGCAATCTTCAATTCTCAGGAAGGGGCCGAGGACGATACGGTGGCAGCCTTGAAGGATATACGAAGTAAAAAGATTCAAGAAAAAGATGTTGTTTGTGGAATTGCCGCCAGCCTGCGTACCCCGTATGTTATGAAAGCGGTTATAGAAGCGAAAAGGGAAGGAGCAAAAACAATATATATTACCACAAATCCACGTTCAATATTAAATAAAAAAGAGTTTAAGACTCTAAGGGATTGTCTTGATGTAGCAATTTGTCCCGAAGTAGGTCCGGAAGTAATTATGGGATCAACCCGAATGAAATCAGGCACAGCGCAAAAACTTGTTCTCAATATGATTACAACAACCTCAATGATTCAACTTGGTAAAGTTTACGAAAACATGATGGTCGATCTCAAAATGAACAGCAAGAAACTTGAAGAACGAGCCAAGCGTGTTCTGATGATTAGTACGGGCGTAGATTATCAAACCGCTTCAAATGTTTTAAAGAAAGCCGGCGGACATGTTAAAACTGCAATTGTTATGATTAAGACGAATTCGTCAGTTACACAGGCGCGTGCACACCTAAGAAAAGCCAACGGGTTCGTTCGAATAGCTATTCAGGAAAAGAGAAAATGAAAACAGAATTTTTATTAGATGAGGAAATGTTCCCACCATTTGAAGGATTTCCGGCGGAAGGAATTGACTTTCTAACACGACTGAAGAAAAATAATAACCGGGAATGGTTTGCTAAACATAAATCTGAATACGAGGATTTTGTTCGGTTACCGATGCAATCATTGATTACATTGCTCAGAGCGCCGATGACAAAGTTAGCGCCCAAGATTGATATCAATCCTAGGCGGAACATGTTTCGCATCTACCGGGATACGCGATTCAGCAAAAATAAAACACCGTACAAAACCCACGTTGCCGCAGTATTTCATCTGAAGGGACACTGGCAGCAAAGCGCCGGATATTATGTTCACATTGAACCGGGGAATATTTATGTCGGTGGTGGAATCTATATGCCGGACAGCAACCAACTTAAATTGATTCGAAGCGCCATAGCGGAACGCACAGACGATTTTAGAATGATCGTGGAAAGTAAAATTTTCAAGAAAAGATTTCGGACACTGGAAGGCGGCAAACTTCTGCGGGCACCACTCGGATATTCACCCGAGCATCCGATGATTGAGTGGCTGAAGTATAAAAGTTTTTACACAGGCGTGGAATGGAAAGAAAAAGAATGTTATTCTTCGAAATTTATCGACAAGATTGTTATTGTCTATAAAGATCTGCTGCCATTAATCAGATTTTTGAATGAAGCGCTCGGGAAATCTGAATAATTATTTCCAGGATTATTTTAGTTCGATCGTGAAAGTCATTTAGATCAACCGAATCATGGTTCAGACTGTTGAGACATAATCTACTATCTCGCTTACAGCTTTTTGAAAAGCGAAACTTTCTGTCAACAAACTTACAATAAGATATCCATCATCCTCAAAATCGAAGAAGTAGCCGGGGAACAGATAAACCCCTTTGGTTTCAAGCAGTTGCAGTGCCCACTCTTCTTCGGATTTAATTCTAGGCACGCGAACGATACCGTACCAGCCACCCTGAGCGGTTAGCGCCGAGCAGGAACTGTTTAATGTTTGAGTTATTAGAGTTGAGTAATTCGAGCGAATGCGAGTAAGAATATTTTGTTGAATAATCTTTCCGGCATCAAACAACTTCGGCAATGCAACTTGTACCGGCGTATTCACCGAAAGAAATGTGTCACAGATTATATCGAGCCTTTCCAGCGCCTCATTAATAATTGGCTTTTGACCATTGACGATTATCCACCCCAACTTCATCTGCGGCAGTCCCATCATTTTTGAGATACCGTTTAATGTGAAAGTCAGCACTTCCGATTCACCGGCGGTAGATGCGGTTCTGCCCTCTTCACTCTCAAAAGCATAATCAATAAAAACTTCATCAACGATTAGCGATAGATTATTTTCCTTAGCAAGGGCAACAATTCCACGGTAATCATTCTGCCGTAGATACATTCCCGTCGGATTGTGAGGATTGATTAAAACTATCGCTTTCGTATCTTTATTGATAGCGGTCTTAATTGAATCGATATCGACTTGCCATTCATGATCGTAGCGCACGCAGTAATAGTTAAGTTCAACATCATTCAGTTGGGCAAGGTAGTCAAACAGCGGGTACGAAGGTTTTGGAACAAGAATATTTTCGCCGACGTTACACAGAAGCTTGAAGATGATAGAATAAGCTTCGCTCGTGCTTGCAGTAAGAAATATGTTGGAGGGGTCGACAACGATATTTTTCTTCTTGTAAAATTCACAGACAAGCTCTCGTGCTGAAAGGAGTCCGCGAGGATCAGGTTCATAATGAAATACAGATGGATTTGAGATGGCGGAGAGAATTTCTTCTTCGGGATACCCGATACCGCACTCGGTTGGGTTGGAAATAGTTAAATCAATAATTGATTTGCCATTCTTGCGAAGCGAATCAATCAGCCTGGAGAGTTTATTCGGCTGGCGATGCCAGTTTGTTCGCTTAGAAAAGGTCATATGCGATGGGTTCATGGGACGCTAAGCCATCTAATTTTTTTACTTTTGCATTGATCTCAGTCCACCTCAAGGGACACGGCTTTTTTTTTCGACTTCCTCAACCGTTCGTTATGGTCGAGATATTTCTTCCGAAGACGGAGAGATTTTGGAGTAACTTCAAGGTATTCGTCGTTAGTGATCCACTCAATAGCCTGTTCCAATGTATGAAGTCGTGGTGGTTCAAGCCGTATAGCCTCATCGGCGCCACTGGCGCGCATATTTGAAAGCTGTTTGGTTTTACAGACGTTCACAATAACATCTTCATCGCGGGCACTTTCTCCCACGATCATTCCTTTATAAACCCGAATTCCCGGCTCGATGAAAAATGATATCCGTTCCTGAAGTTTCCACATGGCATAAGCAGTTGAGTTTCCGTCTTCAAGCTGGACAATTGCACCCCTATGCCTTGTTGCCACCTCGCCTTTATACGGTTCATATCCATGGAAATTGTGATGCAAAATTCCCGTGCCCTTGGTTTCAGTCATAAATTCAGAACGAAAGCCAAGAAGCCCACGAGCGGGGACAACGAATTCCAATCGTGTGTTTCCCAGAGACTGAAGCATATTTTTCATAATTCCACGACGGGAACCGAGATTTTCTATAACCGTTCCCACAAATTCATCAGGAACATCTATGATCACATGCTCCATCGGTTCGCTTAAAACATCATCGATGCGCTTGAAAATTACCTCGGGGGCTGATACCTGGAACTCGTATCCTTCGCGGCGCATTGTCTCGATTAAAATTGCAAGGTGCAATTCTCCTCGCCCGCTTACTTTCAATGTATCGGGATTGTCGGTTAGCTCAACGCGCAAACTAACATTTGATCGCAACTCTCTTGTTAGTCGTTCACCAAGGTGGCGTGTGGTAACATACTTTCCTTCTTGTCCGGCAAAGGGAGAATTATTTACGACAAAGTTCATAGAGAGAGTCGGTTCTTCGATAGAAACAAAAGACAGTGGCGCCGGGTCTGCCGCATCGGCTATTGTTTCACCGATGTCCACGTCTTCCATTCCCGCTATTGCTATGATGTCGCCTGCGGATGCATCGGCAATTTCAACGCGCTTCAATCCTTCAAATGTATAAATCTTTGTTACCCGCGCATCCTCAACCAAACCATCGCGATGAATGATTTTCATTGGTGAACCAAGTCGTATTGTACCGCGATCGATTCTTCCGATACCAAGCCTTCCAAGATAATCGTTATAGTCGATTGTTGTAACTAGCATCTGGAAAGGTGATTCATAGTCGCCCGGGGGCGGTGGAATTTGATTCACTATTGCCTCGAAAAGCGGGTCGAGATTAACGGCTTCCTCCTCAAGTTCGTTTTTTGCCAAGCCCTGCTTTGCAACACAATATATTATTGGAAAATCCAGCTGATGATCGTGCGCGCCGAGTGAGAGAAATAGTTCAAATACTTCATCAAGTACCTCATGGGGTCGCGCATCCTTCCTATCTATTTTGTTGATGACAACAATCGGCTGAAGATTCAGGTCGAGTGATTTTTTCAACACGAATTTTGTCCCGGGAAGCGGTCCCTCGGCGGCATCTACGAGAAGAAGTACACCCTCAACCATTTTAAGAGTACGCTCGACTTCTCCGGCAAAATCCGAGTGCCCCGGAGTATCAACTATATTAATCTTTATTATTCCCTTGTCATCAGAATTTGCAATACCGTGTTTATAAAAAACCGCAGTATTTTTCGCAAGGATAGTTATTCCCTTTTCACGCTCCAACTCATTGGAATCCATCACCCGCTTGACCACCTCCTGGTTCGCTCTAAAGGTGCCGGTTTGTCTAAGCATATGGTCGACAAGCGTAGTTTTCCCGTGATCGACATGTGCGATAATAGCAATATTTCGTATATCTTCTCTTAGTTTCATAAAGATTATCCATGATAGCCGTGAATGTTCCACGGTGTGTGTATTATTTAACGATAATGTCCCGTAAGTAGACTAAAATTAAGAATAAAAACGCCCCAAGCGCTTACGCTCGAGGCGTTTAGTTCCATCTATGATAAATACAAGATACGGAAATTAAAGGAGAAAAGAAAAAATACAAAATCAAAACAATTTCCCGCAGCCACTAAACCATTAACAATATTAGATGTCAAACAAATAAAATTAATACTAATCATAAAGGGGAATTATATGAAAACATTATTTTTACTTCTGTTCATGACAACGATAGTTGCATGGGCACAGCCTCGCGAGTTTGACGATGATGATGATGCACCGGTCGGACAGATGTTTGGAGGCGGTCGATTTATTGAAAAGCTGGATTTGAATGCGGATCAACAAAAACAATTCGACAAGCTACACACCAATAAGCAGAAAAAACAAATCGATCTTAGATCAAAGATTCAAACGCTTCGGTTGGATTTAAGGGAATTGTTTAATGAAGATTCACCTAATAAATCAAACATTGCATCGAAAATGAATGAGATTAGCAAACTCCAAACAGAAGCGAAGCTAAGTCATCTCGATCTATGGTTTGAAGTGAATAAAATTCTTAAACCGGATCAACAAAAGCTCTGGAAAGAACACCGCATGATGATGGGCTCAAGAGCTGGGCGCCAAGGCAATGGTGGCATGCGGGATGAAATGAGAAAGCCAATGGGAAGACATGGGCGCGGAGGAGACCGCATGGAATGCAAGCCGAATTGCTTAGGTGACTAAAATATTTTATTTATTAGATTAATGCCCCGAGAAAATTTCTCGAGGCATTTTTTATTTTACAAACGGGTAAATCGTTCATACGATTACCAATTGTGAAAAACGGCATGAGTCATATCACCCAAGAATTTTGTATAAGTTCCCCATGAGTTGTGCGATTCAGCGTAATATTCTAATATCCATAAGCAATATAGTGGTATAGTAATTGAAGTCAATGACCAGCCTAGGACTCACCCCTTATTTTAATGTAACAATCATTCTAAGAATTGCTATGCGAATACTTTCAATTCTAGTCGGATTCATAGTAACGCTCCAGATGGGTTTCGGTCAAAGCGTCATTAAATCGAAACATGATTTATCCAGCAATAATGACGGCGTGACCCAATGGCAGAGTACAGACGAAAAACAAGTTTGTATATTTTGTCATACGCCTCATTCTCCGACTACAACTATACTACCCCTTTGGAATAAATCTCAGCCGAGCAACACGGTGTTCTCGGCGTATTCATCTCCGACAATGGAAGGAGTGCCTAACAGCGATCTAAGCGGAAGTTATTCACTTTTGTGTTTGAGTTGTCATGATGGTTCAACACCGATGGATGCTCTTCTTAATCCGTCGGAAATTGGTAAGCCGCACATGGCAGGCGGATACACCCGACTTGGAGACGTATATTATCCCGGAAGCCCATTCGCCCAATTCCCGGGCGCAAATATTGGTGAAGGATACGGAGGATCGGCTGGCACAAACTTAACAAACGATCATCCCGTCAACATTGTGTACGATGCTTCACACCCCGGTGTAATGAAAGGCAAATTGTTTGATCCGGAATCGAAATCAAGCGGACTTGGTGGAACTGTTACCGTGAAGATGCTCTTCGAAAATAAAGTAGAATGTCCATCATGCCATGATCCGCATAACCCAACCATTGTTCCGTTTCTGCGTCTTTCAACTTCAAACGGAACCCTCTGCATTGCATGTCATAATAAATAGTGAGTATAAATTATGAGACAAATATATAGACGGATATTATTTCCAATTTTGTTTACGGTTATCTTCACAACGTTGTACGCAAGCGGTCCATCGTTAACCTTAAAAAGCTCGTGGGGTACAACTCTCTTTCGTCCTACCCGCATAGCGGTGAACAACAAAGGCTCGATAGCCGTAGTTGAATATCATAGAAAGCAGATTAATATATTCAATGAAAGTCGTCGGTTGTTGTATAGCGTTCCTGTTTCCCATGCTCCACTGAGTGTCGCTTTTACAGCAGACGACAATCTGTACGCAGGTGTTGAAAATGATGTTTTTAAACTGAACGCGAACGGCGAGGTTATTGATAAATTTTCTCTTCATGGTTTTACTCCCAAATTTCCCTCCGATATTGATGTGGATGCCGCTGGTTCGGTATATGTAGTTGACCGGGAACAATGCAAAGTTTTTGTGTGCAATCAAATTGGTGAGATAAAATATTCTTTCGGATCGGCAGGGTCACAGCAGGGTGAATTTCGCTCACCTGTGGGTATTGCGATAGATGAGACCGCCGGTGAGTTGATTATTGGTGATGCAGGAAACTCGCGCATTCAGGTTTTTTCTCTCGGCGGAGAATTTCGCCGGATGTTCGGTCAGCACATCAAGCAAATCGATACTGCATGGCAAACGGTGGGAACGTTTGCGCGAATTCAGGGCGTAGCTGTTGATACCCGGCATCGTATTTATGTTACAGACAGCGGCTTAGACCATGTGCAAATATTTGATGCCGTTGGAAATCATCTTGGCTTTATAGGCAAAGAAGGACTTAGAAATTCCCGACTTCGTGTTCCTATGGGAATTAAAGCCTGCAAATCCGAGCGATTATTCATCACGTCTATGGCAGGATCGGAAATTAAAGAATACACAATTCAATCCGCCACCGATGTCTCATCCCAGCCTATCGAAACACCCAAGGAATTTGTTCTTGAACAAAATTACCCCAACCCGTTCAATCCATCTACCAGAATAAATTTTTCGTTGCCTGAACGAGAATGGGTAACATTGAAAATATACGATGTAATCGGACGTGAAGTTGTGGTACTGGCTAACGAAGACTATAAAAGCGGGAAGTACACTATCGAATGGGACGGAAGGAACAGCGCGGGCGTGCCGACATCATCGGGCATCTATTTCTACCATTTACAAGCGGGAGAGAAGTATTCGCAAACGAACAAAATGGTATTTCTTAAATAAGGACGCCACCCATGCAACCACGAATAACGATTTTTATTTGCGCGCTAATTCTTGCATCAACAACATTTCTTTTAGCGCAAAAACCATCGGGCATTTTAGGTGTTGATGCGCCCCATGGAGATTCAACGAAATTATCTAATCTTTGTGCCGATTGCCATTTCGGATTCAATGCGCCTAATACTCCCGCTACGCTCAACGACAAATGCTTAAGCTGTCACAATGGAACAACAGCCGCCGCGGCAGAAACACACCGCGGGTTAAGTTGTACTACATGCCACAATCCTCATCATCAGGAACAGGAACGAGCATACGGCAGTACATATTCAAAATTAGTGCGGACAACTATTAACCAACGGCCGGTAAGACTTACGGCTTCTTCAGGCGTTAACTCCTTCGCCGACGGCGACAGTGTGTATAACGGTGTTTGCGAAGTTTGCCATTCTACAACAAAATATCATCGCAATGATGGAACAGGACAGCCGCACAACAATGGCGCTAATTGTACATCATGTCATCCTCACGATGTTGGATTTTCCGGCGCTTCCGGCGGACCTAATTGTTTGGGTTGTCATCAATCGGCAATGGGATCGCGCCGCGCCGTAGGTCCCGATTTTGCAACCACAAAACCGCATCACCCGCTAACGTTCAACCCGGGCGGAGATCTTAATCTGCCGGCAAATAATAATTGCCTCATCTGCCATAACGATTATCCCAATATGCACGCAGACGGAAAAATAGATTTCAACCCCGACCCGGATCATTCAGGATCGCAGGAGTGGAGCGGCGTCTATCCCGATGCGTGGTGCATGGATTGTCACGATGGTGATAATCCCGATCCAAACTATCGTCTCGGCGGAATAGTTGCCCCTGATAAGCGCGCGTTTTATTCAACTGCCAATGCACATGGGAATGGAACCGCATTTTCCGGTCGCTGCATCGATTGTCATAATCAGACGAATGAACATACAGCCGCGGTCAAGTTTTACTCAACTTTCTATATGGATGATAGTGAAGAAAACATGTGTTATGGATGTCACGGAGGAGGCGCCAATGTAAATACCGGTGGACGATATATGGAAAACATTCGCGTTGCATACACTACCGGAACCATCACGAGTAAATCTGTACATGCGGTTTCTGCCGATCTAAATACGTCGGATGGAAAGGTGTTTTGCAGAAACTGTCACGATCCCCATTTGCTTAATCACACAACAAATCTCTTAATAGATCCGAAAAATATTACACAGCCATGGACAGGCATGCGCCGCGATCTATGTTTCCAGTGTCACGAGAGAAACACAACAACGCTTCACGGAAATCATAACGGTGTTTCATGCAGCCAATGTCACGACGTCATGAATATGACCATAAGCACGCAGTGCATTGAATGTCACCTGCCGCACTCCTCGGCGACAACAAACTTACTGCAGGTGAACACCTCAGGTAAAACATTATCCGTATCACCCTCCAGCGCGAACGTTGTTGTGAGCAACTCTCAACAATTCAACGCGATAACCTCTCCGGCTTTTACAGAATTTTCCCAGACGATAGTCAATAGATTTACGGACTGGGGATTGGTAACAACAAGCGGCGGCAGTCCGGGATCAGAGTTTTCAAGGATAGCAAATATTTCGCTTGATCGCTCGATCGGATTTGATCCAAACGGCAATGGAGGCTGGGGACTTATCACTGTAACAAGTACGATTACTATTCCCGATAACACTGCAATCGAAGATCTCGATGTCTATTTTAACGCAACACACCATTACCGCGGCGATATTGATCTAACGCTTACACATATTCAAACCGGAACTACAGTTCACGTCCAAGCCTCAGATTGGGGCGATTGGGAACCGAACCTGAATTTTTATTATGATTCGGAGTCGCCGAACAATCAGCATGGCAGTGTCAGCCCGCGCTCTACCGCTGAATCGCTCACAAAATTCAACGGTGAATTGATCGGGGGAGATTGGGTTTTAACAATACTTGATACCTGGCCCTGGGATAATTCTACCATACCATCAAGCCCTGATTATTGCATAGTGAACTCATGGGGTTTGAAAGTCAACGGCAGCGTGCTCGGATCGTTTACGAGCGCCGGCCTATTCCAAACATCTTATGCAGGAGCGGGAACGGTATATGCAACCCTGCACAATGGGAAAATTTACCCGGTACAGAGCGGACTCAATGTAGGAGTTTTTGAGAATCCACTACCAATTCAATCAACAGCTTCTCTCAACATTACTACAGTTCTTGGAAAAGTCGCCGCGACAATTGAATCACCAAACCCATCATATTTCGTAACACCGCTTGTTCATCCAACCAAATCCCTTAAACAGTCCCAAACAATCGAATTAGGCACAAACGGACATACTTCTTTAAACGGTAAGTCGTGCAGCTCGTGTCACGGCAGATAACTAGATAATCGATCAACCAATTACGCTAAACAAAAGCCGCCGCATCGCAAGGTGCGGGGGTTTGTTTTTAATGTAGACTTCTGAATTATTGCATAGAGAACGATTTTCGAACTTCTTCTGTTTAATATATTGATGAGCTATATATCGCGCTTATTTTAATCAATGAATCGGAATTTTTTTTTGGAGAAGATTATGTATGTAATAACCGGAGCAACAGGAAACACAGGAAAACCGATAGCGGCAGCGCTCTTGAAAGCGGGAAAGAAAGTAGGCGTTATCAGCCGCAGCGCACTTAAGGCAAAAGAATTAACCGATAAAGGCGCAGAACTTTTTGTGGGTGATGTTGGAGACGCCAATTTTTTATCGAAAGCGTTCCATGGCGCAACGGCAGTATATGCAATGATACCGCCGGATTTTACCGTACCAGACGTTACCAAATACCAGATGAAAATTGCAGATTCAATCGCGCAGGCAGTCCAAACTGCGGGAGTTAAATTTGTCGTAGCGCTGAGCAGTGTCGGCACGCATTTAGAAAAAGATGCAGGGATAGTATCGGGTTTGCGGTACATGGAGCAAAAGTTCAATGCAATCTCAGGACTGAACACATTGTATTTACGACCGACGTACTTCATGGAAAATTCTCTGGGCATGGTGGATGTTGTTAAAAATATGGGAGTCATCGGCTCGCCGGTAAAAAGCGATCTCAGAATAAATATGATTGCGACTAAAGACATCGCCGCCGTTGCCGCAAGGCGTTTGCTTGCCTTGGATTTCTCAGGTTCTAACGTTCAGTATCTTCTCGGACAGCGAGATCTGACTTACTCGGATGTTGCAACAATACTCGGCAGAGCGATTGGT
This sequence comes from Bacteroidota bacterium, assembly GCA_020056225.1. Taxonomy (GTDB): domain Bacteria; phylum Bacteroidota; class Ignavibacteria; order UBA10030; family SZUA-254; genus JAGVIE01. The sequence continues at coordinate 39,303 of JAGVIE010000011.1, forward strand.
AAACCCGATCTGCAATATGTTGAGTTTCCACCGGATGAGTTTAGAAAAGCAATGCTAGGCATAGGTGCTTCGGAGAGTATTGCAGACAATATGAACACCTTTATTAAATCTATGAATGAAGGCAAAATACTTTCAGATGCGATAAGAACGCCGGAAAGCACAACGCCGACGACCATCGAAGAGTTCGCGAAAACCTTTGCTAATATTTATAGCATGAAATAATAATCTGTTTAATACGAATTGGGAGCCGGTGCGAAGAAGTAAGCTTGGGGCGTAGTTCTGCTTTGTCCGGCTCTCTTTTCATTTTATGAATGTTTAATTCGTGACAGATATGCTGTACGATTACAATGGTTTCCTCACACGGTTGAAACGATCCATGGGAATTACGCGTTAATAATAATAAAACTAAATCATGTACTTTGAACGGAGGTATAATGATGTACAATATTAAAATGACAACACGCGGGCGAATGACAATACCAGCGGAAATCCGGAAGAAATATGGTATTAAAGGAGGAACACGCATAAGATTTATTCCAGACGAAGAACACCGGCGCATCTTCCTAATTCCAATGACGGGAAAATACTTTCACGCGTTGGCTGGTGTGTTGAAGCTAAAACGGGGGAGAGAAATCGATGTTGCAGATGTTGGTGGAAGAGAAGTCGGAGGAGATGAAGATGGCGGAAAAGAAGATTAATAGAGTGAATCGGCAATAACACTATGCCATATTTGTCTGTAGTGCTTTAAGAATTTTACAGATAGACTTTTCCACGCGGTGTTTTATGTCGTATTCCCAGACTCTGCAAACTTTCCAACCCCGTTTCTTCAAGAGTTTATTTACTTCCTTATCACGTTCCCTGTTTCGCTGAATCTTTTTTTTCCAATAGTAAATATTAGATTTTGGTACTGTACATCGTTTTGGATGTCCATGCCAAAAATCAGAATCAATGAAGACGGCGACTTTCTTTTTTCTAAAAACAATATCAGGTTTACCCACTATTGATGTAACATGCCTTGAGAAGTAAACACCTTTTCTTTTCAAAGCTCTCTCGACGATTCGTTCGGGAGTTGTACCGACCGATCGTATGTTTTGCATGTTTTTTCTTCTTTGAGCCTTTGTAAGATTATCCACTCTTTTTGTGTTTTTCAAAATTCATGTAGTAAGTCTCATCATCTATTTTGTAAAACTCAACATCTGTTCTCCCGTATCGGATCAAATCTTCTTTGGTAACAAGCGCCCCGGAGGGTAGCCCAAGTCTATGCCTAAAGTATTCTCCCAACAAACTGTTATTCGACGGTGAATGAATCGCTTTACCATTATCTTGAGCGCGTGAACAGATTAATACTTTACCGTCATCTGTTAGTACGGTGAAATGTTTTAGTGGGAAGGTATTAGGAATTAGATCCTTACCTAGGAAGGTCTACTACAATTTAATTCTACTTCATTTTCTCTGCTTGAGGGACAATCATTTTGGATTGAATTGCACATTGAACATTTATTCTGATTTATTGGATGGATATAATTGCTTTTACATTCACAGTCCCAATATTCGAGATTTAAAGTAATACTACCAATGTACTGAATCCGCTCCCCATAACTATTCTTTGTATCAAACCATATCTTTGGAGTCATATTATTATGGGATTTAATTTATCCAAGCTGTTGGTTTTGTATGGTAACTAATTTGTTTTGATTTAATTTCTTTTTGCTGGAAACTCAAGTTCTCCGTGGGATTGAAAACGACTCCAAATTTGGGAATATCGATAAGATTGCAAACGACAACCAGAGCATACTCATTTTGATACTCTTTTGCTTTTAAGAATTCATTTTCGGTTAATCGAACGCTTCCGTAATGCGTTCGGAGTCCTTTTATTTCCGCAAGGTAAAATCTATGTTTAACCTCAATCTGAAAATCGTAGCCATCACCAAATAAACGTGCATCCTCCAATGTACCATCTCTAAAATAATCGATCGTTTCGTAATTCCTCATGAAAAAGAGTTCGGCTTCCTGCCCAGTAATTTGTAACTGTTTGAATTTACTTTTAAGGATTGGACTAATAGATTTGTCTGTTTTAAATGTTCTATCAGCTCCTTTTTCAAGATAAAGTTTTACGACATCTACAAACGATTTACAATCCATTGTGCCAAACAAGGAATCAATAAAAATTTTTCTATGAATATAAGCATCCCCTTTTTGCCACCAGCCTTTTCTCCCGCTATCAAAAAAGGGATCAAACAAATCTTGGCGATTCTTCACAGTCCCAACTGTTTCTGCAATACCAATCTTAACTACGTATTCGAAAAAGCTATTTTTGGTTTTAAAGCCGAATGCAGAGACAAAACGTGTGTCAAATTTAGCTAAACCATAGCCAATAAGATTTAGAATATCATGGTTTTTATGTTTGCCGTGTTTAGAATTTATCATTCACAAATACCATCATTTAATTCTTGATGATTAAATGTGCCTTTAATTACTCTCACAGCTAATCCACCGGGGCCACAGAACAATTCACCGAATGAAAATTTCTTCTCCTTTGTTCTGCCCGCATACAGTGCAATTGATTCAGAAACCTTACCAGTTTTTCTATTTTTCTTTTGTTTAATCGACATTTGGACGGAGACGCGAAAATTTAAGAAAGATTATTAGCTGTCTAAATATAATAAATTTTGCATTATTAACTATAATTCTCATCCACACACCTCTCTCCGACGATTGATCGAAAGAATATCTACGGTATATCTCTCTTACTAAATCTCCATACTGCTATACCAACACTCACAACAATCAATCCCACCAGAACAATAACTGAGATTGGCTTGAGCTCGCCGTTAACCAATATCTTCTGCGGCGAGTAGTAGGTGTGCACAGTGTACGGCGGGAGGAATGCAGCTTTCGCCCAGAGTTGCGCGATTACCTGAACGAAGTACGAAACAAGCGCCAGCACAAATCCGATAAACGCTACCCGCCCTGCTTCCCGACCGAAAACTGAAAACAAAAGTGTGATTCCGTACCATGCGCTGTGGAGCAAGAAAAAGTTGAATGCAACCTTAAATAGAATTATTCCTTCTATCGGAGCGAGTGAATAAACGTGAATGCCGATGAGTGTGCCGCACACACCGATCAAACTCAGGAAAGCAATTGATGCCAGTGCAAAGAGTATATGTCCGGTAAAATAACTCAGTCGTGCAATCGGCTGGCTTAAAAGTAATTCCATTGCCCCGCTCTCAATTTCACCTGCAACTGCCCGGGAAGCGAAAACAAGCGCAACCGCAGTCCCGATGGCTAACGCAATCGGGTGGTTCCATCCGAACGCAAGAAGTCCTTTTTGAGTTAATCCTCCGAAGAATTGCTGCTCAATGAGTGCTCGCATGAAAGGAGGAATATTCTGCAATGCACCGTTCATGATTCCGGGAATATCAATCATTGCGATGATGCCACAGATCAAGAATTGCAATCCTGCAAGTAAGAACATATTGATGCAAAGGAATATTCCATGACGTCGAACCAGGTGCATGATTAGGTTAATCAACGGCATTCCCTCCATCATTCCGGTAATGCGAAAGGAAAATATCCTCCAGCTCGGGCTCAGGGAAAATAAAACTCGCTACTTCAGTTTGGGCGATGGTTCGAAGAATCGGATTCACATCACCGCGAATCCACAGAGTAACATCATTACCTGTTATCTGAGAGCGTGTAACACCCGGCACGTTGGCTAAATCGCCGGGCACAGGTCCATGGAAGCGAACCTGAAGACGGCGAACCATTTTACTTCTGAGGTTTTCTATCGATTCAACTGCGACAAGCTCACCTGCACGTAGGATCGCAACGCGACTGCATATTTCTTCAACCTCCGACAAAACATGTGAAGAGAAAAATACTGTACGTCCATTGCGTGCGCGGTCGAGGATAATCTCGCGGAAAGATTTCTGCACCAGCGGATCAAGACCGGTTGTCGGTTCGTCGAGCAACAGAAGTTTCGGATCGTGCTGCATCGCGATGACCAATCCAAGTTTCTGCTTTGTGCCGTGTGAGAGAAATTTTACACGACGGGTAAGATCGGTTTGCTGAACATTAAGCGCATTGAGAAGTCGTTCTCGTAAGATAGGCGGTTTGTCCTTGCGGAATCCGGAGAAGTAATCAAGTAATGCCAGTCCGGTCATGTTACCATACGGATGAAACTCGCCGGGCAGATAGCCGATATCGTTTCGTATTACCGCGCTTCGTTGATCGTTCTTGAATAGTTGTACGCTGCCGTGTGAAGCGTAGACAAGTCCCATAATAATTCTGAGCGTTGTTGTTTTTCCCGCTCCATTTGGACCGAGGTAACCAAAAATTTCACCTTCATCAACCTTAAAGCTGACATCATGCAGAGCACTAATCTTGTCGTACCACTTTGTGAGATTTTCTATTGAAAGAGTGACCATTTTAGGATATGTTATTTATATACATCTCTCCTGTGGTTAATTGTCAAAACATAAATTATGCTCTTTGCTATCTCGTAGATAATTCTATAATCTCCAACTCTCAGCGATCTCTTTCCTTTTAACGGTCCAATGAGTTGTTTCCCCGATTGTGGATCATCCTCCAGTGATTGAATTTTAGAAATGATACGATTGAAATATTTTGGTTGCGAGCGCTCAAGTGCATCGAGGTCTTTTACCGCACGTTTGGTAAGTTCGATACTCAACGTTTGCCATTCCCTTTGTGAGATTTCTGTTTGCTTGACAGGTATTTATTCAGCGATAATGTTTCTCCGCGCTTCGCTTGTAAGGTGCTTTCTGCTATCGCTAAAACTTCCTTTTTGTTTGCTAAGATATCAAGGGTTTCCAATAAGCTCTCGTATTCTTCAGCGCTTAAGAGAACGGCGGCTTCCTTCCCGTTCTTGGTAACAAGAAAGCGGTCGAACGATCTTTCTACACCCTTTACAAGCTCTGTGAACCTCTGCTTTGCCTCGCTGACCGGTAATGTTGTTGTGCTCATATATAATCCTTTAAAGTTCTAAATAAGGTAGACATAATTCTGGACAGAATCAACAGTTAACCGCTAAGAGTGCAATTTTCTCAATACAACACTGTGGTTTCTCTTAATTTCGGGAGATGTAATTACTTCGAATCCAATACGTTTTGCTATTGCCAGTGTTTGATTGAACTCGTCCAGCGTAACATTGATCTTGTCCCGATTTTCTGGACAACAAGTTAAGACAAAAAATTATTTAATTCAAATTGCACCGGTGATTGATAACCGATAGCAGAATGTCTCC
>JAGVIE010000012.1 GCA_020056225.1 Bacteroidota bacterium
AGTCCGCGCCACGATGTGACGGACACGCTTATGAGCGAAGCGCATGTACTCACTTTCAAATTATTTCGATAGTTATTCATGGAACGTGTTCTTCATAAACTCGTTTGCACCTTGTGCTGAGCGAATGTCCGTCACATCATTTACCTAAATGCAAGCCCTCTTTGCTTCTCATTCTAATAATCCGTAGATTTTTCAACCCATAATCCTCAATCATATACTAATATTAACGGAGTATTTCGCTATGAAGGTCTTACTCACAATTTTCTTTTTGGTGATCTGTATGAGTATTACAAGTAATGCCCAGTCGATATAAAGTTCGAGCAGTATATGCTGGATAACGGTTTAACTGTCATCCTGCACGAAGATCACGCTGCACCGGTAACTGCCGTTGCAGTGATGTATCATGTCGGCTCGAAGAATGAAAAACCGAAGCGAACAGGATTCGCTCATCTGTTTGAACATATGATGTTCCAGGGATCGGAAAATGTCGGTAATCATGAGCATTTTAGTTTGCTCCAAGAAGTTGGAGCCAATGTCAACGGTTTCACAACCTCGGATGGCACAACATATTTCGAAATTCTTCCAAGTAATTTTGTCGAGTTGGGTTTATATCTTGAATCCGACAGGATGGGTTTCTTACTTCCTGCAATGACGCAGGTGAAATTAGATAATCAACGCGATGTGGTGAAGAATGAGCGGCGGCAAAATTATGATAACAGGCCGTATGGAACAGCCGATGAAAAGATTGCAAAGGCAATCTATCCTCCAACTCATCCTTATAGCTGGCCCGTTATAGGTTATATGGAAGATCTTACCGCGGCGGCACTTGGAGACGTGCAGGATTTTTTCAGGACGTATTATGCGCCCAACAACGCATGTCTTGTAGTTGCCGGAGATTTTAAGCCGGTTGAATTAAAACCACTTATAGAAAAATATTTTGCTTCAATTCCACGAGGAAAAGATTTCGAGCGTCCAAAAGTATTACCGGTCTCATTGGATAAACAAGAGCGTATGGCTTTTGAGGATAAAGTACAGCTACCGCGTTTGTTTCTTACTTGGCATAGTCCGGCGAACTACACGCGTGAAGATGCAGTGCTAAGTGTTCTGGATAATATTCTAAGCCGGGGCAAATCATCCAGATTGTACAAATCACTCGTCTATGAAAAACAAATAGCACAATCTGTGTCGGCGAGGCAAGGCGGATCGGAGATTGCAGGAACATTCGACATTCAGGTAACTGCAAAACCCGGGCATAACCTGACAGAAATGGAAGATGCAGTGAATGAGATCATTGCTGAGGTTTTGAAGAATGGAGTAACCCGGCAGGAAATAGAAAACGCACTGACATTGAGAGAAGTTCAGATGGTAAACGGCGCGGCAACAGTATTGGGCAAAGCTAACACGCTCGCTGCTTATTATTCTTATACTGGTGATCCCAATAATATCAATAAAGAAATGGATTTGTATAAAGGAATCACACCTGATGAAGTTCTAACAGTTGCAAAAAAATATCTTATACAACCGAATATGGCGCTAAGCGTAGTGCCTCTCGGCAAACTTGAATTAGCAGCCAAGAAAGGGGAATAATTAAATGAAAACCACTATGAAATTTCTATTCCTCGGAATAATATTAACAACAATAATATCTTTTACGATGAACTCACAAGAGATCGACCGAACAAAACGCCCTGTTGGCAAACCAGCTCCGAAGGTTGAACTGCCGGAAATTCAAAAAGCGACTTTAAAAAACGGTTTAAAAATTTGGCTTGTCGAACGTCATCAAATGCCAACGGTTGCCTTCAATCTGGTTATTCAAACTGGCTCGGATCACGATCAGATAAATCAACCCGGTGTCGCTTCGATGACATCCGATGTGATTGATGAAGGAACCAAAACCCGCGATGCGCTTCAAGTTTCAGATGCTCTTGAATCGATCGGAGCAAACTTAAACATTGGAGCGAACATGGATGGAACATTCATGACGTTAAATATATTGACTAAGTATCTTGAGAAGGGTATAGATATATTTTCAGATGTTTTAACGAATCCCACTTTTCCTCAAAAGGAATTTGATCGTCTGCAAAAAACACGATTGACATCTCTGATGCAGCAAAAGGATCAGGCAACGATGATTGCAAATAATGCATTCTCGTACATTCTCTATGGAGCAAACCATCCTTACGGAATTAATCCATCGGGGACTGAGACATCAATAAAATCAATGACGACAGGCGATCTGGTAAAATTTTATCAGACATATTATCGCCCGAACAATGCAACTTTGATTGTTGTCGGTGATATTAAGATGAAAGATATCAGTTCTCTTTTGGAGAAAAGTCTTGCTGAATGGAAACCTGCTGATGTTCCAGCATTCAACATACCAACTGCACCTTCAATCGAAAAGATGAAAGTATATCTTGTCGATAAGCCGGGTGCGGCACAATCGGAAATCAGAATCGGTTATCCCGCTCTTGCACGGAGTACACCTGATTATTTCCCAGTGACACTTATGAATAGGATGCTCGGTGGTCAATTTACAAGCCGGATCAACCTGAACATTCGTGAGAAGCGTGGATTCACTTACGGTGCACGCTCCGGGTTTAGCTTTCAGAAAGGTGCCGGACCGTTTACTGCTTCTGCAGGCGTTCACACAGATAAATCCGACAGTTCTGTACATGAATTTCTTTATGAAATCAATTTAATGCGCGAAAAAGGAATGACTGCAGATGAGCTTGAATTTGTTAAGAAGGGTATGGTTGGAAGTTTTGCACTGACATTTGAAACATCTGCTCAAATTGCGGGTCTCTTACAAAACATAATTCTATACGGTCTTCCAGAGAACTATTATAATACATTTCTGCAAAATACCGAACAAGTAACATTGCAGGATATCGATAGAGTATCGAAAAAATATCTCGATACTTCTAAGATGGCTATTGTCGTTGTTGGTGATCTTGGAAAAATTAAAGAGCCAATTTCCTTGCTGAATTTGGGCGATATAGTAGTTTGTGATACAGACGGGAAACCGCTGCCATAATTTTTTATTGATATTGCGAAAGGGGTTCGGTCCATGATACAGATTAGGACAGTGCCCCCCACAAGTTGAAATCTTGACAAAGGTCAAAAATTCTTTTATATTTTTATTATTAAATAACTTACAAGAATACGGTATAAACAGACATCAGAAGGAGGTGTCGGGTCTTCAGTGCTCATTACGTAACCGGTCCGTCCGGAAAATTAAGCAGTAAGGTGCTCATCCTCAACCAAAATTATGAGCCGATGAGCGTATGCAATGTCAAAAAAGCAATTATTCTCCTTTATCTCGGTAAAGCTGAGCTTATAGAATCATACGACGGGAAAAAAGTTCGGGCAGTCTCGATGAGCATGCCTTTCCCGAGCATCGTCCGCCTCGGTGTCTATATCCATGTTCCCTATAAAAAAATCATTCTTTCCCGAAAAAATATCCTTCGACGGGATGGACATAGATGTCAATACTGTGGACGAAGCGATATATCACTGACAGTCGATCATATTATTCCGCGCGCGAAATCAGGTGAAGAGACATGGGAGAACCTGGTCACAGCGTGCGTCAAGTGCAATAATCATAAAAGTAATCGAACGCCGGAAGAAGCTCACATGAAATTGCTTCGCAGACCGATAAAACCAAATCATGTCACTTTCATACGGCATTTTGTCGGCAACATAGATGAAAGATGGAAGCCGTACCTATTCATGAATTAGTCAACCATTCTTATTATATAGGAACATAACCTATTGCCAGGTAAAAAAAGAATTTTAAGTGGAATGCGCCCGACGGGGAAACTCCATCTGGGACATCTTGTCGGTGCTTTGGAAAATTGGGTAAATCTCCAGTCGGAGTATGAAAATTATCATCTCATCGCCGACTATCATGCACTAACCACGAATCTCGACAGCTCGAATATCTATGCGAACTCATTCGATATGCTGATAGATTGGTTGGCGGCAGGTATCGATCCGAAATCAAGCCCGATGTTTCGGCAGTCACAGGTCAAAGAACATGCAGAACTTCAGTTGATCTTCTCGATGCTTGTTACGACTGCACGTCTTGAACGAAATCCTACATTAAAAGAACAGGTTCGGGATCTGGAGATGGAAAATATTTCCATTGGGCATTTAGGCTATCCTGTTTTGCAGGCTGCCGATATTTTATTGTACAAAGGAGAAGTTGTCCCGGTCGGTGAGGATCAACTACCTCATATAGAAATTACACGAGAGATTGCCCGCAAATTTAACGCACAGTATTCACCGTCTCAACCGGTCTTTCCCGAACCGGAAGGAAAAATAACCCGGTTTGCCAGGCTTCCCGGACTCGATGGAAAACGCATGAGTAAATCTATCGGGAATACCATATTACTTTCGGATTCTCCCGATGTTGTTCAGAAGAAAATGCGAACCGCCGTAACCGATCCGCAAAAAGTTCGTAAAGGAGACCCTGGACGTCCTGAAATCTGTTTAGTCTATACATATCATCAGAAGTTCAATCCTGACGAAACTCAAGCCATAGAGCAAGACTGCCGTAGCGGTAAACTCGGTTGCGTGGATTGTAAAATGAAAGTGATGCAGAAGGTGTGTGATTACCTGTCTCCCTTCAGAGACAGGCGGCAGTATTACGAATCGCACTCGGAAGAAGTTAAGGATATTCTACGTGATGGTGAAATTCGTGCGAAAGAAATTGCACACAATACGATGACCGAAGTTCATGAAGCAATGAAATTAGGATAGCAATTAAAATCTTATCCTATAGAGATAAAATGATGAGCGCTTTGAGCCGGGCAGTTTGTATTTTTGGGATACTATTGTTTTTAGGGAACAAAGCACATTCGCAGGAGTACTGGGGGCGATTAACCGGATTCCCGGGTTCTTATGTTCACGCGCTTGCAATCGATTCAAGCGGAAGAATCTTTGCAGGTAGTCTTACCGGCGGCATGTACCGCTCTACCGATGACGGCGTGAGTTGGTCTCAAATAAATTCCGGCTTGACCTACAAAAAAATTCATTCCATAGCGATAAACTCTACAGGAATTATTTTTGCCGGAAGTGATAGCGGTGGAATTTACAGGTCTTCAGATGGCGGAAATAATTGGTCGTCCGTCGGGTTATTCGGTAAAACAGTATATTCAATCGCGGTAAAATCAGTCAGTGAAATTTTTGCCGGTTTTGGAAATCCTAATATAGGCGGAGGCGGTGTATATAAATCTACAAACAGCGGTCTGAGTTGGGATCCAGTCGGCAGTGCTTTGATTAATTCTGTCGTGAATGCATTAACTATAAACCGCAATGAGAATATTTTCGCCGGTACAAACGGGAACGGCGTTTATCGTACAACGGATAATGGCATAAACTGGATTCAGCTTGATTTGGTGGGTAAATCTATCGTTTCACTCGCTTCGAAATCAGATAGTATGGTTTTTGCCGGAACATATCTGGAAGGCATATTCATATCATCGAACAGCGGCGCCAACTGGTTCAGTTATGGTCAGTCATTCAATAGCTGCAGAAGTTTAGCGCTGAATTCTATAGGTCATCTCATTGCCGGAACAGACCGTGAGGGCGTTTTCCGGTCAACAAGTGATGCCGCTTGTTGGTCGAGGGTTAGTTTATTGAATGAATATATTAGAGGAATAATTATCAACAGTGGAGGATACATATTCGCAGGAACCGATAACGGTGTGTATCGTACATTAAAATCGAGCACGCCGAAGATCGCTATTGGTATTTGCACTTTGAATCTTGGAACGCTGGTCTACCCCGTAGATACCATCTTGACAGATTCTTTTATAGTCCGGAATATTTCCAATTACCCGATCACGATTTCCGCCAATATCCTCACTGATACTTCATATCTGATTAATCCGAATGCCGTATCCATCAATAGTAATGACAGCATAAAGTTGAAAGTTACGTTCGCTCCGAAAACAGCCGGTGTACATCAGGCGAAAGTTTCCATATCTACCGACTCCACAATATTTCCAGAGGAAGTATCGCTCAGTGCCAATGCACTGATGGGAACCATCCGTTTTAGTTCGAGACTAATAGACTACCGGTCGGTGAATATCGGCGCCGCACGTGACACAACATATACCTTCATGAATACCGGTAATGGCAGGCTCATCATCAAAGACATTATTTCGACTAATCCGTCATTCATCATAGTTTCAAGAATTACTGATACACTCGCACCCTTGGCAATTGGACGAGACACTATCCGGTTCATACCAATAATTGAAGGTTCGGTTTCAGGTTATATTTTTGTCTATAGTAATGCGCCAACTTCACCAGATACTATCGCTATTAAGGGCATTGGTACAGAGCCAACTTCGGTTGAAGATGAATCGAATCTTCCAACCCGGTATGCACTCGCGCAGAATTATCCCAATCCTTTCAATCCATCTACACATATTCGATTCCGGATACCTGTCAATAATTGGGTATCTCTAAAAGTTTTTAACATCTTCGGTCAGGAAATAGCAACGTTGGTGAACCAAAGCCTAACCGCGGGGGAACATTCGGTAGAGTGGGAAGCTATAGGTTTTCCCAGCGGGATTTATTTCTGCCGTTTGCAGTCAGGATCATTTATTGGGACTAAGAAAATAACGCTTCTTCGATAGGGAGTTTTATATCAAAAATATTTTTTCCATATTGGTTATCATGAATCAAATTGTCTTCAGGATACATTCTTAAATATTGATTAAAAGTGGCGTACAGAATCAAATTGCAAACTTTCGAAGGACCGCTTGACCTTTTACTCTTCTTTATTAAGAGGGATGAGCTTGATATTTATGATATCCCCATTGCGAAGATAGCAAAGGAGTTTTTGGAATATATACAGGTTTTACAGGAACTCGACCTTGAAATAGCGGGGGATTTCATCGTAACGGCGTCGGAGCTGATGCAGATAAAAGTGAGAATGTTGCTCCCCAAAGCTCCCGGCGAGGAGGAGGAAGAAGACCCTCGCGCCGATCTCGTCAGGCGACTGCTTGAGTATAAGCGATTTAAAGAAGCGAGCACCGTTCTATCTTCTCTGGAAGATGAATCGAGCAAATTGTTTTATCGGCAGGGATTTCATTCCGATTCGAGGACGGTATCGCTGGAGGATCAGGAAGTCAGCCTAAAAAATATTACGATGTTCAATTTGATCTCGGCTTTCAAAAAAGTGCTGGATAGTGTGCCGAAGAAGATCTATCACGATATAGAGTTGATGAATGTCTCGATCGATGAGCAAATGAGTTACATCGCGGATGTATTCCGCACGAAGGAAGAGATAACATTTTTTGAACTCGTTTCGCACATGTCTGAAAAAATTCGTATTATTGTAACAATAATTGCCATGTTGGAGATGGTCAAAAATAAGATAATAGCTATCAGACCGGCAGAGCACGATGATGATTTCATTCTTTTTAAGTTGAGGACAACAGCGGTATAATGGAAAATGTTTCGGAAAATAAGCGGCAAATTATAGAAGCCTTAATCTTCGGGTCTGATGAGCCGTTGACGCCCCGGCAGATAATCGATATCCTCTGGCATTCAGATAATTCAGGTCCCCGTCTTAGAGTGAAGGAGGATGACGTTCTCGGATTTATTCGTGATTTGAATGCCGAGTATGTGCAGGCGGGCCGTTCGTACCGTATAATTCAGGTTGCGGGTGGATACCAGTATGCTACGATGCCTGAGTTCGCTGAATGGCTGGGGCGAATGGTGAAAGAAAAAGCCAGGCGCAAACTGACTCAAGCAACGATTGAAACCCTTTCCGTCATCGCATACAAGCAACCTGTTACGAAACCCGAAATTGAATCTATCCGCGGTGTAAATGCAGATTATGCAATTCATAAATTATTGGAGCGTGGTCTTATCACTATCGTCGGACGCGCCGCCTCAGCCGGTCGTCCGCTATTGTACGGGACAACGCAAGATTTCCTAAAACATTTCGGCATCAATGATCTCTCCGAACTTCCTAAACCCAGGGAAATAGAAGAAATTATGGCGGATCAGGGCATGGATATGGAACGCGAACTCCTAAAACGGATGGGGAAAACAGATGAAGAAATAGCTGAACAGTTAGGAACAATAGCCGTCAGTGAGAATGGTCAGCTTCATGAATTACCCCCAAAGGATGATAATCAAAACAATGAAACTACTGATTCGGATTTGAGTGGGCAAACTGAGTAGGGCGCTCTTTTTATTTTGTGCGGGTATATCTCGCCATGCATATCTATAATAATAAAACAAAAACGGTCTGTACTGTAGGAAGTGTATGATGATCAAAAAACAGAAATCGGAAAAATCATTAATCCGCATAAATAAATATTTAGCTAATGCCGGTGTTGCATCGCGCCGGAAAGTAGATGAAATGGTTCAGGAAGGAAAAGTGCGGATTAATGGTAAAGTTATTACAAGTCTCGGCACTAAAATAGATCCGGGAACGGACAAAGTATTTGTAGATGGGAGACAAATCGTAATACTTGATGAACCCGTATACATCGTGTTAAACAAACCAAAAGATGCGATTACCACTGCGAGCGATGAACGCGGACGATCGACAGTAATGGATTACATCCGTATCAAACATCGCGTATATCCTGTAGGTCGGCTCGACAGGAATACAACCGGAGTTCTTCTGCTTACAAACGACGGTGAGTTCGCGAACCGTTTGATGCATCCGAAATTTGAAGTTAAGAAAGCCTATAAAGTCACTCTCGACAAAGCGCTCACACGCGAGGATGCGGATAAATTATCTCATGGTGTTCGTCTATCGGAGGGCATGACAAAATCCGCTAAAATACATTTTCTACCGGGCGAAAAAAATAAAGTTGTAGGTATTATTATTCACGAAGGGCGCAACCGACAGGTCCACAGAATGTTTGAAGCGTTCGGGTACGAGGTATATAAACTTGATCGGGTGGGTTACGCGGATATTACATATGAAGGACTTCCGCGCGGACGATGGAGGTATTTGACAAAGACTGAAGTTCGAAAATTATATGAAATTGCCGGGATGGATAAAACGGCAGCTACTATCCAGTATTAATTGAATCCGATTTATATTTTTTACTGAATCTCACCATCTCCTCGGCACATTCTTTACTGTGCGAACAGTATCACGGGCAATCAACAATTCTTCGTTTGTCGGGATTACGCTCACACTAACCATTCTTGATTTTCAATTTAATAAATGATATATTTTTCCGATAACACTTGGATTTTTGACACAATCATATAGTTATTCTTTTGGGATATGATAGAATATCGGTAGGTTCCTTTTACTATTCATTAGAAAGATTTTCTATCTCAATATATCAATCATTCCAAAAATGATAGATATTAAAAACAATAAATCGGGATCATTAGCATCGTTTATCTTGCTCGTGTTTGCTTTTGCTTCTTTGAAAGCCGAACAGGTTGATTATATATTTCCTTTTACTCGATATACAAGTACCGAGGGATTGTTATCCAATGCCATAACGTGTATATATCAGGATTCTAAAAGTTATTTATGGATCGGAACGGCTGAGGGGGTGAGCGTGTTTGATGGGAGTAATTTCCATAATTATACACCTACCGAGGGACTTGCATTTAACTTTGTTAACGCTTTCCATGAAAGTAAGAGATTCCCCGGAGTGATTTGGATAGCTACCAATGGTGGTGGTATCAGCAGATTTGAAAATGGAGGGATGACAACTATTCGTGTAGGACAATATGATGCCTCGAACTGTGTAGATCATTTAATGGAAGATCGTGATGGGATTTTATGGTGCTCTACGAAGCGAGGTATATTTAAAATCAACAACAATATTGTTGAACCCTTCTTTCCCGATACTTTCATAAAAGAGGTTTACCAAATCATCGAAACTCAAAATAATATTTTGTGGATTGCCGGTGATGATGGTCTATATAAATATTCCCGACTTGAAAATAAACTAAAATATTATCCTAACAAACCTTATGGATTTTCTAAGCCGTTTTGTATTGATCGCGGTGGTGATCTGTGGATGGCTACAAAAGGCAGTTGTATTATTCAGATTCGAAATGAGGAGATAATTAAAGAATACAAAATTAAGTTTTCAAGGCCTCAATTTCTTATTGATGATGAGAGAGGTAATTTCTGGTTGGGAACATACGATGGATTATTGAAGATCCCACAAAACAACATCGATGATCGAGCTATCACGATATTAAAAAAGGAAAATGGGTTACCAGACGATAACATCAAATGTGGATTATTGGATCAAGAGAAAAATTTATGGATTGGTACACTCGCGAATGGAATTGGATTACTACATGATGAAGTTATAAAGATTCCGTTGCAACCCATAGACGGTGAATCATATTCTCACGCAGTAATTGACAACCAAAAGCACATCTGGATTACCTCAAATATGGATTTATGGGAGGTATGGCTTGATGAACATGGCATTTGGCAAAAATATTCCCACCATATTAAAGGTCCAAACATTAAGAAAAGTATTTTGTTGGGAGACATTGATTCCAAAGGCAGGTTATGGATTTGTGTTCGACCAAGGGAGCTTCGGTGCTTTCAAATTCTCCAACGCAAGAATTCTGAGTCAAGACTCAAATTGGTACGATCGTATAAACCTGATTTAAAGTTTTCGGATGGCAATATTTTATGGGTTATGGTTGATAACGATGATCATGTATGGTGCAGTTTGAGCAGACATAGTGTCGTCTATCGCTTTAATTTTAACGCAGCCGATCCAATAGAAAAACATTATGATTTATCGAGTATGTTTCCTTACCGACAAGATGTATTCAGGATATTTTCACTGAGGAACAAGAATGTTATCTTTGGGACATATTCCGGGGGCTATATCGTTTTAACCAGCAAATCGCCCGATTCGTTGAAAGTTGTTTCAACTACGGATGGACTGTCAGATAATAGCATCAGAGCAATTTATGAGGACCGGGATGGAAATATGTGGATAGGTACGCGTTATGGTGGTGCAATGGTTTTGGAACAGGAAAAATTTCGTAAATTCTCAGTGAGTGATGGACTTCCAAGTAATGGGGTTTGGGACATCTTACAAGATAGTTCGGGTACAATGTGGTTTGCAACCGCGATGGGTTTAGGGCGGATGAAGGATAATAAAAGCGGAAAAATATTTGTGCAAAGCACTCTATCTGGATTTTCTACTCTTTGCGTCGGGCAGTATGACAATCACAGAATCTGGGCTGTGTTACCCGATGGTATAATAATCTATGATCATCGAAATCTCAAAAAAAATACACCGCCTCCTATTTATATAAACGGTTTAAAAGTAAATGGTGTAGATTTCATACGAAGTGAACAGCGTGAGTTCAGTTACCATCAGAACAATTTGATAATTGACTTTGTTGGTATAAGCTATCAGGATTTGGGTTCTGTTCAATATAAATATAAGCTTGAGCCGATAGACAAAGATTGGAATATATTATCAAAGAAAAGCTCAATATATTTTGCTGATCTTAATTCAGGCCAATATACTTTCAGAGTTAAAGCCATTGCCGAGGATGATATCGAGAGCATTGATCCCGCGGAGTTATCTTTCATCATATTATCGCCATTTTGGTATAGATGGTGGTTTATTCTTATAGTCGTTGCGATGATAATTTCAATACCGCTTTTATTGATGAAATGGCGTTATGAGAAACTGCTCGCAATTGAAAAAATTCGCACACGTATCTCTTCCGATTTACACGATGATATCGGCGCCAACCTGACAAGGATAGCAATCTCGAGTGATATTGCTCGTAGGGAGTTGAAAAAGCAAATCGACTTGGTTCCGAATCAGCCAAGTTCTGTTAAGGTAATGTCATTGCTTGAGGATATTACACAAAACTCTCGAGAGTTAATTGATGCGATGAGCGATGTAGTATGGTCAATCGATCCGCGAAATGAATCAATAGATAACTTAACTCTACGGATGAAGAATCACTTATCACGGCTCTTGGCTCCTCAGGAAATCAGGTATATATTTCAAGTCCCGCAAGAGCTTTTATCATTACGAATACCACTCGATTTCAGAAGAAATGTTTATTTGATATTCAAAGAAGCGATAAACAACATTGTTAAGCACGCAGAAGCAACATCAATAGAGGTTATTATGGAATTAAAAGATGATTTATTTAAAATGATAATTCATGATAATGGAAGCGGATTTAATCCGGGTGGCGTAAAAAGTGGAAATGGTTTAAGGAATATGCAGCAACGGGCGATTGCAATCGGAGGCAATTTTACATTAAATTCAACGCTCGAAGCAGGGACAACGATAACCTTGCAAGTAAAATTACCCTAAATGGGGTATTGTGTATATGAAAAGTTTTTATTAATAACAGATGTTGTGTAATATAATTGAAAATAGATGATTGCAGTGTAACAGCAAATTATGAACTCATCCCCCATTTCCCCCTTCTCTTTGGAAAGAGAAGGGGGATTCAAGGGAGTTGAGTTCGATTATACGATAATACAACATTAATTAATATCTTGAATTGAAAAATATTATATCTTCATAACAACCAATGGCAAACACTCTCACTGAAATTAATCCGATCAATGTTGTAATTGTAGATGATGATGATAAATTAAGAGAAGCATTCATTGAGAATATTCATTGTGATGGTGAACTTAATTGCGTCGGTTCATTCGGCAGCTGTGAAGAATTGCTGAAAGTTCTTGATGATATCCTTCCCGATGTTATATTAATGGATATTGGACTTCCGGGTATGTCCGGCATAGAAGGCACAAAAAAGATAAAATCGATATATCCTTCGGTGGAAATAATAATGCTCACGATATACAACGATGAAGAGAAAATATTCCAATCCGTTTGTGCTGGTGCATCGGGATACATATTGAAAAGTGCGAGCCAGGAAGAAATAAGAAGGGCTATTAAAGAAATCCGAAACGGTGCGCCGATGAGCGCCTCTGTTGCGCGGCGAATCTTGGATTACGTTCGGCAAAGTAAAGCATCACCCATTGAAAGCTTCAAACTTACTGCAAGGGAAATGGAAATTCTAAACTTATTAGTCGATGGATTTGACCGTAAGACAATTGCAGAAAAATTATTTATCAGCAAATTAACAGTACACTCACACCTTAAAAGAATTTACGAGAAGCTCCACGTCCACTCTAAAGCACAAGCCGTTTCTGCGGTTTTGAAAAGAAGGTAGTTTCAAAGGGTAATCTCAACCACAGATCAGTCTGAGTATCTGATGATATTCAAGGCTCCTTTTCCTATCTATACTTTCACACAAGAATAAAACCAATTTCAAAAAACTAAAAAAATACCCTGTGTAGGGGATTGACTAACACGGTTATAATAATATATTAGTAAGTAAAAATACTGTTGCCGATGAAGTGATCAGATTTCCTTTGTGTGAATAGATTAGTGAATAGAGTACGGTAGCTACTTCCTTTAAATAAACCTTAACTGAAATTATACCGAAATTATATAGAGTAATATCAATCGAGTAAACGTGTACTTAATATTTTTTTAAATAACTATTTTAAATATAATTTATTTCATAAAAGGAGGTTATTTTTATGAAAAACATTTTATACATTGCTTTGATCTTTTTAAGCGTGAGCGCTTGGGCGACCCAAGTCACCTTAAAAGTTGTGGATCAATCGGGGAGCGAAATTGCTCTCTCAACAATCACCGTGACCGGATATGGGACATTCAATACCGGGTCATCTGTTGACCTACCTGAAGGAAACTATACTGGTGGGGTTCAACCTGGATTTATGAATGTTAAAACTGGGTATCAAGGTGATCTGGGAAGGTCAGTTTCGTTCAGTGTTGGAACCTCCACTGATAGTATTTCATTTGAATGGATCACGAGCACATTTTCCATCAATATAGTCGATCAATGGAGTGTTCCTATTCCGTTGTCCATGGTAGATGTTTATGGCGTTGATGTATGGGCAGGAGATGATATTACATTACCGATTACCGATGACTCAGTATATCTAAACATGTACGGTGCATTTAAAAATGGGTATGGTGCTGGCCTCAAGCCTGGTCGTAATGGTCATGCTGGACATGGTGAACTTGGTCGGGGCGAAGCCTTAGAAGTGATGGAATCTCAACCGGATATAACATTTGAGTGGATCACCAGCACATTTAAGTTTGATGTCGTGGATCAATGGGGTGTTACGATTCCCAATTCAAAGGTCGGGCTTTGGGGAGGTGGATTTGAAATGAATGTAGGAGAAATGGTCACGTTACCGATTACCGATTCATCTGTTTACCCGAACATGGCCGGGATGTGGAGCGATGGATACGATATCAGTGTGGGTCCAGGCTTAAATGGTTCTCCGGGTTACAACTACGTGATGAGGACAGAAATCGTGGAGATCATCGAATCACAGTCGGACATAACGTTCGAGTGGATTACCAGCACGTTTACAATCGATGTCGTCGATCAGAATGGTATCCCTATCCAAGGTTCCAAATTTATGTTGGCAGATCCCTATGTGGAAGGGGATAAATATGTAACGCTTCCAATCACTGACGAGTCGGTTTATCCAACCATGTACTGCAGATACAAAGATGGCTATCCATTTAATATATTTCCTGGACTCAATGGTTCCGCAGGTGGACCCCCTCTCTACAGAGGTGAAACAATCGACGTTGTGCAGGCTCAGCCTGATCTCAATTTTGAATGGTTACAAAAAGAATGTGCAGTATCGGTTGTAAATGGTAATGAACAAGTGATTCAGGGATCATTTATTACACTACCAGGGAATACAAACGCTAACAATGGTGAGACTATACATTTGCCAATAACAGATGAGAGTAGATATCCAACCCTAGCTGGTGCTTGGAAAGATGGATATTCGATTGGTTTATCACCGGGTGGTATTTCAGTTGGGACAGCTATCTTTGAGGTAACTGGAGCACTGGAATTTAGCCCATCATTCGTCACACTTGGTGGTAACCAATATGGCTTGAGGTGCGTATCGCCTCCAGTGTCTGTTACTTTAAGACTTGTTGACCAGAATGGTATGGACATCCCAGGATCTATTTTGAGAATCGGTAATTATGATCCGTTGGCCAGTGATTGGATAAGGACAGGCACAACCATTTCAATTGAACCGGGCACCTATCCTATTGTCCTGGCTCCAGGATTGGGAGGGGTGAGTTATCATTTTGGCCTACGCCGTGTGGCGCAAGTCGTAATTACACCGGCGACCACCGATTTGGCAATTGAATGGATAACCCGCACGGTAACTACTTACGTACTGGATCAAAACGGTAATGCGAGCGGATATTCTTCATGGTATGAGTTTTATGCCCCCAATCTGTCGGGGCAAAGTGTAGGATTGCCGATTACTGATGAGTCAGTGTATCCGAATATGCAGGGTAATTGGATCAATGGACTCGGACTAACTATTGGTCCGACAGCAAATGGAGGTATCGTTTATTGGGGTCAACTCTATAGGCCTCTCTATAAATCTGGAGTGATCTTCGAGATATTGCCGGGTATGGATACTTCTCTTTATTATGAATGGAAGACAGTACAAACCACCATACTAATAAAAGATCAATATGGTGATATTATCCCGGCTTCTCAGTTTCTTACAGAGGGTTATGCTTGGATACCCTCAGGGCAAACTGTGAGGTTGCCAATAACTGATGAATCGGTATACCCTGACATAGCTGGAGCATACAAAGATGGTCTGGGCATGACGATCGTTCCGGGCGTCAATGGTAATGGATTACATTACTATGCCCTTTGCAGAGGAGAATTAGTCGAAATCTATGAGGGCATGCCTCCACCCAGTTTCGAGTGGATCACCGTGCGCACCACCGTATTTGTTAAAGACCAATTTGGTAATGTAGTACCAGGTTCAGGATTTGCTGGATACCCCGTGGGGGGCGGCTCCTCCGGAGATAGCGTTACTCTTCCCATTACAGATGAATCTGTCTATCCGAACATGGTAGGCTGGTGGGTCACAGGATTCTCCTTTTCAATCTACCCAGCAATCAATGGAGATCCGATCTATTGGTACACAGATCTGTCTCGACCTGAAACACTGGAAGTTTTCACAGGAATGGAACCAGGGCAATTCACGTGGGATTACCTGTCGTGTAATATATCACTAGTTGATTCTAACGGACAGGATATTCCATCGTCCTCAATCATCGTGATCCCCCAATATGGGTATCAGTTTTCTAGCGGAGACTTGGTTACTCTTCCTGTGACCGATGTGAATGTGTATCCCGCTTTGCGCGGAAAATATAAGGATGGACTACCCTATCATCTTTTCCCTGGAGGATCATACGTCGGGGTTGATACTTTCAAAATCACCGGCTCCCTTGAATTCGATCCACCATTCGTGACGCTCGGGGGGAACAAGTACGGTTTGCGGTGCATTTCTCCCGGTGGTTCAGTTACAGGCAAAGTTATCGCGGATTGCCCTGCGGCGAACACAGGGCTCCAGGGTGTGAGAGTGGATGCGTTTGCATTAGGAACGGGAGATTTGGTTGCTTCCACACTTACAGATGCTAATGGAAATTATGTCATTGAAGAGTTACCGAGCGGTGGTTATACTATCACTGTCTTAACTCCGCTTGGTTATACTGCTTCATCAGATGAGATTGTGGTAAATGTAATCGGAGGATCATCGGTTGTTGCAGATTTCAATCTCAGCTGTATCCAAATCGTTGCAAATCCAAGAACCATCGGATTCTGGAAGCATCAGGTTGGTGTCGCTACTGGTGGAAAGGGAACGGCTCAGGTGAGTTCATCAGACCTCTGTGTATTTCTTGATTTAATCGAAGTCCACTTCAACAGCAACCTCATCAATCAAGTAATTGTTTATCAGCCGCCATCGTCAGGAGTTTGCAACGATAAACTGCAGGTTGCAAAAGTTTTATTGAACCTGAAGGGAAGTTCAGCAATGAAAGATCGGGCTAAGCAACAATTGATGGCATTATTACTGAACATTGCAGCAGGATACATCAGCCAAACTGAAGTTATCAGCGCTGACGGTGCGTCAGTATCCCAAGCAATCACTTACTGTGACAATGTGATTGATGATCCATCGGGTGAGTACGAAACTGCAAAAACAGTGGCAGACCTGATCAACAACAATAAACAAGTCATAGCCGGTGTGATTCCGTTGAGTACTCCGGATATTTTGTATAAGCCAAGTCTTGGTGGAACGGGGAAAGTCCCAGAGGAATACTCACTAGGTCAGAACTATCCTAATCCGTTCAACCCCAGCACGTTGATCGAGTATGCACTACCCACAGATGCTTACGTGACACTAAAAGTGTACGAT
Organism: Bacteroidota bacterium; assembly: GCA_020056225.1. Taxonomy (GTDB): domain Bacteria; phylum Bacteroidota; class Ignavibacteria; order UBA10030; family SZUA-254; genus JAGVIE01. Next base: position 17,324 of record JAGVIE010000012.1, read on the forward strand.
GTGCTTGGTCGGGAAGTAGTGATACTGGTTCAGGGCTACCAAACTGCTGGTTATAGGACGGTGGTCTTGAACGGTGAAAAGATGCCGAGTGGATTGTATGTCTATCGGCTGACTGCCGGGACATTTAATGAGGTGAGAAGAATGTTACTGATGAAGTAGAATCAAATGTTCTAATAGTAAATAATTCCGCAATATTGATTGGTTAATTTAGAAAGAACGGAGTCGGTATTAATGCCGACTCCGTTTAATTTTCAACCGTAATCTTTTCATCAAAATTTAAACAACTGTTGGCGGGAGAATACAATAAATCAGTAATCCTCAAATCCTAAGTCTTACCGTCAAAGGTCGTGAGTGGACTTGTCCGTCAGCTTTATGGCGGAACTCACTCCCAACGGGAAATGATGTACAAAATCATAAATCCCCAATCCAAAATCCGCAATCGAATCTCACCATCTTCTCGGCACATTCTTTACTGTGCGAACAGTATCGCGGGCAATCAACAATTCTTCGTTTGTCGGGATTACGAATGCCTTCAGCCTTGAATCACCAGTGCTGATTTCACCTTCTTTGCCGCTCGTAATCTTTGAATTCAGTTTCTTATCGATTGTCAATCCCATACAATCTAATCCTTTACAAATACGTTCCCTGATGATCGGACTGTTTTCACCGATACCGCCAGTGAAGATTATCGCTTCTGCACCGCTCATTTCAGCTATGTAGGCGCCGATGTACTTCTTCGCACGATTGCAAAAAATATCGATTGCGAGTTTCGCGCGTCTGTCATCTTTCTCTTGCTCTTCTGCGAGGAGCTCGCGCATATCGTTAGTCAAACCTGAGATACCGAGTAAACCTGACTGTTTGTTGAACATGGTATCGATTTCTCGAACACTCATTCCTTCCTTATTGCGAATGAATTCGATGATTGAAGGATCCATATCGCCGCCGCGGGTTCCCATAACCAAACCTTCAAGCGGAGTGAAACCCATGGATGTATCCAATGACTCACCATTTTTAATAGCACAAGCCGAACAGCCGTTACCGAGATGAAGTGTAATAATATTCACCTGTTCACGATTAATACCAACGAGCTGACGATAACGATATGCAAGATACCGATGTGAAGTGCCGTGAAAGCCGTAACGCCGGATGCGATGCCTGCGATAGAGTTGATAAGGGATCGCATAAAGGTATGATGTCTCCGGCATTGTTGAATGAAATGATGTATCAAACACTGCAACCTGCGGAACGCCGGGGCCTAAAAGCTCGCGAGCTGCCATTATACCTTTCAGATTTGCAGGGTTATGTAACGGTGCAAGTTCTATGCTGTCTTCGATCTGTTCAATTATTTCATCAGTGATGAGAGCCGACATTGTGAATTTCTCGCCGCCATGAACTACTCGATGACCTACTGCATGAATATCGGCAAGTGAGTTAATATTTGTGATTTTCGATTCGGGTGAGATAATCCATCTTAGAATATAATCGATGGCAGATTTGTGATCGTGCAGTGGCTCGGCAATTTTAACTTTGGGTTGACCTTCTGCATGAAGCGTAATCAACGCCTGACCGATTACCCTCTCGATGACTCCGCCGGCTAAACGTTTATCGGCGTTTTTTTCGATGGTATCAATATCCGTTTCAATAAGCTGGAATTTTACAGATGAAGAGCCGCAATTTAAAACTAGTATGTTCATAATCGAATAGTAAGATAGTGGAGTATAAGAGTTGTTAATCTGAAATAAATGCTAATTTTCTCGTGCATAAGATACAAAAATTTTTGAAAGAATGCGATTTGAATATACTGATAGAGTTTGTATATTATTGTCACAAATCTTACAGGTTAATCATGACGAAACTATATCGTTCGACAGTTAATAAAAAAATTGCAGGTGTTTGCGGCGGCATCGGAGAGATGATGGATGCCGATCCGACTATCGTCCGGCTGGTTGTTGTAATTCTTGCACTAGTGACAGGATTTTTCCCACTTTTCATCGGGTATCTAATTGCATGGTGGATCGTTCCTGAAGCCACACAAAACCATTCCGATTCACGGAGAGCGACGTAACATCACATGATGTTCATCTTGAAGCTACTCACTTTCCCGATCTGGTTTCCATTTAAAATTCTTTGGTTCATTTCAAAGATTCTGGCTTTCGTTTTTCTCGTCGTGATTATCGCTATTCTAATTTATATTCTAATTCAAGTTCTCTGATAGCAGTTTTCAATCTATCTAAAAATAATATTTAGGAGATCTAAATGAAACTCAAAAAAGATTCTATACACACTTACTCTTTACTAATCTTCTTACTGCTTAGTTGCACACAACTTGCTTTCTCTCAATCTTTCGAAGAGTATTTTGTAGATAATACCATGCGCATCGATTATTATCACACCGGCACGAAGGGTTCGGAAACTATAAGTCTCGATAAAGTATACGAGGAGGGAAGCTGGTCCGGCAGTACAGCGAATCTTATCGACATATTGAATATGGGGGAATACCTCGTAAGAGTATATGATATGTCGTCGACAACATTGATTTTCTCGCGCGGTTATTCATCGATGTTCCAGGAATGGCAAACAACAGATGAAGCGCTTGCCGGGATATACAGAACATTCCATGAGACTGTAAGAATTCCATTTCCGAAGAGCAAAGTGCAGATCGTAATCTGCAAGCGCGGCAAGAGGATGGAATTCCACGAGATATTTTCAACCATTATCGATCCCAACGATCCGACTCAAATAAACCGCGAGAAGAAACCGATGAGTTTTAAGATTACACCAGTAATGGAGAACGGAAAGCCACACGACAAAGTTGATATCGTGATTATTGGTGACGGATACAGAAAAGAAGACATGGAAAAATTCAGGAAGGATGCTAAGCATTTCAATGATGTAATGTTCTCAACCAGTCCCTTCAAAGAACGGAAGAGTGATTTCAATGTAAGAATGATTGAAGTTGTATCGCAGGATTCAGGTATTGATAAGCCGGACAAAAATATTTGGAAGAATACTGCACTGGGGACAATGTACAATACGTTTGGTTCTGCCCGTTACGTTCTAACAGATGAGAATAAAGCACTACGTGATATTTGCGGCTATGCCCCTTATGATTTTATAACGATTCTTGTTAATGACAATCGATACGGCGGCGGCGGCATTTACAATCTTTATACAACCACATACACTCGCGGCGATGCAATTGGACAAGATTGGCAGATGGATTATGTGTACGTGCATGAATTCGGACATAGCTTCGGTGGACTTGGAGATGAGTATTATAATTCACAGGTCTCATACAACGACATGTATCAGAAAGGTGTTGAACCGTGGGAACCGAATCTGACAGCATTGACAGAAAAAAATAATGTGAAATGGAAAAATTTAATTGAAGAAGGCACGCCTGTACCGACACCGTGGGAAAAATCTCAGTACGATAGTCTCGGTCGGTTGCGCACTAAACTCGATCGTCTTGCCCCTGATTATTACGAGAAGCGAAAACCATTATACGATGCCGAACAAAATATTTTGAAGACAACAAAATATGCGGGTAAAGTCGGCGCTTTTGAGGGGGCAGGATATTCTTCCGAAGGTATTTATAGACCCTCAATAGATTGCAGGATGTTCTCACTGAGTTTGATTGGTTTCGATCCCGTCTGCACAGCTGCGATACATAGAGTGATTGATTTTTATTCGAAATAATCATGAAAATATTTTTCAGTTTCATCACAGCGCTATTTATTCTATCCGTTGCTCAATCGCAATCGATTCCGGATAATTGGCTCACATATTATGAGCAGAGCGGATTCAAGAAAACGCCCCGGTATGATGAAACAATGCAGTTTTGCCGTAGATTGGAGAAAGCATCGCCTTGGATAAAGGTATCTACTTTTGGTAAAAGTCCCGAGGGTAGAGATTTAATTCTTGTTGTTGCTTCTAAGGATGGAGCTTTCGACCCGAAGAAAGCTCGTAAAACAGATAAAGCAATTCTACTTGTCCAAAATGGAATTCATTCAGGCGAGATCGACGGCAAGGATGCATGCCTGATGTTGTTACGCGATATTGCAATCACTAAAACAAAATCATCTCTTCTTGATCACGCCATTCTTCTTGTTATCCCAATCTATAATGTTGACGGACACGAACGATTCGGATTGTACAACCGCATCAACCAAAACGGTCCGGAAGAAATGGGATGGCGGGTCACAGGACAAAATCTCAACCTCAATCGCGATTACATGAAAGCCGATGCACCCGAAACCCAGGCATGGCTTCAAATGTTCAACCGATGGTTGCCGGAGATGTTTCTCGATGCCCATGTTACCGATGGAGCAGACTATCAACACATTGTAACGGTCGGGATTGAGAAGCATCAAAATATTTCGGATCCGATCCGGTCATGGGTGCTGGAGAAATTCGTTCCGATGATTTCATCGTTAAAAACTAACGGCATACCTGTTGCCCCATACATCTCTCTCCGTGATCACGAGGATCCGCTGAAAGGAAACCAGAGCGGTGTTGCGCCACCAAGACTATCGACTCCTTATGTTGCAATACAAAATCGACCGGCACTGCTCATCGAAACGCACATGATGAAAGATTATAAATCGCGCGTGGAAGGAACGTATCAAACAATCACGGCTGTATTGGAATTGGTGAACAGAGAATACAAATCACTTCGTAATGCAGTATTACAAACGGATGAGCGGACGATAAAGAATATCGAAAATCCATTTCCCATTCGGTTTGAGACAACGGAAAACCCAAGCGGAACATTTCATTACATGGGATTCAAGCAAAAGAACGAACATAGTGATATCTCAGGCAGCACACGCATTATCTATACGAATGAACCGTTTGAAGCAGATATCCCGATGTATGATAGCGTGATAATTTCAAAATCCATTCAGTTGCCTGCGGCATATCTTATTCCTCCCCAGTGGCAGGAAGTAATAAAAAGATTGAAACTGCATGGAGTAAAAATCGAGCGGCTCAAAGAACCGGTTACAATGGAGGCCGAAATGTATCGCTTCTCGAACGCCAATTGGCAGCAAACTCCGTACGAGGGAAGACATTCCGTCACCTACACGGTTGATAAAATAAAAATGGAAAGAACTTTCCCGTCAGGGACTGCTCTGGTTCGGCTGAATCAGAGGACTGCGCGCGTAGCGATCAATGCACTCGAGCCGGAAGCGCCCGATGCTTTCGCGGCGTGGGGATTTTTCGATGCAGTTTTCGAGCAGAAAGAGTACACTGAAGATTATGTCATGGAGCCGCTTGCCGCAGAGATGCTGTTGAAAGATTCATCGCTCAAACTTGAATTCGAATCCAGACTGAAAGCAGATACGGCTTTCGCGAAGAATCCGTTCGCGCGGTTGAATTTCTTCTATCAACATTCACCGTACTGGGATCAGAATGTCAATCTTTATCCGGTAGCCAGAGTGGTGAAGGATATTAAATTTGTTACGGAAAAGGAAGAATGATTTAAACTTACTTCCCTATTTGTTGTTTTCTCCATAGATATTATTTTAGGATTTATCGATGAGAATTATTAAAACTTTATTTTTAATTGCTGTACTTCCGTTCGTCAGTTTATCACAAGACATCCAGTGGAAGAAACTCACTGGACTGCCTCCATGCTTTTTGCTACGTGAAGGTGCAAATGGTAAACTATTCGCAATGGGTGATTCTTATGTGTACAGCTCGACTAACGACGGATTGAGTTGGGATAAGACATCTATCCCTCTGTCATATATGCGCGAGTTAGCCTCGCACAATCAGATATCCATCGCAGGAGTCAATGTGAATGCGAATTTTAATAATCAGGCATATCTGACAACCGATAACGGCGTTTCATGGAATCGCATCTATGCCGCCCACGATGGTTATGGTAATTATATGATTTCTGACTCAGACATAATTTATGGATTTGTGGAAATACCCGATCAGGGATATAAACTTGTTAAGTACTCGAGTCAGAAGTGGGACACTCTCGGAACGATGATCCCGCGGGTTGCTACTTATTTTCAGTGGTCCGCAATCGATCATTCCAACACCATTATTGTCGAAGGCGGAATTGGTTATGGCGGGATCCTGATCTCAAAAGATTATGGCGCGACATGGCAGACTGCATTTGCTTCACAAAGTGTCAGCGCTGGGTGTGTAAGCCCAGGAAATACTATCATTGTAGGAATTAGTCAAACTGCTTCTGAAAATCTCGATGGGGGAGTGTACACATCAACCGACCATGGAAGTTCCTGGGTGGATATTGGTTTGAAAGATAAAAGAATTAATTCAGCTACAGCAGATAGTGCGGGTAATATTTATGTCGCAACGAGCGTTGGCATTTATGGTTATCGGTCGGCAACAAAGATGTGGGAATATCTCGGTCCTTCGGAAACTGAGCTGGTTGATATACTCGCGGCGCGGTCCGGCTCTGTTTTCTCTGTGTCGTTTAATTACGGATATCCAAGTGACCAGGAAGTTTTATATCGCTCAGTTGATAAAGGCGGATTTTGGTCGCCTTCAAGCGCAGAAGCATTTGCGATCTTTTCGCTTATAACTTCGCCCTCAGGGAATATCCTTGCAGGTACATTAGGCGATCGAATTATTATGTCAATGAATGGAGGTGCATCGTGGGTACAATTGCCGCCCGGAAGTATTGCCGGTTACATTTACTCTTTTGCGCTTGATGGCTCCACGATCTATGCCGCTACCGATGAAGGATTGTTTTCTTCGACTGATGATGGGGTAAGCTGGAAAAACCTGACAGACCGTGCATTTAGCGGCTCGGCTTATTCCGTTGCAATTCAAAGCGATGGCAGGATCATAATCGGAACTAATTTTGGAATTTACATCTCAACTGATAATGGAAATAGTTGGACACCATCGGGGTTGAATACATCTAAAGTACTATTCCTCGCCAACAACAAGTCAGACATCGTTTATGCCTCAACCGATAATAGTGGTATGCTTTCTTCTACCGATAATGGTAATACGTGGCATTCACTCGGACTGATGAGAGATGATATCCAGACAATCGTAGTGAATGATGTCGGTGACGTTTTCGTCGGTGTTTATGGCGGTGTCTTAAGATCGACAAATAATGGTGCGAGCTGGACTCAGTCTATATTTACCAATACTTATGTTTACACTATCGGTTTCAACGGTTTGCAGGATGTGTATGCTGGGACTTATAATGGCTTGTTCAGAATGCGCTATGGGCAAACCTGGACGAAGATTGGTTTTAACGGTCAAACGGTTTTAGCGCTTGCATTCGATAACAGTCATAATCTACTCGCCGGATTATATCAGGGTGGTATTTATATGAGTACACAACCTGTAACAACTGTAGAGTTGCTTTCAGGTGAATTACCGGCATTAACCCGGCTCGAGCAGAATTATCCCAATCCGTTTAACCCGACTACGAATTTTAAATTACAAATTGCAAGTCTTGAATTTGTTTCATTGAAAGTCTACGATATTCTTGGAAGAGAAGTCGCAACGTTGTTGGAGGAAATTAAACAACCGGGTTTATATGAGGTTATCTGGGATGCGAGCGGTTTTGCAAGCGGTGTGTATTATTATAAGTTAAGCGCAGGGAATTTCAGCGAGATGAAGAAAATGGTTCTTGTTAGATAAGGACATTTTGTCCTCGAACAAGGTATAATTTTTATCCGGTAATATGATTTTTCAGGGTACTTAAGTTTTATCATAATCATTATGTTTAGATTAATATAGTACATTCAGGAGGAGAGAATGAAAACTTTAGTTTTCTTGATTCTAATCTTTGTTACTTGCTTGGATGCACAGCATCGTGTACTTGTTTCACCAGATGGTGAAATCATCTCCCTCAATAAAAATGAATCTGCTCTTGAAATCGCTAATAGGAATATCAATCTCAGATCGATCAACGTTGACTGTTCAAATTATGGAACATTCGGTTATCCTACCGATATCGATCCATTTAATGGAAATGGAGGATATCTATTGTCTCACAAGCAAGTGTGGTCTATGAGATTCGAATCTCCCGGTACCGGAATTATGGACCACCTCTATTTCATTGTATGTCCGTCCTGGGACGGACAATATCACGAAATCCCAATTACTGTGCGCATATTCAAATCGAGAATTTATCCAAACCAAGAGCATATGCCTATTAGCAATACTAATTATCTTCCTTGGGGTTATTACCGTAACACCAACGACCCCGATCAGGGCATTACTCCGTATTGGGACGAAGCTACAGACACAACATGGATAAGTACCAACAAAGATTCAACGTGGTATCCACTTGGAGAAGAACTATGGGGAATGGGAGGTTACCCGATGATAATAAATGTAGATCTGTCTTCTCATATAATTGATCTCAATCTTGGTGGCTTACTTGGAGAAAATCCTTACCTGGAAGCCGATGAATCGTTTGTGGTCTGCATACGGAATGAACTCGACCATTTACACGATCAGACATTATCTCTCGGAGAATCAATTTATTCTGATCATGCTAAACCGTGGCGGACTTGGAAATTCTGTGAGCATGAATTACCTTGGAGACCTGAGGGCTGGGTTGGCATGGATGGATCATTAAGTATATGGTACAGTATGATGCTTAATTACCCTGTGCCAAGAATGATACCTGCAACAGAGTGGATTACGAGCGGCAAATATGAAGGAGAGCAGATCAAACTTAATCTTATGAAATTTTGTAAACCTGAATATATAGATAGCGCTGATATCGCCAGCGTCTGGGTTGACTATAGATTCAACGGAGGCTTATTGGATTCAGTACAAGCGAACATGGTTGGTGATACGATGTTTTGTGCAACAATCTTAGGGCAGAAAGCCGGGACAAAAGTCGATCTATCGTGTCGGCTCGTTGATTTTACTGGAAGAACAAAAAGTTCTGTGTTGTACAGTTTTCGGATTTTCGGTCTAACATTAAACGGTTATATCGCCGATACTACAGTCTCCTTCGATTGGATAGATGCTTCTTCAACCGGAAACGAAATCATATACGAAAGATTTTTCCTGCGTCCGGATGCCGAAGTCACATCAATCTATCCGTTAATTGATGACGGCACAGCAGGTCCGTTCGATCTTGGTTTCGACTTCAGCTTCTTCGGTTCGCCTGTGCGATATGCATGGGTTGGCGTTAATGGCGGAACGGCGCTTTCTTCGTCTTCAACAGATACACTTCACCTCAACAGTAATTCTTATTATGCTAATTGGCTGATCCCTGGTTCGCGAGATCAACCGAATGGTTTGCCGGCAAACTTCATTGCTCCGTTATGGCACGATTTCAAAATGCTCTCATGGTGGTGGGCGTGCGATAGCGGGCACATCTATTACAAACACGAACCGAACCGCTTTATTATTGAATGGAAAAACATAACACCCGTTGCCAACGATACCGATTGCACAAGCGACTTCGAATTGATTCTCGATAATAACGACACATCCATTACATTCCTATATAAAAGTATCGGTATGCATGGATTGGAAGGACAGTCACTTATTGGATTCGAAGAAGATACTTCGAGTTGGTTCCTTTATAACCAATATGGTGATCCGCTAAACTATCAACCCAGTAATGGCGAAGCGATTAAGTTCAAAAAAATGTTTACAGATGGAATTGTTAATGGACCAAAAGAACTTCCTAGAACATTTGGATTAAATCAAAACTATCCCAATCCTTTCAATCCATCGACGACGATCAATTATCAATTACCGATTGGCAATTATGTTACACTCAAAGTATATAACATATACGGTCAGCAAGTTGCAACGCTGGCAGACGGCTATCAAACAGCAGGATACAAATCTGTTCAATTCAATGCGAATAATCTGGCAAGCGGTGTGTATTATTATAAGTTAAGAGTTGGGGATTTCAACGAGATGAAGAAAATGGTACTTGTTAGATGAGTTTTATTACTCACAAATTTCTTGATTTTTAACCCCATTTTTGCTATCATTTGATACCAAACATATTCCACCCATTTAACATACTATGGATAATAACCCTCAGTCTGCACCTGAAAAGACTCATCTGGAAGAACTAAATGAGTTGATGATACGAAGAAGACAAGAACTTGATGAACTCGTCAAGCACGGCATCAATCCGTATCCATACCTTTTCTCTCAAACGAATTATTCCGGAGAGATTCTCAGTAGTTTTAAAGATGATGGACAGCAGGTCAACGTTTCAATTGCCGGCAGGATAATGTCAATCCGTAGGATGGGCAAGGCATCGTTTTGTCACGTTCAGGATTCACAGGGTAAGATTCAGGTCTATCTAAAAAAAGACGATGTCGGCGAGATGTATGATATTTTCAAATTGCTCGATATCGGCGATATAGTTGGTGTGGAAGGATTTGTTTTCAGGACGAAGATGGGAGAGATATCAATTCATGCCCGTAAGTTCGAAGTCCTTTCTAAATCTCTTAGACCTTTGCCTATTGTAAAAGAAAAGGTTGATGAAAAAGGGAACAAAATCGTTTACGATCCATTCTCGGATAAAGAGCTTCGATACCGTCAGCGCTACGTCGATTTAGTAGTCAACCCCGGAGTTAAAGAAGTCTTCATCAAACGCGCGAAGATACTGAGGATCATCCGGAAATATTTTGACGAGCGGGGTTACATCGAAGTTGAAACACCAATTCTCCAGCCGATCTATGGCGGCGCATTCGCTCGGCCCTTCATCACTCATCATAATGCGCTTGATGTCGATCTCTACCTTAGAATTGCCGATGAGTTGTATCTGAAGCGCCTAATCGTAGGCGGGTTCGACGGCGTGTACGAGTTTGCTAAAGATTTTCGTAATGAAGGAATGGATCGCTCGCATAATCCGGAATTCACAATGCTCGAGCTGTACGTCGCCTATAAAGACTATGTATGGATGATGAATCTCGTCGAGGAGATGGTCTCTACGATAGCAAAAGAAGTTGTTGGTGCAACCAAGTTCAAAGTAGGCGATAATGAAATAGATTTTACATCTCCATGGAAACGTATCTCAATGTTCGATGCGATCATGGAATATACAGGCAAGCAATTAAAAGGAAAATCGGAACAAGAACTTCGAATGATTGCAAAAGAACTCAAGATCGAGATCGAGCCTGGAGCAGACAGTGCGGCGGTCATCGATGAAATATTCGGTGAGTTTGTAGAACCGAAACTGATACAGCCGACTTTCATAACGGATTATCCGGTTGAGATGTCGCCGCTGGCAAAAAAACACCGCAGTGAGCAGGGCTTCGTCGAAAGGTTTGAAGTGATCGTAAACGGACATGAGTTATGCAATGCCTTTAGTGAGCTGAACGATCCGCTCGATCAGCGTCAGCGTTTCGAGGAGCAGATGAAATTGCGCGTGCGTGGAAACGAAGAGGCGCAAGTTCAGGATGAAGATTATCTTCGCGCACTGGAATATGGAATGCCTCCGACTGCCGGTCTCGGTATCGGTATCGACCGCTTAACAATGCTGCTCACGAATCAAGATTCAATCCGCGATGTTATATTTTTTCCCCAAATGAAACCCGAACACTGATTATGCGATTTTGGTTATTGTCTTTTGTTCTAACATTTTTTATTTCCGTTTTATCTTTCGCGGGCATAGACGGAATACTGGAGGGAAGGGTTCTCAGTAAAGAGACAAAAGAACCTCTCATCGGCGTATCAATTTCGATTCTCGGTACCACGCAGGGGACTGCAACAGATATTGATGGAAATTTTCATATTAACAATTTAGAAGCCGGAACTTACGATCTGAGAATTTCCAATATAGGCTACCAGCCAATGGTCTATAAGGCTGTTGTTGTAAGGATAGGATTGCGGACACGATTATCTGTCGAGTTGGTGCCGACTGCTGTTGAGCTTGCGGAAGTTGAAGTTACCGCCGAAAGACCTCTCATCGAGAAAGATAATACCGGTACCAGTTATTCTATCGGTTCATCGCAGGTCGATAGACTGCCTGTAAGGAGCGTTCAGGATATCATAACGTTATTTCCGAGCGTTACCGCCGAAGGGAATATTCGTGGAGGGAAATCGACCGAGGTTGTTTTTCTTGTAGATGGTTTGCCGATGCAGGATGTCATTGGCGGGGGAGTCGGGACAACATTACCGAAAAGTTCTATCACTGAGTTTTCAATTCAATCCGGCGGATTTGAGGCGGAATATGGCAATGCCCTATCCGGAGTCGTGAATATTATTACGCGCCGTGGATCGAACAGACATTCATTGGTGGCACGGGTTGAAAAAGATAACTGGCTTGCCGGCGGCTGGGATGTACAGCATAACAAATCCACAGAGACAGAGTTTACTCTCGCCGGACCTATAATGAAAGATAATCTGCATTATTTTACAGCGAATACATTTCAGATGAACGATACGAGATGGTGGCAGGATTTTGATAAATTTTTTAAGTCACCTGTGTACAAAGATATAAGCGGGATTAGTAAAATCGATTACAGTTTAACACCGAGAATTCATCTAACAGCGCAGAATGTTTACTCGCTCAGGACCTGGAGAGATTATGAATTCAGTTGGCGGTTCAATCTTAACGGGTTGCCCCCGAGAAGCAGATCATCGTACCGTACCACCGCAACGATATCTCATACGTTAACGAACAGCCTGCATTATTCTTTATCTGCAAGTCATTATTATTTGCGCTCGACAATCGGAAAAGATAAATCTTCACTCGATCTGACACCGTACGAATACGATATCTTCCTACAGTATGTCGTAAAAGGTAATAGGTCGTGGTGGTCGGACACAAAACAAAACATTTACACTGGCAAACTCGATGTTGTATATCAGCCAAATGCAAACAACGTTTTTAAAGCAGGGATTGAGTTCAACCAATACGATATCTTTTCCGATGTAGTGAAGTACGAACCGCAGAAAACTTATTTCGGAAAAATTATGCCGGATGAACCGCTGCTCAATTACAGTTCCGCATATCACTATTTCCCCCGCAGCGGCAGCGCATATCTTCAGGAAAAATTAGAGGTAGAGAAAGACGGCGCTGTTGTTAATATTGGTTTCCGCTGGGATTTCCTCGATCCGAGCAGTGAGAGACCCGTAGTTGAATATGTGAAACCTGATACTGGCTCTGATACATATCAGTCCAAGGTAACGCACTTCGCCAAAGCTTCTTTAAAACAGCAGGTCAGTCCTCGCATGGGTTTATCGTTTCCCCTCATGTGGGATATGTTGTTGGTGATGAACTATGGACATTATTTTCAATTCCCGCTGTTCGATTACCTTTACTCGGGAATAAATCCCCAGCAATTAAGAAACGGAGTAAATGTTCTTGTCGGTAATCCCGATCTGAAGCCGGAACGTACTCATGCATGGGAGATTGGTGTGAAGTATGGTATCGATGAAAAGACTCTTCTAAGTGTAATTTATTTTAAAAAAGAATTTATCGACCAGATCGATTCTAAAACATTTCTTCCATCAAAGGCTCGTGCAGCAGGCGATTACGGGTATGCCGAGTACATCAATAATGCCTTTGCTACTGCGGAAGGATTAGAGTTCGTACTCTCAAGACACCGGGATGAACATTTGTCCGGTTCTATATCATATTCTCTGATGAGAACGGAAGGCGTGAGCGATTATGTCAATCAGGGTCTAAATCTGTCTCAATGGGGATTCCCGGTTTTAAATGAACCGTACCCGTTAAGCTGGGATCAGCTTCACACGTTAAAAGTCGCCGCCGACGCGAAACTGCCGTGGGATATTATCTGTAATGTTATCTGGACTTATAATTCCGGACGACCTTATACATATTTCCCAACAAAAGACGGCTTTACTGCTGAAGATACTACACGTGCATTCCTGCCTAACAATGCGCGCCTTCCGAGTAACAGCGTAGTAAACATGAAATTTTCGAAAAAATTTTCTTTTGGGGATTTTTCATCATTACAAATCTATGGTGATGTGAGAAATCTATTTAACGATAAAAACGCAAAATGGGCAGATGCCAATGGCCGAATAGGAGGCCAGCTTAACGATCCATCCGCTTATTATGATCCTCGTAGATTTTCAATTGGGGTACGATATGAAAGATAACATACAATACAGATTGCTGTTCTATGCGATGATTGTTTTAATATGGTCGCTTATCTCGATATCGTGTAAGGAATCGCTCCCAACATACTTAGAACCACAGCATGTTGTCGATATCAAAGTCTCTACCATCGAACAATATAACGATCATCAAGCGCCCCCGGGCAGACAGAAGGTGCATTTTATAATATTAGGTGAAAATATTTTCGATGAAGTGTTCTGGGATAGCGTCAATATCAAAGGTTCGGTAAGGATTTGGTGGAAACGCAAACCGGTACGGTATCGAACAATATACCTGACCGAAAAGAACTTGACAGATCGCTCACTCATCCACAATGGCAGGATGATGCTATTACCGGGTCAGACATTTTCCATGGATGTCTACTGGGATATACGAAGCGATAACGGTGTTTATCTTCCACGGGAGATGGATTTTGCCCGCGCAAGATCACGCCAATGTGATAACAATGTTTATTGTGGAACGCCGGAAGATTTTGTAATCGAAGTCTCTTTAAACATTTATAACAGGTTGGGTTATCTCGTAGCACCACCAAGGGAATTTACATTTTATCCCCGCGTCTGCCGATGTGCCAGCTACCCGCCCTGTGGATCCGGCGGTGGTGAATGTTAATTTGCAACAGTGATATGATTTCCACAATCATGTATATGAGAATTTGTGTCGATATCGCATCATACTTTTACGCTATTCGAATACATATACTATAAACGAGGGGGAGATGAGAAGGTTAATATTTTTATGGCTATGCTTCATTGTACTCACGAAGTGCAATGCCTACCAGAAGGATACTTTAACTAACTCTTCACAATCTGAGGTTCATCCTGAAAGATTAGCTATAGTTTTATCCGGATCAGCGTTGATATTAACGGCTGCTCATATTCAGAATTATAATTCATGGTGGAAGGGTGAACGAAGCCGATTTCATTTTAGCGATGGTGGCATACGCACACTTAGTGCAGATAAAGCCGGACATTTCTATTTTACATATGTTTCTAGTGATCTCCTTAACCGTTCATTCTATTGGGCTGGTGTAGAACGAAGTAAATCGTTACTCTATGCAGCCGCAATTAGTCTTTCATTCCAACTTTATGTCGAGACAGAAGATGGTTTCACGAAAGCTCTTGGGTTCAGTGGAGGGGATGCACTTGCCGATATTGCAGGCGCTTTATATCCGACACTCCAATATTATGTCCCTTGGTTTGAAGATGTTCGATTCAAGTGGAGCTGTTATCCATCGGCAAGATTCAGAGCGGGAAGTTATCAAACAATCATCGATGATTATGAGAGCATGTACTTCTGGCTTAGCTTGGGTAGGAAAGTTTTTCCTTCTTTTACGGAATCAATCTTGCCCTCATTCCTGTGTATCGCAGTAGGATATGGAGTCACTGGTCTTGATCGTTCGGATGGCGGTAATCGAGAACTCTTCATAGGATTGGATTATGATTTCACCCGTTTGCCGGGCAGAGGTTCATTTCTAACAGCAGTCAAACAAATAATGAACTATATTCATTTCCCTGCACCGACGATTCGAGTAACTCCACGCGTAATTCTGTATGGTTTTCATTTTTGAATGAAAGGAATCAATTGCCAAAAAATTATCCGCAGATCAGCATCATCATTCCTACACTCCAAGAAGAAAAAACGCTAAGGGATACATTACGTCAGTTCACATCATCGCTTCGCAGGCAATTCAACTTGGAAATTATTGTCAGTGATGGCGGAAGCACCGATGAGACGGTAAAAATTAGTAATGAATATGCCGATAAAGTTATTTTACATACAGATAAGGCAAAACAGAATATTTCAATGGGACGAAACCAGGGTGCATGGGTGGCTCAAGGTGATGTTCTGATCTTTCTCAATGCAGATGTCATTATAGAAGACCCCGAAAAATTTTTCAAACTGATGATAAACGCAATTACCGGTGATAATATTGTGGCGGCGACATGTAACGTCAATATCTATCCTAAGCAAGAACGGATCAGCGATTGGATGTTTCATAATTTTTTCAATGGATATTTTTGGTTATTGAATCTCTTAGGAATGGGTATGGGCAGGGGGGAATGTCATGTTATCAAAAAAGAAATCTTTAAAAAAGTAAACGGATATAATGAAACAATGGCTGCCGGTGAGGATTATGAATTATTCTTGAGATTACATCGATTGGGAAAAATAAAATTCGTTCGGCAATTGACTGTCTTCGAATCGCCCCGTCGATTCAGGAAATACGGCTACTTGTGGATCAGTATCCTGTGGTTTGTAAACGCGTTCAGTGTCTTTCTTTTCGATCGCTCAATGGTTGACGAGTGGAAGCCTGTCAGATAATCTCCAAAAATAGCAATATTTGACTTTCATACGGATTTTGGATATAATTTTATCAGTAGCAACAATTTTTTGAATTAGGATTAATAGATGAAAAAAAGCTTTTCTCTTCCAACAGTAAGTATTTTGTTCTTTGTAGCGCTTCTTCTCGGGATGCAGATAAACAATCTGATATCCGGAGATAACATATTTGAACAGTTGAATAAATTTAAAGATGTTCTCAGCCTTGCAGAAAAATATTATGTAGATGATGTCGATACACCCAAAATGGTTGAATCGGCTATTAACGGAATGTTGTCTAATCTCGACCCGCATTCTATTTATATTCCCGTCTCTCAATTACCCAGAGTCAACGAAGATTTCCAGGGAAGCTTCGAAGGAATTGGCGTTGAATATGCGGTTATTAACGATACTCTAATTGTGGTTACTCCTATTACAGGTGGTCCCAGTGAAATGCTCGGAATACTTGCAGGCGATAAAATTATTAAGATAAATGATTCCTCAGCAGTAGGGATCAAACAAGAAGATGTTCCGAAGAAATTACGAGGACCCAAAGGCACTCATGTTAAGGTTGCTATCCATAGATCCGGTGAAAAGAATTTGATTGACTTCGATATCACGCGGGATAAAATTCCTCTCTATAGTGTCGATGTATCATACATGATTGACCAAGAGGTCGGTTATATAAGTGTCAATCGGTTCTCGGCTACTACTTACAATGAATTTGTTGACGGGATAACCAAACTTCAAAGTAAGGGATTGAAGAAGCTTATAATTGATCTACGGAATAACGGTGGTGGTTTGATGGATCAGGCTGTTAAGATGGTTGATGAGTTATTACCGTATGCAGGTAAAAAAATTGTATACACAAAGGCGCGCAGACCGGAATTTACCGAGGAATACATAAGCAAGGGACAAGGTAAATTTGCAAGTATTCCGATAATTATCCTGGTCAACGCGGGTTCGGCTTCTGCCAGCGAGATCGTTTCAGGCGCAATTCAGGATTGGGATCGCGGCTTGATAGTTGGAGAGACTACATTTGGCAAAGGATTGGTCCAGCGGCAGTTCGAATTACCGGATAAGTCGGCTTTCAGATTAACAATTGCCAGATACTATACACCTTCGGGCAGATTGATTCAGAGACCATACGGAAAGGATTTGGAGGCATACCGCAAAGAGGCATTCGATCGTAAAGAAGAAGAAGGAGACAATGTTGAACATAACATTGAAAACAACAAGATCCAAGCAGAGGAAAAAGATTCAACGAAACCTGTTTTTCAAACAGCATCCGGAAGAAACGTGTACGGCGGCGGCGGTATAACACCCGATTATATTGTGAAGGCGGAACGCGCTTCGACTCTGTTTATACAAATTCTCGGTAAAGGCGTCTTCCGTGAATATGCACTCGGCTATATCGATAGGTTCGGGAAACAAATCCAAAATGATTATGGAAAAGATCTGAAAAAATATTTAGCCGACTTTACAACTTCAGATACGATGCTGAGCGACTTTGAAACTCTGGCAAAGAAAAAAGGTGTAGTGATCGATAGTGTGCAATATGAGAAAGACAAGACCGACTTTAGAACACGAATCAAAGCTGAGATTGCGCGTATAGACTGGGGCAACGAAGGTTGGTTCTCGGTGTATAGTTCGGACGATCACCAACTCCAGAAGGCTCTCGGTTTGTTTCCGGAAGCCGCTAAGATTGCCGGCCTTAACTGATATTATACTGAAAAAGCAGGAGTTAATATTTGACTGTCAAAGAATTGATTTTGAAAATGCTGAGCAAATCGGTTTTTCTCATTTTTATCTGCATCATCGTCAGTTGGGATGTCTCGGCATATAATACGAAAAAAAATCCAGCCTCAGGAGCGGCAGATTCTGTTCTTCAAATAGGCGAAGAGTTAACCTACAACGTAAGCTTCCTTGGTATTGATTTAGGGCAGGTGAAAGTAAAAAATCTTGAAACGACTACCAAAGATAATCGTACCACCTACAAGACAATCGCTTATATAGATTCATACAAAGGCGTTCCGCTGGTCGATCTTCATGCTGTTTACGAAAGCATTTTTGATCCTGCTATTTATTCAACCTGGTTTCATGCGCGAGATAAACAAGATACACAATGGATATCGTATATTTATAATTTCGATTATTCAAGGCAGTATGTTTATGTTGAAGAAGGCAGATGGAAAAGCGGAAAGATCGACAGACGCGATACGCTCCGGCTCGATACGCTCACTCAGGATGGCCTGTCCTTATTTTTCTTTGCTCGTAAACATGTTGCTGACCGAAATCCGGTGAATGTCCCCGTCATCGTTAACGAGAAAAAAGGAAATGCCTATATTAACTTTACCGGTGAAAGGACAAAAGAAAAAATTGACGCGGTCGATTATCCGATCGATGTGATATATTTCGAAGGTCAGGCAAATTTTATCGGAGTCTTCGGATTGACTGGCGGCTTTGAGGGATGGTTTAGCAACGACAGCGCCCATATCCCGATTTTAGCTAAGATGAAAGTGCTAATCGGCAGCATTCATATTGAATTGGTCAGCTGGAAGCGCGAAGGATGGTCACCGCCTAGGTACCCGAATTAATATGAACGATTATCCGGGTAATCTGAATTATCATAATCGAAATTTGACATTATAGAATAAAATCTATATAATCATGCAATGAAATTGATTCATGTAAGGATTTTCGAAACAGTAAGTATCATACAATGTGAGCAGATAATATGAGATTGAAATTTTGGGGAACACGAGGCTCAATCTCTACTCCCGGAAAAGATACTGTCCGGTACGGTGGTAATACACCTTGTATCGAGTTACGTCTTCTTAACGAAGATCTGATTATCCTCGATGCTGGTACCGGAATCAGAAATCTCGGCGAGACCTTGATTGAGAACGGAGAATCGATCAATTCCTATATACTTATTTCTCATCCGCATTGGGATCATATCCAGGGATTCCCATTTTTCAAACCAGCATTCATTTCAGGTAACGAGTTGACCATAGTCGGCGGTGAATCGGAAAAGGTTTCGTTGAAAAAAATGATTTCCGACCAGATGAACAAAGTATATTTTCCGATTCAATTGAATGAATTGAAAGCAAAAATAAATTTTAAACGTGTTGGAGAAGAAGAATTTTCAGTAATGGGTGCGACTGTCAAGACGATGTACGTCAATCATCCTTCTTTCGCAATTGGATACCGGATCACACAGGGCGGGAAATCATTGGTTTATATCAGCGACAATGAACCGTTCGATAGACGGGTTGTTCAGGAAATGCGGAATATCGAAAAGGTGGTGATAGACCGATACTCACATTCTAAATCGGACCCGAATCAGTGTGTATTTGATTTTGTACGCAATGCCGATGTTCTCATTCATGATTCAACCTATACACCGGAAGAATATGTCGATCGTGTAGGTTGGGGGCATTCTCATTATCTGTTTACACTAAAAGTTGCGGCAGAGGGAAAAGTTAAGCGGCTGGTTCTCTTCCATCACGATCCTGCCCATAACGATGCCAAGGTTGATGATATTTTAAAAACATGCCGCAAGGAAATACGAAATCGACAATATAAATTCGATTGTGTAGCGGCGGCGGAAGGGATGGAACTTGAAATATAATAGAGTCGGTACTTGACATTGATACAAAGCAGGTATTATATTGCACAAGAAAATCAACAATATTCAATATTCTAGGAGCAAGTACACCTTATGGCAACCGGTAAAGTGAAGTGGTTCGATGGTAAAAAGGGATTTGGATTTATAGTCCCTGACGAGGGTAACGGCGATATTTTTGTTCATTACTCGGCTATCAAAACGGATAATGAGTTCAAGTTGTTAAAAGAAGGTATGTCTGTGCAATACGACGCTACAGAAGGGAAAAAAGGTTTGCAGGCTATCAATGTTGTGGTGTTGCCATAACAACTCAAATACATATTATTAAGTCACCCCGAGGATAAGGCGCCGCCATATAAGCCAACAATCGGGGTTTTTATTTGCGCATGTTATATAAAGGATACTGAATCGGATGGCATTTATTTTTAAAGAAGGCGACATAAAAAAATTAACCAAAACGCTTGGCGTTCGCGCTAAACACAAGGGAAATAATTATAGATTTGAGCTTGAGGGACGTGGAACAGGCCGAAAGCTCACGTTAGAAATTTATCCGAACATTCTAATAGGCAAACGTCGTGGAAATCTTGTCTCAGTCTATACTTCTAACTCGCATCTTCAATTGCATTTCTGTTCCGGTTTCGTAATTAGCGGGATGTTGAATGAAGTAACATTCATCGGCGAAAACAATGATAAGCTTTCAGGTCTAATTATTGAAAAAGAAGGCGGCTGTTCGCTATATGCGAATGTTGATAGAGAAATTCTCTCCGGCGATTTCACGCGCTTAGGTCCTGAAGTTATGCTTTCAGGCATAGCACTATCGCTGACCGAAACGCTTTTACCAGAAAAAAAACCGCTATCGAAACGTAAACGTTCATGATTCATATTCAAATCATCAATGCTCACCCAAAACATAGAATCAGACATACAGGAACTATCAGAACTGCCCGTGCTGTTGTCAAGAATGAGCACCGCGGTTCAGCGGATATTCATATTGTTTTTATCAACGATAAACAGATGATTTCTTTGAACGGAAGATTTCTTCACCATTGGTTTACGACGGATGTTGTAAGTTTTCCGCTTGGTGAGAAGAAAAATGTCATCGAAGGTGAAATTTACATTAACCTCGATCAAGCGAATCGTCAGGCGCGTGAATACGAGGTTTCTTTTCGGGAAGAGTATCTCCGTCTCGTAATTCACGGTGTACTTCATCTTGTTGGCTATGACGACAAGAATCGAAATGAAAGACGATGCATGTCAGAAAAAGAAAATATCTATTTATCTTACATAAAGTAACAACCGTTTATTATTCAAATAGAAAATCATAAATATACTAATGGAAAAATCATTACTAATAGTTGAATCTCCCGCTAAAGCTAAAACAATCAACAAATATCTTGGAAAAGAATTTACAGTTCACGCATCAGTTGGTCATATAAAGAATTTACCAAAAAGCTCTCTTGGCGTAGATATTGAATCTGGATATACGCCGACCTTTGAAATCATCAGCGGTAAGGAAGAAGTAGTTCAAAAATTACACGATGCGGCAATGAAATCTAATAAAGTATACATCGCAACCGATCCTGACCGCGAAGGGGAAGCCATAGCCGCAGATATCGCTGAGGAAATTAGCGAAAAGAATAACTTAATATATCGAGTGCTTTTCCACGAGATCACAGAGCGTGGAATCAATGAGGCGATGAAAAAACCGGAGAAGATCAACGAGCATCTTGTTTCGAGCCAGCGCGCACGCCGCGTGATGGATCGGATTGTAGGGTATATGGTAAGTCCTTTTGTGTGGAAGACAATGTATTATGGTCTTTCTGCCGGCAGGGTACAATCGGTAGCGTTGAGATTGATTTGCGAACGCGAAGAGGAAATTGGAAAATTCTCCCCTACCGAGTATTGGTCGATCATAGGCGAATTCAAGACACACACCAGCGATCCATTTTATGCTAAATTGTTCAAGATCGGCGGAAAGGAACTTATTGTTCCGTCGAAAGATACTCTCACGGAAATTCATCATAAAGGAATCGATGGTAGATATACCTACATAGCATCGGAACAGGATGCAAAAAAATATGTTGATGAAATTCCAAAACAATCCTTCTCTATCGCAAGTGTGCAGAAGCGGGAAACAAAGCGTAACCCGTTGCCGCCATTTATCACGAGCACGTTACAGCAAGAAGCTTCTCGTAAATTGCGTCTGTCGGCTTCGCGGACAATGAAACTGGCACAGAAACTTTACGAAGGGATTGAACTTGGACCCGAAGGTTCGGTAGGTCTCATCACTTATATGAGAACTGATTCCACACGATTGAGCGACGATGCGGTGGCTGAAGTACGTGAGTATATATATAATAATTATGGAAAGGATTACCTGCCAAAGCATCCTGTCGTTTACAAGAAGAAGAAAACGTCGCAGGATGCGCACGAGGCAATTCGTCCGACATCGAGTAAATATTCTCCATCGGCGATAAAAAAATATCTCGATAAAGATCTCTTCCGTTTGTATGAATTAATCTGGAACCGATTTGTCGCTTGCCAGATGGAAGCGGCAATTCTTGAAACGACCACGGTAATTCTCACAGGTGGCGAATTTCAATTCAAGGCGACATCATCGATTTATAAGTTTCGCGGATTCTTACAAATCTATGACGATTCGCTCAATGGCGATGGTGAACCGCTTAATGATGAGGATAGTGAAGTCAAGGATGAAAAACTACCTTCGAGTTTAGCTGAAGGTCAATCTGCATCATTGCTCAGCATTGTTCCACATCGGCATGAAACCTCACCGCCCCCGCGCTTTACCGAGAGCAGTTTAGTGAAAATGCTTGAAACTCTCGGCATAGGCAGACCGAGCACTTACGCATTAATTGTAAGCACAATTAGCGATAGGAAATATGTTGAACAGCGTGAACGAAAATTGTATGCTCTTCCGCTTGGTATGGAAGTTAACAATCTGCTCACAGTTCACTTCCCGCATATTTTCAACGTCCGTTTCACCGCAAAAATGGAAGAAGAATTGGATACAATCGCCTCTGGAAAAAATACATATAAAAGAGTTCTTGATGATTTTTATATACCCTTCCGAGATTCTCTTGAGAAAGCTTCCAAGAAATCTACGTCCATAAAAAAATCGTTGCAGAAAATAACCGACGAGCCGTGCGAGGTATGCGGTAAGCCCATGATAATAAAATGGGGGCGGAACGGTAAATTTATGGCATGCAGCGGTTATCCGGGTTGTAAAACCACAAAACCACTGCCGGAAGATCGCGAGAAAACCCAGCACCTGGTAGGTATCAAATGTGAACTTTGCGGCGGCGATATGCTCGTGCGCTCAAGTCGGTTTGGGACTTTTCTCGGATGTTCAAATTATCCGAAGTGCAGTAACACGAAACCGATTTCAATGGGAATTAAATGTCCGAAGTGCAAAGATGGCGACATCATTGAAAGAAAGACAAAAAGGAAACGCACATTTTACGGATGCTCACAATACCCTAAATGCGATTTTGCCTCATGGGATAAACCTTCGGATCAACCATGCGAAACTTGCGGAGCGCCATTTATGGTTATAAAATATTCTGAAAAACGCGGAGAATATTTAAAATGTCCATCCTGCAAAAGCGAAGTAAAGAAAATAAGTGCCGCAGAGGCGGTTTGATGAGATTACCCATGCTTAAAACCATTAAATCTTTTCTGGAATATCTGCGAGGTGAACGGAATTTATCTCCGAACACAATAGCCGCATATAATGATGATCTCAATCAGTTTAATGAATTCCTCGTAAAACATTTCTCCGCTTCTTCTGTTAATATCGCTGATGTCGATCAGGTAACGATCAGATTATTTTTAGGTGAATTACTTGAGCAGGGGAAAAGCAAAAGGAGCGTCGCGCGCAAACTTGCCGCTGTTCGTTCCTATATGAAATATTTAGTCAAGCATCGCGTGATCAAGTATAATCCAGGCATCAATATCGTAACGCCAAAACTGTCCAAAAAACTTCCCGTATTTCTCGACGAGTCATCAGTAGATAGAATGATGGAGCTTCCGGATTGTTCAACGGTTCGCGGACAAAGGGATCGAGCAATCCTGGAATTGTTGTATGGAACGGGAATCAGATTAAATGAACTTATTCAACTTGATATTACAGACATTGATTTTAATAACGATACAGTTAAAGTATTAGGTAAAGGGAGGAAGCACCGTATCGTACCTCTCGGAAGAAAAGCAAAAGAAGCAATAAGAGGATATCTGACGGCGCGCGCGAGAGAACAACCCGGTGCTGTACTGATCGAAGCCGGTCCGTCAGCTTTTCTATCTGCGAGAGGTAAACGGATGTATCCCAAAGGTGTTTACCTGATTGTCAATAAATATATCGGAGCTGTTTCTGAGTTGGAGAAAAAAAGCCCTCATGTTTTACGCCATACTTTCGCAACTCACATGTTGAATCGCGGCGCAGACCTTCGGGCTGTAAAAGAGTTATTAGGGCATGAAAGCTTATCGACCACACAATTATATACGCATGTAACTGTAAGCCGGTTAAAGCGTATATACGATCAAGCGCATCCAAAAGCATAGTATTAAACGAAAGGAGATACTTATGGATATACATTTTACCGCACGAAAATTTAAAGCGCACGATACCGTTAAAAGTCACGCTATCGAATCGATAAAACGGCTCGATAAATTTTATGACGGTATTGTTCGTGGCGATGTTATCTTAAGTTATGAACGAACGACGAATAGTTTAAAAACAGCGGAAATAAATCTCCACGTCCACGGTACAACATTGATTGCAAAAGAAAAATCGGAAGATTACCGAAAATCTATCGATCTGGCAATCGCGAAGATTGAACGTCAGTTGGAGAAGTACAAGACTAAGATTCAAACAAAAAATAAAATCACGTTGCGTAAAGTTAAAGAAGAAAAAACTGTAACCGGAGAAGAAGAATGAAATCCGCACCGGCTAAGAGCAACACGAAGGAGAGAATTACTGTCGGCTTCCTATTCGACACTAATAAAGAGCGGTTAAAACTCACATCGCTTACGGGTGACATAGGATTTACGCGAGAGATAAAAGATAAAAATATTCACAGACCCGGATTGGCGCTAGCGGGATACCTTCAACTCTTTCGGTTCGATCGGGTTCAGGTTTGCGGTAACACTGAGATGCATTATCTTGCTACATTGAATCCGGAACAGAGAAAGGCAGCCGTCAAAAAAATATGTGAGCTGACCGTGCCATGCATTATAGTGACAAACAATAATGAAGTGGACAAACCATTTTTAGATGTCGCGAAGGAACACCAGATACCGATATTTCAAACACCGTTCGAGACAACGAAACTTGTTTATATCCTAAGTGATTTCCTTGACGATCAGTTCTCGCCGCAGACAGTAGTCCATGGCTCGTTTGTTGACGTTTATGGAATGGGTTTATTGATAACAGGTCGTTCCGGAATTGGTAAAAGTGAAATAGCTCTTGATCTCGTCGAACGCGGACACCGTTTAGTCGCCGATGACGTAGTCATGATAACCCGGAAGGGTGAAGGCATACTAATGGGCGCGGGGACCGATTTAGTAAGACATTTCATGGAAATAAGAGGATTAGGTTTGATTGATGTCAGAAGCATGTTCGGAATACGCGCTATTCGTTTTCAAAAAAGAGTCGAGATTGTCGTCGAATTGATGGATTGGGAACAGGACGGGGAATATACAAGAACAGGTCTTGACGACGAAAACATCAATATTTTAGATGTTCAAATAACCAGAGTGAAATTACCTATATTCCCGGGCAAAAATGTTACTGTAATCTGTGAAGTTATAGCTCTTAATTACCTGTTGAAACATTACGGGTACGACCCGGCAAAAGAATTCTCAAAACGCTTAGAATCAGTAATTTTAGAGAAAAGTAAGCAGATTGGAGAACGAGCAATCGATTATTTTGAGCATGATTTTGAGTAACAAAAATCACACGTTAAAAAAATTTATCTTGACAAACACATATTTTTTTTTTACTTTTGAGCCAATATGTTTGGAAAGCTTAAAAATAAGACCTTCTATTATACTGATAACTTCTTGCAAATGCGCAGGATACGATGGGTACGCCTAAAGCTTACGGGCTTAACGCTTGGTACCGTGGTCCTTTGCATAGGTATTTTGTTAACGGTGAACTCTCTCTATAATAATTTTTTAGGATTAGGGAACAGCCGATTACAGAAACTTACAGAAGAAAATAAAGTACTGCAAAACCAGTTATCATCGATGATCGATCAGTTGGAACAGATTGAAGGGTCAGTTAATAAAATTTCTGATCAGGGTAATCAGTTGCGATTGTTGATCGATTTACCGAAAGTGGATGAAGAAACCCAATCGGGTGGAACTGGTGGAACGATATTAGAAACGGATTTAAGCATTACTTCGGATAGTTCCGCTCATCTTTTAACGACAGCAAAAAATTTGTTGCGCGCGCTCTCTGGAGAAATAAAAGTTCAGGAACAGAGTTACGAACAAATTGTGAATCGAACCGAATATAACAAGGGTTACTTCGCATCGCTTCCAGCCATAAAACCGATGAACGGTTTCTATTCGACAAAAGAATTCGGGCTGAGGCTTCACCCTGTTCTTGGAATAAAGAAAATTCATGAAGGATTGGATATTGTAAATGATGTCGGCACGCCTGTGAACGCAACAGGAGACGGCATTGTTCAATTAGCCGGACACACCGGGGGTGGATTCGGTTATGCAATCGTTATCAATCATGGATATGGTTATCAAACTGTTTATGCGCACCTCTCGAAAATTATTGTGCGCGAGGGTCAACGCGTGAAGCGTGGCGATCCGATTGCAAAGAGTGGTAAATCGGGGCTTGTGAGCGGACCTCATCTGCATTACGAGGTCAGGCACAACGGAATCAGCCAGAACCCAATGGATTTCTTCTTCGATGATCTTAGCATCGGGGAATATCGTAAACAAATCGCATCACGATAAGATTCCAGAACCACTGAAGATGTGAAAAGATTAAAGCTCAGGAGTATATAAAATGATCTGGACAATGGAACTTGCTTCTTATCTCGATGAGGCGCCTTGGCCCGCAACGAAGGAAGAACTAATTGATTATGCCCTTCGCACAGGGGCGCCTAATGAGGTTCTTGAGAATCTACAGGAGTTAGATGATTCCGAAGAACCGTATGAAAACATGGAAGAAATCTGGCCCGACTATCCGACCGAAAGCGATTATTTTTTCGAAGATGAAAACGAGTATTAATTGCTCTTGATTCGTACGGTACCGGTTACAGATACAAAATTTCAACCCATCCAGCAACCTGATCGGTGGATGGGTTTTTTATTATAAGCTCGTTAATGCCTTATAGTGATATCGAATGCTGCGTCCTTATATATTCTCATCTCTTTATCGTGCCATCTTAATATTTATTATTTTTTATGGAACGATTGCTAACCTTGCCGCCCAGGAGGAGTTGCCCTCCATAGAAAAGCAATTTCAAATCAATAGGATTCAATTCAATGGTAACCGAGCAATAGATAGCGACGCTCTTATCGAAGTAATACTCACGAAGGAGACCCCGGGCGCGGTTTCACAATTCTTTTACCGCACCCTCGGTGATAAAATAGGCTCGAAGCCGGAATATTTTGATGCGGCAATTTTCACTGAAGACCAACTCCGACTTATAGAATATTATAGGAGTAATGGTTTTTTCAATCCATCGATTACAACGAATTATATAATAGATTCTTCAGACAACCGCATCGATTTGTTTTTTAACATCGAGGAAAAAAGGAGATCGTACATCGACAGCATCCTGTATGTCGGTATTGATACGCTTCCCTCTGATTTAAGCTCTAAGGTTTTACTCAATCCGATTATTGCCAAGGGAGCGCCTTATCTGAGTTCGAACGCTTCGTCTGAAATTGCACGCGTGCTTGATTTTCTCTGGAACAACGGTTATCCGGCTGCTAAGTACGAAAGTGAAAAATCGGGCGCGTTCAAATTTACATCGACGGATAATTTTTACATTAAATTTGTTTTTATTCCCGGGAAAAGATATCAGTTCGGCGATATTTCCGTTCATATCGATCCGCCAAGGAAAGATGTAACGGACGAATTGTCCGTACGTCAGCTTGATTTTAAGCCGGGCGAGATATTCAGTCGTGAAAAAGTTATTTCCAGCGAAGGAAGTCTTAATCGTCTCGGACTTTTCGAATCTGCCCGGATAGATCATCCGGCTATTTCAGAAACAACGAGTGCGAATATCATCCCGATAGATATTTACGTTCGACCCTTAAACCGGAATGAACTGTCTCCCGAGCTGCTTGTCTCCGATGAAGGAGGGTTTTTCAACCTGGGCGCCGGCGTCGGATACACTAATCGTAATTTCTTCGGTGATGCGAGAATATTTACCGCACACACCAGAATCAGAACGCAGGATATACACCGATGGAACTTCGGTAATGTATTTCATGGGAAAGGACTGCGTGATATTTCGGTGAAAGGGACTATTGAGTTACAATTTCATATCCTCCAGCCGTATTTCTTCACAAGGACTTTGAGCGGTAGCTGGACTTCCACCATAAGAGCAGAAAAACAAGAGCTAATCATTCTATCGATCCTCAGGAATAATATCGGTCTGAGCAAACAGTTCGCAACCTATACCTACGGATTTTTCGATTGGACGTTAGAAAGGGTCAGTCCGGAAATTATTCAGGATACGTTGAAGGCTCAATCAATACTTAGTACGCTTCGGCAGGAAGATCAGCGGCAATTCAATTCGATTCTTACATTTACTTTACAGCGTGATAAAACAAACGATGCTTTCTCTCCCTCGGCGGGTTTTTTTAACAGCGTCTCACTTGAAGAGTCAGGTATACTTCCGAAAATATTACCGGGCATACGCTCCGGTCTTCCGTTCACACAGTATTATAAAGCCACGCTTCTCGGAAGATGGTATCAGGATTTAACCCGCCGCCGTTTCAATATTCTCGCATGGAAATTGAAATCGGGATACCAGAATAAATATGGCGAGAGTAAATACAGCTCGGTTCAGATTCCATTGAACCGCAGGTACTTTGCAGGCGGGAGCGGCAGTGTTCGAGGTTGGAGAGCAAGAGAACTTGGCGCGATGCCCGCAGAGTTGATACAATTCGGCGGAAATTTTATTTTTGAGGGAAGCGTCGAGATGCGGATAAATCACTTCCAGGGTTTCGGCAAGTTATGGTTCCTTCGTTTGGAAAATCTTCGCGGCGTTTACTTCCTCGATTTTGGAAATACTTGGAGTGATATAGTCGATTTCAAGCCAAAGCAAATTGCAGTTGCCGCGGGTATCGGGCTTCGCTATGAGACATTTTTCGGACCGTTCCGCATCGATTATGGATTCCGAGTTTATGATCCTGCGGCAGAGGCTGGTAAGCAAACCGTTTTTCAAAAAATATTTTTCCGGGAGACTTTAAAAAATGCGGTGTTTAATTTCGGTATCGGTCATGCATTTTAATTTTCAATTCTCATGAGCTGGACTTCGATAGTCAATCAATCCAGGGTGAAAGATCTTTTAGCCGCTACTCTCAAACGGGAGCGTTTGGCACACGCTTATCTGTTCTCCGGTCAGGCGGGTTCAGGTAAATATGCAACCGCTATCGAGTTGGCAAAGGTCGTGAATTGTGAACATTCTGAATCGGAAGCATGCGGTAAATGTTCCGACTGCTCGAAGTTTGATTCGTTGCAGCACCCCAATGTAAAGTTGATATTCCAGTTGCCGGTTGGTAAGAGTGAAAAAGCCGGTGAGGATCCCTTAGCTAAATTATCCGACGACGAAATTTCAATTATTCGTGAACAGATCGATCTGAAAGCCCGGAATCCGTATCACCCGATTTCAATTCCCAAGGCGAACATAATCAAAGTAAACAGCATACGCGAAATTCGCAGGGAATCTTCCCTGACTGCTTTCGGAAAAGGTAAGAAAGTTTTTATTATCATCGACGCCGAAACGATGAATGATGAATCGGCGAATGCTATACTGAAAACTCTTGAAGAACCTCACGAAGACACACTGCTTATACTTACAACTTCCAACCCGGATGCGCTTCTGCCTACATTAGTTTCCCGTTGTCAGCACATACGGTTCGATTCGCTATCCGACGATATTATCATTGAAGCGCTACAGGAGCGTAATAGAATTCCTCCGGCGCAGGCGAAAACGATCGCGCGTCTTGTAAACGGTAATTATTCACGCGCATTGCAGTATATCGATGCTTCTTTTCATGAACGGCAGGAGTATGCGGTAGAGTTACTTCGTTCCATGCTTTTTAAATCGCGCAGAGATTTAATGAGTAATATCGAAAATATAATGTCTGAATATCAGAAACCGGATGTCCGCGATATGTTTCGCCTGATGGAACAATGGCTTCACGATGCCATGATGCTGCAGCAAGGTATCGGTTCGGACACTGACAGCAGTGATTCTGAATCTCTCAAAAAGTTTATCTCTGTTTATCCGGACTGGGATTATCCATTGGCGTGTGAATCGCTTGAAAGGGCAGTTTCACTTCTCGATAAAAATGTTTATATTCCGCTTATTGTGTTGGATCTTTCGGCTCGGCTAAAAAAACATCTTGGAGCTTCTTCTCCGATCCGCACTCGTGTGAAATAATCTTACGTAAGATTTTATTCTAAGAAAGGAAAAGAGTGAAGAAAGAATTTAAGCGTATTCTTGTTACCGCCGCATTGCCGTATGCAAATGGTAAATTGCATTTAGGGCATCTTGCAGGAGCATATCTGCCTGCGGATATCTATACCCGTTATCAGCGTTCTATGAAATGCGATGTCGTATTCCTTTGTGGATCGGATGAACATGGAGTACCGATAACAATCACCGCTGATCAGGAAAAGACGACACCACAGGCTGTTGTCGATAGGTATCATGCTCTCAATAAATCTGCATTCGAGAAATTCGGGATGGGTTTTGACAATTATTCCCGTACCTCACTACCGCTTCACCATGAAACCGCGAAAGAATTTTTTCTTAAATTGCACGAAGCCAAAATCCTTAAAGAAAAAAAAGAAAAACAGATGTATGATGAAAAAGCCGGAATGTTTCTGCCCGATCGGTATGTGGAAGGAATCTGCCCGGTTTGCAGTAACCCGGAAGCCAGAGGCGATCAGTGCGAAAAGTGCGGTACGTTTTTAAATCCGGTTGAATTAAAGAATCCGAGAAGCAAAATAACCGGAGAGACTCCGTCAGTCCGCGAAACAACACACTTATATTTTCCTCTCGGCGATTACCAGAAGAAATTAGAATCATACATCACGGAAGCTGATAAGCGCGATACATGGAAAGAGAACGTTCTTCAGTATTGCCGCAGTTGGTTCAAGGAAGGATTGCAGGATCGGGCTGTAACACGTGATCTTCAATGGGGCGTGAGAGTACCGCTCAAGGGCTTCGAGAGTAAAGTTCTTTACGTTTGGTTCGATGCGGTGCTCGGTTACATCTCATCGACGAAAGAATGGGCGGCAAGAATCGGATCGCCCGATAAATGGAAAGAATACTGGCTCGATTCAGCTACGAAATATGTCGCGTTCATCGGCAAGGATAACGTGGTGTTCCATTGTATCGTTTTTCCATCGATGCTGATGGCGTGGAACGAAAACAGTCAGGAGAAATATATCCTTCCTGAAAATGTTCCCGCAAATGAATTCCTGAATTTTGAAGGACAGAAATTTTCGAAAAGCCGCGGCTGGGGAATCGATGTGGATGAATTCCTCGAAGAATTTCCTGCCGACGCGCTTCGTTATACATTGACTATGAATCTGCCGGAATCCCGCGATGCGGATTTTTACTGGAAAGATTTTCAGGCGCGGAATAACAATGAGCTTGCGGATATACTCGGCAACTTCATCAATCGCACGCTCACATTCGCACATAAGAATTTTAAGGGGGAAATTCCCGACCGTGGTTCTCTTAATCCGCTTGACGAAGAGCTTCTCGGTTATTTCAAATCTGTACCAAAAACTGCCGGCGATTTGTTCGAACGCTATCGCTTCCGCGATGGAACGCTCGAGATAATGAACTTCGCGCGTTTTGCTAACAAGTATTTCAACGACAGCGAGCCGTGGAAAACCTTGAAAGGGGATACGACCCGTTGCGCAACGACTATCAATCTCTGTCTGCAGGTTGCCCGCTCGCTTGCTGTTCTATTACAGCCGGTTCTTCCATTCGCTTCTGAAAAAATTTGGAAGATGCTGAACCTTCACGATACCTCCGCTGAAGCCGGATGGTCAAGCGCAGGGGAACTTGGTATTCCTGCCGGGCATATACTTGGTCAGCCCGAAATTCTATTTACGAAGATTGAAGATGAGGTAATCCAGAAAAAAATTCAACAACTGCCCAGCCGGCTTCCTGCCCCAGTTGAAAAATCACCGCCCAAACCTATTATCACTATCGATGATTTCAAGAAGATCGAGCTGCGCGTTGCAAAGGTTCTCCAGGCGGAGAGGGTTCCAAAATCGGATAAATTAATCAGATTAGAAATATCAATCGGAAGCGAACAACGGCAGATAGTTGCCGGTATTGCGCAACATTATAAACCTGAGGATTTAATAGGGAAAAAGATTATAGTAGTGGCAAATTTAGCCCCGGCTAAACTGATGGGGCACGAATCGAAAGGTATGCTTCTGGCTGCTTCGGATGGCAGCGGGAAGCTGTTCATCGTCACTCCAGAGAACGATATCGAGGAAGGCAGTCTTGTAAAATAATTGAGAAAATTGAGGAAAGTTTGCGCTATCTATTGACTCTAATAAAAGAATTTTGTAATATTCTCGCTGTTGGTATTTAGCAACTCAATGCACGCCAAAGACAATACATGGTCTCTGATCATAATAAATACATTAGGAAATATTTTGTTATCCCTAAATCACTAACACAATCACCAAATACAAAGGAGGGATTTTATGAGAAATCCTTTTCTTAAGTCATCTTGGTTTTTTGTTGCTGTATTTACAATCGCTATCTCTCTCTTCTTATCTGCATGCTCGACTGAGAAGACGGATGTTGCAAATATGGGAACACCAACACAAGCACCAACCTTCGCAAAATTAAGTGCGAGCGATCCTGAAGTTCAGGCTGTCATGGAAGTGCAGAACAAACACACTGCAAAACTTATGGCAGATAAGAATGTTGTCGGTACGGCAACTGGTTTAACTGCCGACGGCAAAATAGCAGTCCTGGTTTTCCTGGAAAAAGGTGATGCAACTCCTAAAGGAGTAAAAGCTATATCATCCATTCCAGCCGATCTCGATGGTGTGCCGGTTGTTGTAGAAGTAACAGGCGCGTTTAAAGCAATGAAGACTACGGCTGTAAGTCATAAGGCAAAGCAGACTCCCCCGATTCAACTTGGAACATCGGGCGGATGGCGTTATGATTTGGCGAACGGATATTGCTGCGGTGGTACGCTCGGATCTTTGATTCAAAAAGGCGGCACGCAGTACGTTCTCAGTAACTACCACGTTCTGTGGGGCGATATAGTTGCAGGCGGTAACAGCAGAGTAGCAACAGCCGGTGATCCCGTTATTCAACCGGGCTTAATCGATGTAGGATGTAATGCCGCGAACGCACAGAATGTTGCAAATCTTTCCGGTGCCGGTAGTTTACCGAGCGCCAATGTCGATGCAGGTTATGCACAGGTTATTTCAGGCATGGTTCGCACCGATGGCGCTATTCTTGAAGTTGGAACGATCTCCGCAACAACAGTAGCCGCATACGTTGGTCAGCCGGTGAAGAAGAGCGGACGAACAAGCGGTTTAACCCGCACCACAGTTTCCGGGCTTAATGGGACAGTCAGCATTCAGTATGAAACTGAATGTGCCGGTACTGCTGCCTTCGTAAAAACATTTACAGGCCAGGTTATTTTGAAGGGCGGCAAGTTCATCCAATCCGGTGACTCCGGTTCGTTGATGGTTGAAGATATTACGACGAATCCTCACGCAGTAGGTTTGTGTTTTGCAGGAAGCGCAACCAATGGAATCGCGAACCCGATCAATGCAGTATTAAGCTGGGCTGGCGCGACCATGGTAGGTCAATAGCCTAAGCAAACATCAATTATCGGGAGTGATTGAAGAGATAAGCGCCCCTTTCAGAGGAAAAAATGAAACGGGCGCTTTTTTATTTGTGTTGAAAGACGAGGTGACTATTGAAATATTTTTTTACGATAGTATTATGTTTGTCTCTCGGGTTATTGATTTTAAGATGCAGCTCCGGTGAAAGGCACAATGGTGAAGGTAAGACGACAATGAAAGTCCGCGATATAAATGCAGTTAAAGACGACCACACTAATGAATTGATGTCGATCCATGGCGTTGTTGGCGTATACATTGGTGCCTATGATGACGGCACGAAGTGTATAGGTGTAATGGTTGATACGCTGACACCTGAGATAGAAAAGAAAATTCCCAAAACGCTTGAGGGACATCCCGTGAGAGTTGAAGAGACGGGAGTGATAAAGCCGATGAAGTAATTTATAACGAAGGCGGGAAACGTAAAGTCCCCTCTTGAGACTTGGTCGCCAGCTTTATGGCAAAGTGGATTTTCCGCTGTAGGCGGATGCGCCTCTGGCGCAAGGGGTGTGTCTTCAATAACACGATTATTAAATGAAACGGAAAATAATTCCATACGATCACAACTTGAAACAACTTGCACGTAATCTACGCAACAACAGTACACTCGCTGAAGTGTTGCTATGGCGGGAATTGAAAGGCAAACAAATTCGCGGATATGATTTTCACCGCCAGAAACCTATTGATAAATTTATTGTTGATTTCTATTGCTGCGATCTTTCGTTGGCAATCGAAATAGATGGTGTAAGTCATGATGAAAAAATTGTACAGGATGAGAACCGGCAGCAAAAGTTAGAATCTCTTGGCGTGAGATTTTTGCGATTTACAGATAGAGAAGTAAAAACAAATTTACAAGGTGTAGTTATGTCAATTGAAGATTGGATTGATGCTCATGTACCCACCCCTAACCCCTCCAAGGAGGGGATTAAAAGTCGAAAATAAAAAGTCCCATCTCGATACTTGTTCTGAGCGAAGTTCGAGGAGAGGATCAAGAGAATTGAAAGTCCCCTCTTGAGAGGGGATTTAGGGGTGTGTTGATGAAGAAGCATTTGCAATGAAACGACTGAATAGATACCCCGTGAGAGTTGAAGAAACGGGAGTGATAAAACCAATGAAATGAGATATGACGGTAACGGTAAAGAAAAAAACTCTGTATATGTTTTACAACAGTAGTTATGTGCAATAACTATGAATGAATAGCCATGCAAGAAAACTCATCTAGGGATCAAAAAACAAAGAGTGACATTCTAGAAGCTGATTCCGCATATCGACCTATTGCTTCATTCAGTTCATGGAGTCAATTGAATCTTGATT
This sequence comes from Bacteroidota bacterium, assembly GCA_020056225.1. Taxonomy (GTDB): domain Bacteria; phylum Bacteroidota; class Ignavibacteria; order UBA10030; family SZUA-254; genus JAGVIE01. The sequence continues at coordinate 52,784 of JAGVIE010000012.1, forward strand.
TAGTGAGATGGGAAAGATATGCAACGCTGATCGAACAGCGTAAGAATGTCAACAAAAGAACTCTCAATCGGGCAAGGGATATTGTCAAACGAGTCGCAGCTATTGAGACTGGGGCAATTGAAGGATTGTACCAAGTTGATCGTGGATTCACCTTCACAGTTGCAACTGAGGCTGCAATGTGGCAAGCTGCTGTTCAAGCAAAAGGCACAACAGCAACATCTTTAATCGAATCTCAGTTGTACGCTTATGATTTCGTTTTGGATTTCGCCACACAGAATGTTCCGATAGTTGAGGCTTGGATTCGTCAATTACATCAAGAGATCTGCCGTGGACAGAATGAATACATCGTGCATACTGCCGTCGGCACACAGAATCACAAACTACCTTTGGGTGAGTATAAGCATCACCCCAATCATGTCCGGACTCCAGATGGTAACGTACACTCATACGCCCCAGTTGAAATGACCCCCGGTGAGATGGGAAGGTTTTGTGAAGAGTTGCACTCGATACTCTTTACCTCAGCCCATCCGATTCTCCAAGCAGGGTATTCTCATTACTGCCTGACGGCCATTCATCCCTTCGCTGACGGAAATGGAAGAGTTGCAAGAGCATTAGCCTCAGTTTTTACATATCGCTCTCAATCGGTTCCCTTGCTTATACTTGCAGAGCATAGGAAGGAATACTTTGAAGCACTCTCAAAGGCTGATCAAGGTGATTATCAATCATTCGTCGATTTTGTTCGGGAACGAATTCTGAATGCAATGCAACTCGTTGATGAAAGTTTGCGAGCAGCGAAAGCTCCCTCAATGACGGATTCTTTGGCAACCCTCAGGAAACTTTATGTAACAAAGGGTGGTTACACCCATGCGGAAGTAGACAGGGCTGCAAACATATTACTAGGTCTCCTACATGAAGAATTCGGGCGCTTAAGTCAAGAGTATAATGTGCCTAACCAATTTCAAATCTCGGTCGGCAATGCACACAACACAGGCAATCAAACGTTTAATGATTCTTATCGGTTCCCGCTGTCTGGTGTGCCTACACAATTTACTGTGACTTTTCTTGCTGATCAGCCTGCGCAAGCACGCATCGACTATTCACTATTTCTCCAAGTCCCGATTGATTGCGGAGTACACGATGATATCATTTATTATAATCCTCAAACATCAGAAATTTTTGGGGTGAGATTAAATGAACTTCTACCGGCACCAACTCCATCTACGAGAATGAGGATCAAGATGTGGGTCGAAAGTATTGTGGGTGAAGCGGTGGCGAGACTTGCTAAGTTAGCTGAAGAAGAATTGAAGAGGCGGGGTTATCGGAAATAGCAGTATTAAATGAAATGGAGCTTCGTCATCTAGTGTAACCCGTATTATCCCACGAATATGCTCAACATGACAAAAAGAATAATTCCAAAGTCTCTACAATTAAATGAACCAACAGATCAAATCGATAATCAAACGAATCATTCCACCGAGAGTTGTTTACAAACTTCGGTCAGCACTCGTACAACCTAATCTTGTGAAAGCCAGGAGAATCTTCGAGCAAGCTGAAGTAAAGCCGGATTGGCTTGGAGCAGAGATGTTGGAAACACTTCAGCGAAAAAATCCGTTTCCACCGGAGTATGGCTATGATCCTCAAAGTCTCGAGCGAAGGGGGAAGGAAAGGGTGCGGGAGATTCTTAGATTAATCAATAATAAAAACCTCACAAACTTTCTTGAGCTTGGCTGTTGGGATGGAATGGTAAGTTGTATTTTGCATCGTCATGGGAAAATAACAACCGCTATAGATAACAGGTCGGAAGGATTTGATGAGAGGGCAATTCGAGAAGGCGTGAAGCTTTTAAAAATGGATGCGGCACATTTGGAGTTTAAGGATGAGAGCTTCGATTTTGTATTCTCGTATGATTCGTTTGAACATTTCACTCAACCCGATTTGGTATTACAGGAAGTAATCCGTGTGGCGAAGAAAGGTGGATACATTTATCTGGTGTTTGGACCGCTGTATATGTCGCCTAAAGGTTTACATGCTTATCGCTCGGTAACAGTGCCTTATTGCCAATTTCTTTTCCGGAAGGAAGTCCTCAGAAATTTTACTCACATGAAGGGTTTGGAGCCAATCGATTTTGATCAGCTCAACGGCTGGTCGTTAGATAACTATCGCGAGCTTTGGAATCGCTTTTCTCACTCCTTAAAGAAGGTGAAGTACTACGAGCAGATTGATCCATCGGGTTTGGATTTGATTATGAAGTATCCGTCATGCTTCAAGAACAAAACACCGGGCTTCGATAACCTGATTGTATCATCTATTGAAGTATTGTTTGAGAAGATATGATGAGATAATAGCTGATGTTACGCACGGTCATGATTCATTGCGAAAAATCCTAAGCACGAATACCTGCCTGCCGGGGGCTGTCTAATAAGTCCGAGAGAGTGTCACATTGAGCTTGTCGAAATGTGAAATTGAGCGGCATTGAGCCTTCGACAAGCTCAGGCAGACAGTAATTGATTCTTTTTAGACAGCCCCTTTGGCAGACGGGTCAAAATACTAAACAAATCTATAATACGAATTCTCAAAATTCTGGAAATCGGTTCTTTTATAACAGTTTTAGATTTTTGGAAATTCGAATTTGTCCCGCTTTTCGGGATGGCGCCAAAGGCGCTCATTTAGGATTTCGGATTTAGAGCTTCGAATTTTTACCCCTGAATATTACTTTTTGTAACATGAATTAATAATACTGCTCATTACTATTTCATCCCAATCTGTTCAAAGTAACTGTGGAGACTTTTCCTTGAAGCGAGGTTAATCGCTTCAGAGTAAACATCGATAGGATTTAAATCGTCGGTGAGGATTTTGGCATTCTTCATATCGGGGACAAACCGGTTATCCCATGCGTGAACTTTTTGATAACCCGGACCATAACGCCAGTCGGGATTAAAGTCTTCGTTTCTCTCAAGTTCCCGCCACGGTTCTAACTTTCTATCGGACGCTAGAATGACTATGTTTCCAAACTGGTTGGGCGGCTCCTCAATTGGCAGAGCCACAATATTCATAAATCTTTGTTTGAGTGTTACGGCAAGCGTTGATACGATTTTATCGTGCCAGCCGATACTCTCTACATTGACGGCAACGATTCCATTGTCTGCAAGATGATTTTTAATCAAACCGAAAACTTCTTCCGTTACGAGATGAAAAGGAATCGAACTGCTGCCGAATGCATCTAGAAGAATGACATCGTATTTATTATCCGTTGTCAATAAATATTGCCGGGCATCCATCTCGATTACATTCCCTTCGGATTTGTCGAGTCCGAAGTACCGGTATGCCATACTCACGACAACGGGGTCGATTTCTACGGCATCAACCTTCCAGCCGTCCTGGTGGTATTGTTTGATGAGAGAGCCGCCGCCCAAACCGAGCAGAAGCATTTTGCCCGGCTGTACAAAAAAATACTTCGGTAAATCCATCACACCGCAATAATGCGTGTAGGAATTCCATGTAGCTGTGTCAGCCATAGTGTGTATGCCGCCGTCGATCAGGAGATAACGTTCATTTTCGCGGTTGAGCACGCGGATTTCTCCGTAAGGACTTTGTTCTATTGCCAGCAATCCGGTTGACGGATCTGGGTATTCGACAGGAGCTTTCCATCCGATGAATATGGATGTGATTACAAAAATTATTATTGCCGAAACCGATGCCGCCGATTTTTTATTCAGAAGAAAACCCAAAACGGCTGTCAGCATTACCATCAGTCCGACTAAAATCGTTAATAGCGTTACACCGATATTCGGTATAAGAATGAATCCGATCAGCAGAGCTGAAAGAACGCTTGCAAGTGTAGAAATTGCGTAAAGGTTACCTGCTGTCCTTCCCACCTGACCGAGGTCGGCAGTTTTTAATTTAATTGCGTACGGACTAATCATGCCGAGAAGCATTAGCGGCGGGAAGAATAGAATAGTTGCCGCGGTAAGAAGAGCGAATCTCAAGCCGAGCGGTTCCGTCAATGTAAGAAACGGATTCTTGATCCACGGTATGAGGACGATCCAGATTCCTGCGATCAGCATCAATGTGCAGAGTCTGGAGTATGCCGGACTCTTATCAGCCATCCTTCCGCCGAACATATAGCCGACGCTCAATGCTGCAAGTGTAACAGTGATCAGTGCCGACCAGAGAAAAATGCTGACACCGTAGAACGGACCGAGTATGCGGGTTCCGAGAATTTCAAGCGCCAGGACTGCCGCGCCTCCAACAAATACAACGAGATACAAAAATAGTTTATTCATGCGGAATACTTTCTTTTGTGTCGGATAATCGATTGAGCGAATTGGTACAATATACAAATTCTAAAGAAAAGTTCAAGAATATTTGTTTGCATTTATATCGTACCTTTTCTATCTTAGGTTTGTCATTACATTATTAATTTTACATCTGATCAAATGTTTATAGATTCTCACGCGCATTTATTCTTTAAAGATTACCAGAACGATCTAGCTGAAGTCATAAAACGGGCGCAAGATGCCGGTGTTGATTATATCGTCTGTCCGGGAACGGATCTGCCGACAAGCAAACAATCTGTTGAGCTTGCCGATAAATATGATATGATCTATGCCTGCGTTGGTATTCATCCGCACGATGCATCGAAAGCTGATGCGAAAGCGCTAGAAGAAATCGAGGATCTTAGTCGGCATCCAAAAGTTGTTGCCATTGGCGAGATAGGATTGGATTATCATTACAATTATTCATCGCCTGAAAGACAACGCGAAATCTTTTCATCCCAAATCGATATCGCGCAACGACGGAATCTCCCGGTCGTGGTTCATAGCCGTGAAGCCGAGGAAGATACGATTCGGATAATCGAAGGAAAATTGAATAACGGTAAATCGTGGAGAAATAATTTGGTTCACGAATACGATCGTTATCCGCCGCCGAAAGGTGTCTTCCATTGTTTCCCCGGTGACTCGAAGCTTGCATGGAAGCTGATTGATATGGGATTTTATGTATCGCTGACCGGTCCGGTTACGTATGGGAGTAAACCTAACAAACCGAATTCGATGGAAGAAGTTGCCGCGAAAGTTTCAGCAGAACATATCTTGCTTGAGACTGACAGTCCGTATCTTTCTCCGGCGCCGCATCGCGGAAAACGTAACGAACCTTCATACGTGAAATTGATCGCACAAAAGATTGCAGAATTGCAGGGGCTTTCAGTGGAAGATATCGGTAAGGCGAGCAGTTTTGGTGTCCATAAATTATTCGGCATCGGTAAATATCCCGAGTCGGCAATCGCTTACCGGATACGCAATTCACTTTACCTGAACATCACTATCCGTTGTAATGCCGATTGTGTCTTTTGCGACAGGAAGGGTGAGGCGATAGTTAAAGGCAATAACTTAAGAATAACAAAAGAACCTAATGTCGATGAAATTATCCGGACAATTGGAAATCCAAAATGGTATGAAGAAATTGTCTTCTGCGGATTCGGTGAACCAACTATCCGTCTCGACGTACTTAAGGATGTTGCAGCTTGGGTAAAAGACCAAGGTGGAAAAGTTCGTCTGAATACCGATGGACATGGTAACATCATCAATCATCGGAACATAGTTCCTGAATTAGTGGGATTGGTTGATTCGATTTCGATCAGCTTAAATTCGATGGATGTTGAACAGTACGGCAGGTTGATGCGCGTCGATGGCAGGATATTCTTCCCGGCAATGGTCGAGTTCGCGAAAGAGTGTGTAAGGAATAAGTTCGATGTTACTATGACTATGGTTGATCTTGATGAAGTGGATGAGGCGAAAGCTCGCGCTTTTGTCGATAAAGAAATCGGAGCTAAATTCAAAAACAGACCGTATTTTTAGAGGTGATATGAAATTATCGTTTCTGATGTTGATTATTTTAACTGCGCCTATTATACTTTCTGCTCAGATGGTCGAAGAGTATGATCTTGGACTGCGTCAGGATAAGATGGATATAATCTTACGGATGCAGGATACAAGAACTATTTATGACGGGAAACTGATAAGTTTATTAACCGATGCCGATCCTGTAATCCGGTCGCGCGCAGTAATGGCGTTCGGGAGTATTCAGGATACATCTGTTCTTAATTTATTAGTCGATCGTTTCGCGAACGACAAAGATCAGCAAGTCAGGTTTATGGCTGCATTTGCAATCGGACAAACTGCCGGATTACTGTACAAAAAAAGCAGGGAGACACTCGAGCATGATCTTATCTGGAATCGGTTGGATTTATCGGATGAAGGCGGTAAACAAGGATTCAATCCAAAAGAACGGTTACTTGAAGAGATTGGCAAATTCGGCACGGAGGAAGCTCTGACCGATATAATTACACGGTTCGGAAATATTTATCCGCCTCTGTATATGCGCGGACTTACCATGAGCATTGCACGATTCGCGGTACGAAATATTACTACAAGGGAATCGATCCAATATCTCTTGAAATCCATCAAACCAATTGATGTCGCACGCTGGCTCACTGTGTACGCACTACAACGAATCGGGAACCAACCGGAAGTACGAACCAACCTCGAAGAGATCGTCCTACTTTATAAACACCGCGATCCACTTGTGCGGATGAATCTTGCGGCATTACTTGGGAAAGTTAAAGACGAGAAAATATGCATCGAGCCGTTGCAGAAGCTTGCCGACTTTGACGGTGATTGGCGTGTTAGAGTGAATGCACTGCGTGCCTTAAGCAATTATGACTTGAACGGTAAGGATGAAATTGTTCGCACATTCAAACGTTCATTCCTTGCGGGCAATACAAATATAGCCGTGACTGCCTTATCGACTTTTGGAAATACCGGTTTGAAGAAAGATGATGCGAGCAAGACGTCGAAAGAAACATTCGCGTTGCTTGAGAAAATTGCAGTCAATAGAGATAACGAATACGAATGGCAGCTTCAGGCTGAAGCAGTAACTTCACTTGCTAAGTTAGAAGGAAAAGATGCTCTTACTTTAATTAATTCTGCAAATTATTCTCAGCCTCTTCTTCAAGCACAGTTGCTTACTGCTCTCGGTTCGACAGGTTCACCGGAAGTAGATCATACTTTACTCGGCTACATTGATAGCGATAAGCCGCTCCTTTACCGTGCGGCGCTTGAAGGATTAAGCGAATTGAGCAAGAAGAATCCCGACGATTCGATAATTGTTGAGACTACCTATAACACAAGTATAAACGCTCTCAAGATTAATGATGTTGCTGTTGTAGCAACTGCCGCTGGAATATTAGGTGATTCTATCTTTATAAGAAAAACTTCAGTCAGTCCTCTACTCGAAACGCTTTCTCGCTTGCGCGTTCCGGATGATGTTGAATCAATTCAGGAGATCCTCTCGACATTAGGCAAGCTTAAAGATGATAAAGCTATCGAAGGTATCAGAAGTCAGATGGAGCAAAGGGATCGTTCGGTTGTTTATGCCGCCGCTTCCGCATTGAAGTCGATTACCGGAAAAGATTATTCATCAGACATTCCAAAATACTTCGAGCCGATATTTACCGACTTCGATTTTAAATACTTGAATTCGCTGTCTGATACGTTTAGAGTAAAAATGGAAACAATACGCGGTGATGTTGTTATGGAATTATATAATAACTATGCGCCTTTCACAGTGATGAGTTTTATTAAACTTGCGACACAGAGAGGATTTTACCGCGGACTTCCGTTTCATCGCATAGTGCCGAATTTTGTCATTCAGGGAGGCGATCCCCGCGGCGATGGATGGGGTGGTCCGGGTTATTCAATCAGGTCTGAGTTTTCACCTCTTACGTATGAAACTGGAATGCTCGGGATTGCAAGTTCCGGCAAAGATACGGAAGGATCTCAATTCTTTATTACACAATCACCTCAACCGCATTTAGACGGAAGATACACGATTTTCGGAAAAGTTATCTCAGGTATGGATGTGGTCAATAAGATTCAGTTGGATGACCACATATTTGATATTAAGTTGGCCCAATAATTAATTATTTTTGCTTCTCTTTGTATTCGTCGTACGTTTTTTGATGTGCAGGATCAATCTTTGATAGCCGGTCGAAAACGAATGGATCGGAGCTTCCCGTGAAAATCTCTGCAATTTCAAGATATTTTGTGTCGAAAAATGTTCGGATCATCAAACTTGGTTGGTTGATTTTCTCTCGAAGTTTTCTTATTTTGTCCAGAGCGGAAAGCATTCTTTTGTACGATCTTGTTTGATCGCTGAAAAGAGAATCAAGCCCCCGCTTATGATAAGTGTGAACCGCCTTCCTAACATCCTGGAACTTTGGATTAATAAGTTCATCGACGAGTTGTGCGCGTGAAAACGTTCCCTGACCGGAAGGTTCCCATCCTTTCGTCTCAGTGGTCGCGCCGCGTGCCAGATTGACTGTCTCCATTGCCCTTTGAAAATAAGGAGTGCCGCCGTATTGCTTATAAGTGTCGGCATTATATCCCAGGATAAGATAAAGATAATAATCGATAAAACTTAAGAGTGGGTCGAACTGCGAACTGCTGTGTATCAATGCCTGGTTGCGGATATAATCGAATTCCCATTTATCATCAAGCATTCTCAGCACAGCAGTATTACGGCTGGAATGAAATATAGGACGCTGGCTGCCGACAAAAGCCTGCGCGACGTAATGGTGCTCACCGACGGAACTATGAATAGATATCGTGAATGAGCATTTAATTTTTTCGTTTGCACTTTCGTCATTCGACCATCGATATGAATTAATATACTGCTTCAACTGCTGGACGAAGTCGGATAGATTATCCTGTGCCTCGGTGGTTGACAAAGATTCAAGATTAAGGTTGATATCGCATTCGATTTCCTGCGCGAATGAAACAGAAATTAATAAAAGAGTACAGACGATTGATGCAAAAATGTGTCTCATATAAGTCTCCAATGTTATCTGAAATATAGATAATCTAATTCAATTGGGCAAGTCGATCATAATAATCTAAAAAACATAGCTAAAGGAGGTACTATGGGGAAATTTCTATTTGTGATGTTCCTGTTCGTTCAAACATCATTTTGTGGATTTGAGCGAACGGAAATCGGTGCAAGGGCGATGGCATTCGGGAATAGCTACGCCGGGTTAGGGGATGATGTCTGGGCAATTTATCATAACGCCGGAGGTATCGCACGTCTTAATAGATGGCAGGCATCTGTATTCTACTCACCACAGCCGTACGGACTCAGCGAACTTTCACTTGCTGCGGCAGCCGTAGTTATACCTGCGAAGTTCGGTAATTTTGGATTCTCTGTGCGGAAGTACGGATTCGAATTGTATCGTGAAATCTCAGGGACATTAACCTACGCGAACACAATTTCCGGGGTCAACCTCGGTTTGAATATTAATTATCATTCCGTCGTTATCAAATCCTACGGATCGGCGGTAGCCGTGGGTCTGGATTTCGGTGTGCTCGTTCCTGTGATTGATCGTCTGAGCTGGGGTATCTTTATAAAAAACTTTAACTCCCCGACCATTGGAAGATCAAAAGAAAAACTGCCGCAAACTTTCTCAACCGGCGTGGCATACCTACCGCTGGAAAGCTTAACGTTGCTTCTCGATTTTCAGAAAGATATTTCCTTTGATCCAACGGCTCGGTTCGGTTTCGAATATCGTATCATCAATGCCGTTGCGCTTAGGGGCGGAGCTGCCGATGAACCTTCACAGTTTGCAGGCGGTATAGGTCTTACTTATTCTATCTTCCAGTTTGATTATGCTTTTTCAACCCATCAGGAATTGGGCTGGACGCATTCGTTCTCTTTAACGATTCGATAGGAGAATATTATGATTCGATATTATATTTTGATCATATGTCTCTTACTTGTATTACGCAGTATGGTGGTTGCACAAACCGATTCGATTGCAGTTGCCGATTCGGTTATCAGCGAGCGAAAACTCGAAGACATTATCTCTCAAGTCAATGATCCTGAGGATTCGCCTTTGATCGAATTCTATGAATCCACCACAAGGAGGGAAATTGCAACACTTCAGGTTCGATCAAGATATATCGAAAGACTTCAGAAGTCCGACGGATTCCAAAACAGAACGTACATCGGCTCGTCATTGAAATCATACCAACGAATAAAATTCTCGCATGGTAAGCATTATGCGGGAGGTATTCTGTTCGAGAAAGATGCCGGCGAGACACGATTCAACGATTTTACATCCGGCAATCTTATGATCTCAGATGTAGGTCCAGTCAGGAAATTGATCGCCGGAGATTATTTCGTCGAAGCCGGACAAGGGCTTGCGCTTTGGCGAAGTTACGATATTGCCAAAGGGGCAGATGTTATTTTGCCTGTCAGAAGAAAAGCTGCGGGCTTGAATCCATATCTATCATCAGGGGAAAGCGGATTCTTCAGAGGAGTCGCGGCAGAATTTAAGTTAGGTCGCTTTTCTCAAGCTATCTTCTATTCCAACACAACGCGCGGCGGCTCGTTGGATTTATCAGGCAATTTAACAAGCTTTTATGATATCGGTTATTTCCGGACTGATGGCGAGATCCAGAAAAGAAACGCGATAGCGGAGAAATTGTACGGTACACATTGTGTGTATCGTTTCTCTCAATCCAATTCAGCCGGTGCGACATTTTACACTACCCGCTATTCTAAAAAAATCCTTCTCGATGACGGAAAGAAATTTTCCGGAGACCGTTTCTCGGTTGCCTCGTTCGATTATAATTATACATGGCAGAAACTATCGTTGTTTGGAGAAATTGCCGGAGGTAATGAAGTGATCGCCGGGAATACCGGTATAGTCATAATGCCCTCTGATGAAATAGGGATAATTGTATCGGGGCGGTACTATCCGTATCGTTACATGAATATTCATGGATTGGGTTTCGGCGAGCAAACTTCAAATGAACAAGGTTTTTATGTAGGAACTCGTCTGAAGGTTACGGATCGGATTTTGGTTTCATCCTATTACGACCAGTATCAAAGTATCGGCAAAGCATCTTTGCCGTTTCCTTCGGTTGGATATGATTTCCTGAGCCAGATCGAATTCTCTCCTTCATCGGTTCTCGATATAACATTAAAGTATCAGCGGAAGGGTGGTGATGTTGCTATGCCGACAATCGATGAGAGTAGTTTCAGTAATGATATAATCACTCAGCAACGTAAGCAGAAAATCCGATTGAGCCTTGATTATAAAGTCTCTTCAAGAATTTCCCTGCGGGGACGTTTTGAACAAATCTATCTTGATATTAATTCTATCGGCAAGCAAGAGAAGGGATTCATGACATATCAGGACGTCCTATTCAAGCCTGACCGCATCTTACAAATCAATCTGCGAATCGCATACTTCCGCACTGATAGTTATTACACAGGCATCAGCGAATATGAACGCGATCTGGATGGAGTTCTGACACAGCCCATCCTCTATGGAAGCGGAGTACGGTGGTATTGTTTATTGAAGTATGAACCAATCCGCCGGGTAAAAATTTCACTCAAATATTCCGATTACATTCGGGACGATGTGAAAAGAATCGGTACCGGTTTGGATGAACTTCCCGGCAACCACGACAACCGTGTAAGCGCGCAGTTGGATTTCGGATTTTAGTAACAATGCAAAAGTAAAGAACGATCATATTCTCTACTCAAAGCTCAACGCTCCTGGCTCTATGCTCATAGCTGGAACGACTATTTTTTGTTCTGCCATCATTTTAGTATTTTATATACTGATGTTGCGTATAACTACTCATCCCTCTCCCTGCCCTCCCACTTCTCTATAATTAGAGAAGGGGGAGGGTTTGGGTGGGGGTTGAATTCCAAATGCGTAGTAATCCCTGCAACCGAGTGGTTATAGGAATACCCAATGCGTTTCGTCAATTATAAATATGAAATCCTTACATAATAAGTCAACAGTTGTTGTTGCAATGAGCGGCGGGGTGGATTCCTCGGTTGCGGCGGCATTATTGCTCGAACAGGGATACAACGTCATCGGAGTTACGATGAAGATGTACAACTTCGATGAAGTTGGCGGGAACGTTAACCGTGAGTCAAGCTGCTGTGGATTGGATGCGTTCAACGATGCGCGGATGGTTGCGGTGAAGCTCGGCATCCCCCATTACATCATGGATCTTTCTGAACAGTTCGGCAAAGATGTGATCGATAATTTTGTAAATGAATATATGCACGGTCGCACACCGAATCCCTGCGTCATCTGCAACACGAAAATCAAATGGGGTGAATTGCTCAAGAAGGCGGATGCGTTAGGCGCTGAGTATATTGCTACCGGACATTATGCCCGTGTAGGTTTGGATAAGCAAAGCGAGCGTTACGTTATTACGCGCGGAAAGGATAATGACAAAGACCAAACGTACGCGCTCTGGGGATTGAAGCAGGAAGCTCTGCGGCGAACACTCTTTCCGCTCGGTGATTTCACCAAACCTGAGGTTCGCCAGATTGCCGTGAAGCATGGACTGAAGACCGCGACTAAACCTGAAAGCTTCGAGATTTGTTTTGTAGCCGATGATGATTACCGTAGGTTCATGCGGGAACGGCTCGCGAAAATGAATGTAACAATTCCATCCGGTGATATTATGTTAGATGGAAAAGTTGTTGGTAAGCATGAAGGGATACCTTTCTATACAATAGGTCAGAGGAGCGGAATCGGTGCGCACGGACAGAGAGTTTATGTCTCGGAGATAGATGATAAGAATAATACAGTGAAGATTGGGAGGGATGACGATCTGCACCGAAAAGTTTTGATTGCAGGCGATGTTAATTTAATGAGCATCGAAAGACTGAACGGCGATATACGTGTACAAGCAATGGTTCGTTATAAAGATACACCCGCTCCGGCAACCGTGAGTGCGGAAGCCGATGGAAAGATTCGCGTTGTCTTTGACGAGCCGAAGCGAGCAATCACCCCCGGGCAATCGCTGGTGATGTACGATGGGGAGAAGCTTTTGGGTGGGGGAATAATCGAGAAAATTGTGGAATAAGCTTTTGGGAGACTACTTTATCCAAGTGTTCCTATTTGATTTATCGGTTGAAAAGGTTGAGGAAGATTTGTACATTGCAAGCAGAAAAACAATGATCTTGTCCCGATTTTCTGGACAACAAGTTAAGACAAAAAATTATTTAATTCAAATTGCACCGGTGATTGATAACCGATAGCAGAATGTCTCC
>JAGVIE010000034.1 GCA_020056225.1 Bacteroidota bacterium
ACTTGAACTGCGAGAGTTTGAGCGTGAGCGAACAAAACTTGACGAAGTGAAATTGTTGGCAGTTGACCATGCACTGAATACCGATATTGCCGTGCTTCCTGAAGGTGAGATCGTTGAGTATATCCCTGCATACAGACTTGTGAAGGATCAAGACAACGACCTTTTTGAAAACCTTATGGCACTTGAAGGGCAAACAAATATTGCAACGAAAGGCGATCAATATGTCCTTCATTTCGAACCGACTCTTGAGGAATACAGTTCGATGGATAATTTAGAAGGCGGAGTGCTCCTCGGAGGCTGGGTAATTCATGATGGAATAACAACGAGTAGTATTATCGATCCGAAGAAACAATCGGTGGGTATTGTTGGAAATGGAAACAAAGGTCTTGTTGGCACATCATCACCGTTTACATTCCGTGAGCGGGCAACACTTGTCTATGTTCCGCTTGAAAGATTAGAGCCGGAAATAAATATCAGTTTCACAGAGAAGGTTGCATTTGATTTTGCTTCACTCGTTGTCAAGGTTAATAATCCCACCTATAAGGTTCACGAATTAAACCTTGATGAAGCAAAACACTCGAAGCTTGGAAACATTACCAATACCATTAATACAAAAGATGGTCTTACGGAAGAAATCTATCCGGGTGAGTCGATCAAGCTAAAATTCTCCGCTCCACCGGTCGAGCAAGGACATACGAGAAGCTTTATACTTGTTTCGAATGGAAGGTATGAAAGGATTAAAGAAGGCGAACTTCTTACAAGAATACCGAAGGAATTTCAATTAGATCAAAACTATCCTAACCCATTCAATCCACAAACCACATTGCGTTATCAGCTTGCTAAACCGGGTCATGTTGCAATCTCTATTTACAACCAACTTGGGCAAGAAGTCGCAATGCTCGTCGATGAATTTAAAGAGGCAGGATATTATGAAACGGTTTGGGATGCTAATAGCACACCAAGTGGAATTTATTATCTTCGCATGTCTGTTGCAGATCAATTCGGTAAACAATTATATCTTGATACGAAGAAGGTTGTGGTGATGAAGTAGTATTCTAATTTCGTGCGAGGTGCAAAAGACCTAACAGGCTAAAATAAAAATCTGTTAGGTCTTTTTATTATTCAGAATCGTACGAGATTATCGAGAAGATGTCATATCCTTTTAGCTTCTCTCTACCGTTCAGAAATGAAAGCTCAATGAGAAATGCTATCCCCACAATTACTCCCCCCAACTTTTCAACAAGTTTGCACGTGGCTTGAACGGTTCCACCTGTTGCTAAAAGATCATCTACAATCAGCACCTTCTCCCCTTTCTTTATTGCGTCTATGTGTATCTCAAGTGAGTCGGTCCCATATTCAAGCTGGTATTCTTCTCTAATGGTTTTTGATGGGAGTTTTTTTGGTTTACGTACAGGAACAAATCCAGTATTTAGCCTGTATGCGAGCACGCTTCCAAAAATAAATCCGCGTGATTCAACACTAACCACTTTATCAATATGCGCTGTTTTATATTTATCATACAATATATCGATGGTTTGCTTGAAGGCATACTTATCTTTTAGAAGTGTCGTGATATCTCTGAAGACAATTCCTTTTTTAGGAAAATCAGGAACATTGCGGATAAAATCACGAAGATCATCTGATGGATTCACCATTCTATCTTCTCTTTCTTTAGAAATGAATCTATTCCCTTTTTAAAGTCATCAGTCTTGCGAATGAGCGCGTTGAGGTTTGCGGCATATTCCATAACATCTTTGAGATTCATCTCGGAATATCTTGAGAATAAATCCTTAATAAGAGTAATAGATGCCGGGCTTGTTGTGCGCGCAAGCTCACCCGCAAATTCATATACCCTCTCGTTTAACCGATCATCGTCAACAACTTCAGATACAAGTCCTTTTTGCATTGCAGTAGTAGCATCTAAAATATCACCACGAAGCGAAAATTCCTTTGCAGAACCTTCGCCCATCCTTTTGATCAAAAAACCTATAATGACAGCCGGAATAAAACCTAAGCGAACTTCTGGAACGCCAATTTTGGCTTTGTGTTTACCGGCGAAGACAAAGTCGCACGCCGCGGCAATACCACAGCCGCCGCCGAGCGCCGGACCGTTAACCATCGCAATCACGGGTTTCCTGAGATTGGGGATGAGTAGCAGCATCTTCATCAGATTCCGGGCATCTTCGAGATTTTGTTCGTGAGGTAACTCTGAGTATGTCTTCAGATAATCCAAATTCATACCTGCACAGAATGAGTTGCCTTCACCTGTTATAACCACAATACGCGATTGGGTATTACGGTTAACATTGGATAGAACATCCGAGAGTTCCCTGATCATTATATCGTCAAGCGCATTGCGCCGATCCGGTCTGTTCAGTGTAATCGTCGATATACGATTTTCAGTCGAGTATTTAAGTGATGTATAATTCATGGAGCACAAATTAAGAAACTTCTTTTTGATTCACAAGTTTTCTTTAAATGTCGAAGCCCGCGCCTCAATATGCGGCGGGGCTTCATAAGAATTAAGAATGCTTCTTTCAATCAATACTTTTCGAGGTATTGGTCGATTTCCCATTGTGTAACTTGCATACGATATTCATCCCATTCCCGTATTTTTAGAGTACGGAATTTCTCGAATGCAAACTCTCCTAATGCACCCCGGATAACTTTATCTTCCTCAAGATGAGTTATGGCTTCGATGATATCCCGTGAGAGTACATCGACCTGCCTTCGCTCAGCTTCTTCCCGGGAGAATTCATATATATTCTCTTCAATCGGTACCGGCGGCATTTTTTTCTTCTCGATTCCGTCCAGACCTGCGGCTAACATAACTGCAAAAGCAAGATAAGGATTCGCGGAAGGATCAGGACAGCGAAGTTCTGCTCTGACCGATTTCTCACGTCCAGGAGTATATCGTGGTATCCGAATCAAAGCCGAACGATTACGCTGTCCCCATGCGATATAAACCGGCGCTTCATAACCTACTACCAGACGTTTGTAAGAATTGATAGTTGGGTTAAGAATCGCATTCATTGCTTTGACGTGATTTAGCTGACCCTGCACGAAGTACCGTGCGATCTTGGAAAGATGGTAATCGTCTTTGGGATCGTAAAAAAGATTTTTTCCTTCTTTATTGAAAAAACTCTGGTGAACATGCATGCCTGATCCATTAATACCTGCAATCGGTTTCGGCATGAACGTAGCGTGAAGATTATGGTGCGCCGCAATCCATTTTAACGTGAACTTGAAAGTTACAGCCTGATCGGCAATTCTCAAAGCATCCCCGTATCGGAAATCGATTTCGTGTTGACCGACAGCTACTTCATGATGCAGTGCTTCTACATCAATGCCAAAACCTTGAAGCGCAGTCGTCATCTCCTGCCTGATCTCCATTGCTAAATCAGTAGTCTGATCGAAATACCCGGCTGTATCGTGCGGTAACGGTTCAAGTTTTTCGTTCTCTTTCCGAAATAGGAAAAATTCGAGTTCAGGACCGACGTTGAATACATATCCAAGTTTTTCAGCCCGCTTCAATTGCCTCTTCAAGATATATCGAGGGTCCCCTTCAAAAGGAGAGCCATCGGGCATATAAACATCGCACATGAAACGAGCCACTATGGAATACGACGCGCTATCTTTAGTCCATGGTATAATCGCATAAGTATCCAGATCAAGTTTCAGATACATATCGCTCTCAAATATCCGCGTAAAACCCTCGATCGAAGATCCATCGAACCATATACCATCTTCCAGCGCTGCTTCTAATTTTGTTACCGGGATTGTAACTCCCTTCATATGGCCGTTAAGATCCGTGAACTGCAATTGAATAAACTCAACATGTTCATCCTTTGCGAGCTTCAGGATTTCTTTTGCTGATTTTTTGCTTTTATCAGCGATCATTTTTTTTGCCATGATACATCCTCCAAATAAGAGTGTTTATCGATTCAGTTATTTATTAGTCTTTGAGTTTAGAGCTGCATTTCTAAGATCACGCACTGCCTTCGAGATATTTTTCTTGGAGAAAATCGAATGTCCGGCTACGATGACAGTAACACCGGAGTCAACAAGATCGCGTGCATTCGTTGCATCAATTCCTCCATCTACTTCAAGCTCAATATCTTTTTCCGTCTCAATAATCATCTGTGAAACTTCTTTTATTTTTTTCATCGTGGACTGGATTAATTTTTGTCCGCCAAATCCCGGATTTACTGTCATTACTAGAACTTGATCGACAGTCGGCAAAATTTCTTTTAATTCTGAGACATGAGTGACAGGATTTAAACTGACTCCGGCTTTCATCCCCAACTCTTTAATACGTTGAATCGTTCGATGAAGATGGACACATGCTTCAACATGCACCGTGAGCCGGTTAGTTCCTGCCTTATTAAATATTTCGAGATACCTATCAGGATTTTCTATCATTAAGTGAGCATCGAGAGGTAATTTAGTGATGGCGCGGATCGCTTTCACGACAATCGGACCAAAAGTAATATTCGGCACGAAGTGCCCGTCCATAATGTCAAGATGAATCCAATCTGCACCGCCTTTTTCAATTTGACGTATTTGTTGCTCTAGATTTCTAAAATCTGCCGATAGGATTGATGGTGCAATTTTTATCATATGTTCGTCATTAAGTTCAGTCAGTTTTCAAAAAGGTTTTCTTTCTTCTCGCCGCCTTGCACAACAATAAGATCAACTACTTGTCCCTTAACAATCATCTCCCCGGATCTCGGATACTGATCTACAATTGTATTGGGTAACAGATCCGGAGTTGGAACGTACGTGATGTTGCCGGGTTTCAACCCGATCCCGATCAATATCTTTTCTGCTTCCTGAAGTGTCTTACCTGTCAAATCGGGGACAGATATTTTTTCTGAGATCGATCCCTGACTAATTACGATTGAAACATAAACATTTTTCTTAACTTTATATCCGGCAGATAGTTTTTGTTCGACAACAGTATTCTCAGGAAATTCGTCCGAAGACTGGTACTCGATTGCGCCAAGTTTCAGCCCTTCCCTTTCCAGCATAAATCTCGCATCACGTAATGTTCTACCTTTTATATTTGGAACCGCAACAAGTAATTCACCGCCGCTTACAGTTAGATATACTCTTCGTCCTTTTTTAACAGCCGCCCCGGTCAGGGGATTTTGAATAATCACAATTCCGGCAGGATGTTCACGGTCAATTCGAACATCGCCTTTATGCGTTTCAAAGCCAAGAGAATCTAACTTTGTCTTTGCATCTTCGTATTTCAGTCCGATAACGGATGGTACTTCGATAATTCCTCCGGCATTTGCATACCACGGCATGAAGAGATCGTTAAAGGCAAAAAACAAGACAAGGCAAAGAGCAAGAATCAGATATATTTTCTTCGCTCGGTCAGATGTAAAATATTTTTTGTAGTTGACGCTCACAATATAATTTAAGTTATGTGCAAAAATATAGGAAATACTTTGTTGAACTTCAAATCTTGCTTCTAACATCCAATTTATCTATATTTTGCCTATCCTATTCAATATCTAAGGAAATATGTGAAGTATCAAAAGCTTATTGAGGCTTCAAAGCGAGCAAAAAAATATTCGTATTCGCCTCACTCTAATTTTAGAGTGGGTGCTGCGCTTCTGTCGAAGACCGGGAAGATATTTACCGGCTGTAACATAGAAAACAGTTCATACAGTCTGACAATTTGCGCAGAGCGGACAGCAATTTTTAAAGCCATCTCTGAGGGTCAACGAAAATTCAGAGCCATAGCGATATCAACAGATTTGAAAGAGATTATCCCGCCTTGCGGAGCATGCAGGCAGGTGCTAATGGATCTTGCACCAGAAATAGATGTTATACTAAGCGGATCTGGTAAGAAGCAAATCATCATCAAACTCAGTGAACTTTTACCGATGCCCTTTGATAGCTCAATGTTAACTAATCATTAATTTGGAAATTATATGGAAGTAGCAACTTTGCACAATATGCCTCATAATACAGGTTGGATTGAAGTTGTTTGTGGATGCATGTACAGCGGAAAAACGGAAGAACTAATTAGACGCTTACGCCGTGCACAAATTGCAAAGCAAAGAGTGATGATCTTCAAGCCGCGTATCGACAATCGCTATAGTGCCGACCAAATAGTATCACATAGTGAGCAAGCTTTACCATCAACTGTAGTTGATAAGCCGGTTGAAATATTATCGTTAGCTAAAGATGCTCAAGTTGTTGGTGTGGACGAAGCCCAATTTTTCACTCACGATATCGTTCAAGTCTGTGAGGAACTTGCGTCTCAGGGAAAGCGTGTTATCGTTGCGGGACTTGATCAAGATTATCGCGGCAAACCATTCGAACCCGTTCCCCAATTACTCGCACTTGCTGAATACATAACAAAGACATTAGCTATCTGTATGGTATGCGGAAATCCTGCAGATCGTACACAACGGATCACAGACCAACAGGAACGAGTTGTTGTTGGAGCACGCGGTGTATATGAAGCCCGATGCCGTAAATGTTTCGTTCCTCCAACCGCCGATTGAATTAGCTATGGATATATCAACGATACTGCGCGGGCTATTAGGCATCATTGTAATTTTGGGAATCGCATTTTTATTTTCCAATAATAAGAAACGTATAAATTGGAAATTAGTCGCATCGGGTTTAGGGATACAAATTACATTTGCGATTTTAATTATCCTACATGAACCTTTAACTGCTTTCTTCTATCCGCTTGGGTTGCCGAAACTTATAATCGATTGGTTAGGAAGCGCTGTTGTTAGTTTATTAGGATTCACGATTGAAGGCGCTAAATTTGTTTTTGGAAATTTAGCAGTTAATTATGGACCTGAAAGCTTAGGATTTTTCTTCGCGTTTCAAGTCCTTCCAACTATTATTTTTGTATCTTCTCTGACATCTGTTCTGTATTACATCGGTATATTGCAACAGGTGGTGAAGGGAATGGCGTGGTTGATGGCAAAATTGATGGGAACGAGCGGAGCAGAATCTTTATCGAACACAGGAAATATATTCGTTGGTCAAACTGAAGCTCCCCTTCTAATACGTCCATACATATCAACAATGACACAATCAGAATTGCTGACGATAATGGTCGGAGGTATGGCAACGATTGCAGGTGGGGTTATGGCGGCGTACATCCAAATGCTGGGACATTCGTTTGCAACAATCCATGGGACAGATATAGCAACTGCCCAATTAAATTTTGCAGTAAAGTTGTTAGCCGCCAGCGTAATGGCGGCGCCTGCCTCTTTAGCCATTTCTAAAATAATATACCCTGAAGTTGGAGAACCTTTAACCAAGGGTACAGTGAAATTAAAAATAGAACAAAAATCATCGAACGTCATTGAAGCGGCGGCAACCGGCGCTTCAGATGGACTTCAATTAGCGTTAAATGTCGGTGGTATGTTATTGGCATTCATCGCTTTCATAGCAATGCTTAATTATCTTCTTTTACAATTCGGCGACATTACAGGAATTAATTCTTATCTAATGTCAACAATCAAACAACCACTTAGCATGCAAGTAGTTTTCGGCACGATATTGCAATACTTGGCATTTGCGATTGGCGTGCCTTGGAATGATTCATTCATATTTGGAAGTTTATTAGGAACCAAAGTAGTGCTCAACGAATTTGTTGCCTATCTTGATCTTGCCGCGTTCATTAAGCAAGGAATCATGTCTGAAAAAGCTATCACGATGGCAACATTCGCTCTTTGCGGATTTGCCAATTTTTCCTCAATCGCTATACAAATCGGCGGTATTAGTCCAATGGCTCCCGAAAGAAAAAAAGATTTAGCATCGTT
This sequence comes from Bacteroidota bacterium, assembly GCA_020056225.1. GTDB lineage: Bacteria > Bacteroidota > Ignavibacteria > UBA10030 > SZUA-254 > JAGVIE01. The sequence goes on from JAGVIE010000034.1 coordinate 7,806, forward strand.
AGGACTACGGGCTGTTCTTGGTGGCACATTATCAACATTGCTTACTGCAACAATAGCGGGAATTTTATTGGGATGAAAATAGTTCGACCAAAAACATTGGAAGATAATTTAAAGGAATCTATCAAGGCAATTCGAAGCCAAACAAAGCTGAAGCCAAAAATAGCTATAATTCTTGGGTCGGGTTTGGGAGAATTTGCAGAAACCATTTCATCTTCTACAGTTATCGATACTCAATCTATTCCTCACTACCCTCATTCTTCTGTCGAAGGACATAAAGGCAGATTAATATTTGGTAAAATTGGTAAAGTTAAACTATTGGCTTTTCAGGGTCGGGTACATTTTTATGAGACCGGAAATATTGAAACAATTTTATATCCCATCCGTGTTGCGCACGCTTTAGGGATTAAAACTTTGGTTGTAACAAATGCCGCAGGCGGTATCAACAAACAATTTACACCCGGTGATCTAATGTTGATTACTGATCATATCAATTTGACATTCGAAAATCCGTTTATCGATCAAAATAAATCGGCGACATCTCATCAGTTATATGATAAGCCGATGCAGAATCTGATCAAAGCTTCCGCACAAGAAGAAAGCATTCCTATCCGTGAAGGTATTTATTGTGGAATCAAAGGACCAAGTTACGAAACTGCCGCAGAAGTCCAGATGATCCGTTTTTTCGGCGCCGATGCCGTTGGAATGTCGACCGTGAATGAAGTAAGTCTCGCAAATGCCTTCGGCATGCGTGTCGGTGGAATTTCGTGTATAACCAACCTGTCAACTGGCATACTCGATCAAAAATTATCTCACAAGGAAGTTACTGAAATAGCAAATTTAGTAAAAGGTCCATTCGGGCAATTACTACGGGCAATAATAGTAAAATTGGGAAATAAATTTTAACCGTGTACTATTTGTACATCTGGAATAAAAAATCAATTTAACTTAAAATCTTCCACCTATACGACAATGAATACATTACAATGGATAAATTATGCCGACCTTCCACGCACTGAAGGCGGTTTCACGCAATTGTATCGCGATTATATAAACGATTATCAAAAAGTCGGGCATTACTTCGAGACAGATTTCCATTCATTTGATTCGGTGAAGAGATACGCACACCGGATTTCACAACGAATTCGCCACCGTTCGACTCTCGTAGAAGTATTACTCGAACAGAACATCGGCTATGGCGTTGGGGATAATTCCATTAACAATATCCAATCGCTAATTGATGATAATACATTCGCAATTGTTACAGGTCAGCAGGTAGGAATTTTAGGTGGACCATTGTACACTGTTTACAAAACAATAACGGCGATTAAACTTGCTAAGCAACTTACATCTGTATTTCCTGAATATAAATTCGTCCCGATTTTCTGGCTCGAAGGTGAGGATCATGATTACGATGAAATTAATAAAATAGGGATTCTCAATCAGGAGCATTCCCCTGCCGTGATAGAATATCTTTTGAATGGCAAACCAGTTACAAAGAATGTCGGCGCAGTCGGAGAGATTGTTCTCGATAATTATCTCGATGCGTTTTTTGAAATACTTCAAAAAACATTGGGCCACTCTGAATTCCGTCAATCACTTATCGATATTTTTAAGAATGCTTATTCCTCCGGAAGAACCCTTAATCATGCATTTGCTTCTTTAATGAATAAATTATTTGAGGGCGAGGGATTGGTATTTATCTCATCAAATGATAAGCGCTTAAAACAACTTGTCTCACCGGTCTTCATAAAAGAGTTATCGGAATTCCCTCGTGTCTCACAGCTTATCATCGAACAGAGCGCAGAACTTGAGGAGAAATATCACGCACAAATAAAAACTAAAGCGCTGAATCTATTCCATTTCTACAAAGAAGGCAGATATTTTATCGAACCGAGGGAAAATGATTTCAACATAAAAGGAACAAGATCCCAGATTACAAAAGAGGAAATTCTCAGGATCGCACATGAGAACCCTGAACTTTTAAGTCCGAATGTTGCCCTCCGCCCGATCTGCCAGGATACGATATTACCAACACTTGCATACGTTGCCGGACCATCAGAGATAGCGTACTTTGCACAGTTAAAAAAAGTTTATCAGTACTTCGACCTGACAATGCCGATGATTTATCCGCGTGCCAGCGTTACTCTTGTTGAGGAAAAAGTTGAACGGACACTGGATAAATATCAACTGGAATTGCTTGAATTCTTCGGTGACCCGGGAAAAATCGAAAAGAAGGTAATAGAGATGGTTTCAGAGGTGAAAATTGATGAGATGTTTGCAGAGGCGACACAACGTATCTTCGATCTGACAAATGAAATGAAATTCGGCATTAACTATATTGATTCAACTCTTCTCGGTTCGCTCGAGAATACACGTTTAAAGATAGAACAGCAACTTTCAGGATTAAAAGAAAAAGTAATCGAAGCGCAGAAACGTAAACATGAAATCGGTCTTCGTCAGATCGCTAAGGTAATCAATTCAATCTTCCCGAATAGAAATTATCAGGAGCGGGAATTAAATATCGGTCAATTCATGAACAAACACGGACTCGATCTTGTTCAATCTCTTCAATCCGAAATTTCAATCGATCAATTCAAGCATCAGGTAATTCGATTATAGTTATGTGCACCGGCTCAAATATTTTGTTCGTTGAGCGGTAACTTCAAGAGATATCACTAATGAGTAACAGCCAACGGTGTGCCGTCCATCTCAGTTGGTTTAGGAATGCCCATAACTTGTAAAATAGTTGGCGCAATATCAGCGAGTTTACCATTTTGTTGTAATATTGGTTTAAAGTCATCCTCAACGAAAATAATCGGTACCAAGTTTGTGGTATGTGCTGTGTGCGGTCCTCCATCATCGTCTATCATCTTGTCTGCATTTCCATGGTCGGCAGTAACTAATATAAAATATCCGTTCTCTTGAGCTACAGGAATTAATTTACTCAAGCAATCATCAATCACTTCAACTGCCTTTACTGCGGCTGCCATCTTACCGGAGTGTCCTACCATATCGCAATTGGCATAGTTCATCACAATGAAATCATATTTTGATGCCGTAACAGCCTCTATTGCTTTACCGGTGACTTCATGTGCACTCATCTCAGGTTTCAAATCGTATGTAGCAACACCGCGCGGTGATGGAATGAGTATTCGGTCTTCACCTGGAAGAATTTCTTCCCGTCCGCCATTGAAGAAGAAAGTTACATGAGCATATTTCTCTGTTTCTGCAAGTCGTAATTGTTTCATCCCGAGATCTGAAACTATTTCACCCAATGTTTTAGTTAGAAATTGCGGCGGAAAGGCAATAGGGAATTTAAAATCCTCGTGATACTGTGTCATAGTCACAAAATGTAAATTCATTTTGTGATGAGGGAATTTATCGAACTGATCATCAGTCAGTGATCGGGTCAGTTGGCGTGTACGATCTGTTCGGAAATTATAAAAAATAACAGAATCGTGTTCTTTTATTACCGCTTTAGGCCAACCTTCTTTTGTAGCGATTATGGGAAGAACGAACTCATCTGAGAGGTTTTGCTTATAAGATGTACGCACAGCTTCTACCGGGTTATCTGCGCTATACCCAGCGCCTTCAGTTAAAGCACGGTATGCTTTTTCTGTACGATCCCAGCGGTTATCGCGATCCATCCCATAATATCGTCCCATCACGGTTGCAATTTCTCCAATACCAATTTCTTCAATCTTTTGTTGAAGTTCCGTAATATAGCCAACACCCGATTCAGGTGGCGTATCGCGTCCATCGAGTATCACATGGATGAAAACATTTTTTAGCTGATGTGTTTTTGCTAACGCAAGAAGAGCATAAAGATGGGTGTTCATGCTATGAACGCCGCCGTCGGACAATAATCCGATAAGGTGAAGCGCTGAATTGTATTTTTTAGCATTTTCGATTGCACCAAGGAATGCAGGTTTCTCAAAGAAATCACCCGACCGTATTGAACGATCTATCCGTGTAATTTCCTGCCACACTATTCTCCCGGCACCGATATTCATGTGACCTACTTCGGAATTACCCATCTGTCCGGTCGGTAATCCTACGTCCTCACCGGAAGCATTGATTGAAGTCCATGGATATTTTCTAAATAAAGAATTAATGAAAGGCTTTTTCGCTTGATGGATAGCATCGTACTCGGGGATCTTTCCAATCCCAAATCCATCGAGAATAATCAATAATATTTGTTTGTCGGTGTGCATTGAGTAATTATAAACTTATCATTGAACATTACTTGCAGATAAAAAAATTCCCGTGGGCGCACTTACGCATGTTCCCACGGGTTAATTCATTTGATCTTACTAATCGCGATGCGAACGGTGATGTCCTCCACCACCTCGGTGACCGCCATTACGATCTCCGTCTCGCCGTGGGGGGCGGTCTCTTTTTCGTTCTGCTTCGCGCAGTGCTTCCTGTTCAGGATCATAACCTGGCATCAATGCTTTACGGCTAAGATTATTTCTGCCTTCGTCGTCAATTTTAATTAACTTGACTTCAATTTCATCTCCAACCTTCAGAATATCGGAAACTTTATTCACACGATTAACGTCCAGATGCGAAATGTGAACAAGCCCTTCTTTGCCGGGCAGGAATTCAACAAATGCGCCGAAATCCATTAGTCTAGTGACTTTCCCTTTATAAGTCTTTCCAACTACCGGAGCTTCTACGAGCTTGCTGATAATTTGCTGTGCTTTGTCGGATCCCTCAGCACTAACTGAAGCAATCACTATTGTGCCATCGTCTTCAATATTTATTTCTGCACCGGTATCCTTCACGATCTGGCGAATCATCTTTCCGCCCGGACCTATAACCGTTCCAATCATATCAACCGGAATCTTGAGTGTTGTTAATCGTGGCGCATACTTTGATAATTCCTTTCGCGGTTCATTTATTGTTTGTTCCATGATTCCAAGTATGTGGAAACGTCCGTCCTTCGCTTGCATCAGCGCTCGCTCGATAATATCGAACGATATTCCCTGAATCTTTATATCCATCTGTAAACCGGTAATACCATCTCTCGTACCAGAGACTTTAAAATCCATATCACCGAGATGATCTTCATTGCCCAAGATATCGCTTAGTACCGCAACTTTATCTGCTTCTTTGATAAGTCCCATCGCAATGCCAGCGACCGGTTTTTTAATCGGAACACCTGCATCCATTAAAGCGAGAGTTCCGGCACATACCGTTGCCATCGATGAAGAACCGTTCGATTCAAGAATATCAGAAACGATACGGATAGTATATGGAAATTCTTCCTCCAGAGGAAGGACGTTCTTAAGAGAACGCTCAGCAAGGTTGCCGTGACCGATTTCTCGTCTGCCGGTGCTGCCAAGTCTACCAACTTCACCAACAGAAAATGGCGGGAAATTGTAGTGCAACATGAAGCGTTTGGTTGATTCGGGCTGTAATCCATCGAGGATTTGTTCATCTAACTTAGTTCCCAATGTTGCCGAGGTTAAACTTTGAGTCTCACCGCGCGTGAAAAGCGCCGAGCCGTGAGTTCGCGGCAATAAGCCGATCTCACATGTGATAGGACGAACGTCTTTCACGCCTCTTCCATCGAGACGCTTGCCTTCATCAAGGATCATTTTTCTCATCTCTTCATATTCGATATCGTGGAGGATATCTGCGATAAGATCTTTTTTATCTTCAACAAATGCCGCCGGGCTTTCATGATAGAGAGCATTATCTTTATCGTTAAGTTTAAGCGCGACAGAAGTAATCGCTGATTTCAGTCCTTCGATCGTAGTCAGTAGGATTTCTTCGTTCGCTTTGCTTCTTTCTTCCTTCATCAATATTTGATGTGTAGCGGTACGGACTTTATCGCGTGCAATTTTTGAGACGGCATCATTCAGTTGATTCTTCAGTTGATTGACCGGGATTTCACGTTTAGGGCGATTAGATTCGTTTTGAAATTCGATCTGAAGGGCGCATAATTTCTTGATATTTTCCTGTGCGAATCGGAGAGCTTCGAGCATATCCTGTTCGGATATTTCTTTTGTCTCTCCTTCAACCATCACGATTGAAGTTGTTGTCCCCGCCACCATGATGTCCATACTGCTTGAAGGCAATTGGCTGAATGTTGGGTTGACGATAAGATTGCCGTCGATTTTTCCAACACGCACCTCAGCGATAGGACCCGAAAAAGGGATATCCGAAATCATTAACGCAGATGAAGCGCCCAAAGCTCCGAGAAAATCTGCATCGTTTTCCTGATCCGATGAAAACACAGTTAATAATATCTGTGTTTCACTTTTATAACCTTCAGGAAACATGGGTCTGATAGGTCGATCAATCAGACGGGAAGAGAGAATTTCTTTTTCAGTGGGCCGCCCTTCCCTTTTGAAAAATCCGCCTGGAATTTTTCCTGCCGCCGCAGTTTTTTCACGATACTCTACCTGAAGCGGAAGAAAATCCTGTCCCTCCACAATTTCTTTTTTAGCAACAACAGAAGCCAGTACCATCGTGTCACCATATCGAACCATTACTGCTCCATCTGCTTGTTTAGCATACTTACCTGTTTCGATGGAGAGAATTCTTCCACCAATTTCAATTTCTTTTCTTATTACCATCTGATTTCTTCCAATTTCAATTTATGATTATTTTTATTTTCGATTACACGCTTATTTGCGCAGTTCGAGTTCCTGGATTATTTTCCGGTATCGATCCATATTTTTATTTTGCAGATATACCAATAATCTGCGCCTTTTACCTACCATCTTGAGCAAACCGTATCTTGAGTGATGGTCTTTCACGGCTTTGTTAAAATGTGATGAAAGATCGTTTATGCGGTTCGTTAGAATCGCAATCTGAACTTCCGGTGAACCTGAATCAGCGGGCGTTTTGCCGAACTTATTCATAAGCTCTTGTTTCTTCTCTTTTGTTAATGGCATTTTACTTCTCCTTTAAAACTAATCTGTTATTGTTGAACTTTATTAATAAACTTCATGCACAACTCTCTATCATTGTGCAACTGTGTAACTAATTCTTCTTTTGATGAAAATTTTATTTCCGATCTAATTCTTCTTAAAAAATTAACTGTTATTTCTTTTCCGTAAAGTACATCGTTTATGCCGAAAATATTAGCTTCTATTATCCTTTGTCCGTCTGGTTTAAACGTGGGCCTAACACCGATATTTAACATACCATAAAAAATATTCCCGTCAAATTCTAACGAAACAAAATATACTCCGTTTTGAGGTACCACTTTACTGCCTGACTGCGGCTGTATATTAGCAGTTGGGAAATTAAGTGTTTTTCCTCTTCTATCTCCTTCTACGACTTGACCTTTCATCGAATATGGGCGATCAAGATATTTCGCAGCACGTTCAACATCACCCTGAGATAAAAGATTTCGGATTTTTGTACTGCTTATTATCTCTCCTTCCGATGAAACGGGTTCAAGGACATCTACGTCAAAATGCGAATCTTTTCCCATTTGTCTTAGCTCATCGATATTCGATTTACGATCTCTTCCGAACATATGATCATGTCCTACAATTACGCTTCGCACACCTGTACCATGCAGGATATAGCGCTCATAGAACTCACGAGATGTTTGTCGTGAAAAATCAAATGTAAACTCTATTACGTATACCAGATCAACTCCAATATTTTTCATCAGTTCAAGGCGCTCATCAAGAGTACTCAATAACTTCACCGGACCTTTTCCAACAACTTCACGGGGATGGGGTTCGAAAGTGACAATAATACTCCGGGCATTGTACTCGGTTGCACGCTCATGTAATCTGCGGAAGATCAATTTATGGCCGAGATGCACACCATCAAATGTGCCTATTGTTATGACTGAATTTGAATCGCGTGTAATATCTTCTAATTTGCGCACAACGATCATTGCAAAATTCCCGTGAATGAGGATATCACTCAGGACCCTTCGTTGCGTCATCTTTGTGAATTTGTCTGATCAGGTTATTGATCTTCTCTACGCGATCGAGAGTTTCATCCACATAAAATTGAATTGCCGGTGTGAATTTCAATCTGATAGTCGAACCTATGAACGACCTTATCTCGCCTTTGTGATCTTCAAGCATCTTCAAAGTAGCCGCCTTTACATCAGGTGATCCCATTATACTAACATAGATTTTTGCTATTTTAAGATCAGGCGTTACGTGTACTTCGGTAACAGTGATAAAACCATAAGCAGGGTCACGAAATTCACGCGTGAAATACATTCCGATTTCTTCTTTTATGAGCGAAGCGACTTTTTCGGTACGCAATGACATGCTATGAATTCCTATGCAAGCTTTCTGAGTGTTTCGACAATTTTAAACGCTTCGATAGTATCACCCGCCTTAATATCATGGTATCCATCCAAGCCAATACCGCACTCAAAACCGGATTCAACTTCTCTGACATCTTCTTTAAAACGCTTGAGCGATGCAAGACCACCTTCGAAGATAACAATACCGTCACGAAGCAAACGTACTTTATTTCCGCGTGCAATTTTACCGTCTTGCACCTGGCATCCGGCAATTGTGCCGATCTTTGGGATCTTAAAGACGTCGCGTACTTCTACTGTCGCAGTTATCTCTTCATTCTTCTCAGGGGCAAGTAATCCTTCGAGCGCCTTTCTCACATCCTCAATTGCATTATATATGATGTTGTAAATACGGATATCTACTTTCTCCTGCTCCGCAAGTCTGCGCGCATTCAAGTTGGGCCTGACATGGAAACCAATTATAACCGCATTAGATGCCGCCGCAAGAAGCACATCTGACTCCGATATTGTCCCTACAGCGCGATGAATAACATTAACCCTGACTTCTTCATGTACAATTTTCATTAACGAATCTGCAAGCGCACCAACTGATCCATCAACGTCGCCTTTCACGATCATTTTTAACTCTTTGATCTGTCCATCTTTGATTTTTTGTGAGAGGTCATTCAACGTGACACTGTGAATAAGACGGAAATCCTGTTCCCGTTTTAATTGTTGTCGGCGAATGCTGATCGTTCTTGCTTCACGCTCATTTTCAACAACAACATAATTATCGCCTGCCTGCGGAATGCCGTCAAACCCGATAATTTGAACCGGAGTGGATGGCTTTGCTATCTCAACACGATTTCCTCGTTCATCATACATCGCGCGAACTTTTCCGCTTTGTACGCCGGCAACAAAAGAATCGCCTATTTTCAACATTCCTTTTTGAACAAGTACCGTCGAGACAGTTCCTTTTCCTTTATCGACTTTAGCTTCCAGAACTACACCACGTGCGGTTTTGTTAGGATTTGCTTTTAGATCGAGAACATCCGCCTCGAGTAATATTTTTTCGAGCAGGACTTCTACATTTTTTCCCGTTTTTGCAGATAGTTCAACACACTGATATTTTCCACCCCATTCTTCAACCAGAACATTTTTATCTGATAACTGTTGGCGTATCCTGTCGGCGTTAGCATCACCCTTATCTGTTTTATTGATTGCTATGATGATAGGAACGTTTGCAGCTTGCGCATGGCTGATTGCTTCAACAGTTTGCGGCATAACGCTGTCATCGGCGGCAACCACAAGCACAACAATATCGGTAATCTGGGCACCGCGCGCGCGCATAGCTGTAAACGCTTCATGTCCCGGAGTATCGAGAAATGTAATATTTTTATTTTCATTCACGCTCACCATATATGCGCCTATGTGCTGCGTGATTCCGCCGGCTTCACCCGCAACGACATTGCTTCTCCTGATATAATCGAGCAATGAAGTTTTTCCGTGATCTACATGTCCCATAATTGTCACAACAGGAGGACGAAGTTGGAGATCATCCTCGGCATCAGGTTCATCAACTACAATATCTTCAGCCAGTTCCGAAAAGAATTTTACCTCAAGTCCGTATTCATCTGCAACAAGGGTTATAGTATCTTTATCGAGTCTCTGATTGATGGATACCATCAAACCGAGTTCGATACATTTTTTTATGACTTCAGCAACGCTCACTCCCATGAGATTGGAAAGCTCATTCACAGATACAAATTCGGTAACTCTTAGGATCGATTTATCTTTTTCTAATTGTTCGAGTTGTTTCTGCTCTTCTATTAATCGCTTTTCTTTTCTTTTTTTCTTGAATGCTGCGCGTTGGGTAACAACTCCGGCATCGTCAATTTCCGCAAGCGTTCTTTTTATAGCTTCATCGACTTCTTCCTGGTCCACTTCGCGGTATTTCAATTTGCGTTTCTTCTTAGCCTTACGGAGCAATTCATCCGATTCTTCTTTCGGCGCCGCTACCGCTTCTGTTTTGATCCTTTTCTTTTTCTTTTTCTTTTTCTTGAGATCATCCGCAGTTTCGTCCTTAGATGCAGTTGGAGCTGTCCCCTCATGAATCGCAGCCGCACGCCTAACTTCAGCGAGATCAATCTTTCCCTTAATTGTCAATCCCATTTTGGGTGTAAGCCTGGGATGAAGTTCCGTTGCTTTTTTAACCGGTTTTTTTATTTTTTCCGCCTCTACTGGCAGTTTCTGTGTGATGACCGGTTGTTCTTCTAATTTTACTTCTTCAACTGGAACTGGCCTTTCCTCCAGAACAGGAACCTCTAACTTTGTAGTAGACTCTGGCGGAGGAACGATACTGCTCGTATCTTGAATTGGCTCAACTTCTTTAATTTCGGATTGAATTTCCACTTGTGGCTGTGTTACCGGTTCTATTTCTTGAACAACTTCCACCGGAACTGCTGGTTCCTCGGTCTTACGTTTTTTAGAAGGTTTCACTGGCGGTTGCTCCTCTACAAGCGGAGCCGCCTTAACTTCGCTCTTCTTACGAGAATCGCGATATGTTTGAACTTTCTTCTGATGTTTTTCCGCTACCTCCTTATCTTTTTTGAAATGAGATAAGATATCATGCATCATAGCATCATCGACTAGAGACATGTGGCTCTTGATCTCGTGCCCTCTCTTTTTCAGATATTCCATCAATGTCTCATGTGAGATATTGATTTCCTTTGCTATCTGGTATATTTTTTTCTTTGATTGAGGTTTTTCGGTCATAGAAATAATAATTGATCCTTATAATTAGGATTTATTTCCTTCATCAGTTATTGTTGTTTCACCCGTCTCGGCGTTTTCAACAGATTCTTTTTGTACAGTAGTTTCAGCTTTTGAAGAAATAAACTTTTCGAGATCCTTCTCTCCGGCATCCTCATCAACTTCCGCTTCTTCGTATTCGCGTTGCATCATTTCCCTAAGCGATTTAATTCTATCTTCTGATAAGCCATCGATTTCCAGTAAATCATCTAAATCGGCTTCTAAGACGGCGCGTGCGGTTGTATAGCCTTCGTCAACCAATCTTTCATAAAGCGGCTCGCCCAATTCTTCCCTGAATTCATCAAGGTCCATATCGTATTCTTCCTCACCGCCTTCCTTGATAAGGTTGATTTCGTAACCGGTAAGCTGAGAGGCAAGTCGGATATTCTGTCCGTTGCGTCCGATTGCAAGAGATACTTGATCTTTATCGACTACCACAGTTGCAATTTTAGTGGATTCATCGATTGAAACGCTTTTGAGTTTAGCGGGAGCAAGCGCACGTTGAATATAAACCGTTGAATTATCTGAAAAATTGATTACATCTATGTTTTCATTATTCATCTCGCGCACTATCGCATGAATGCGTACACCTTTCATTCCGACACAGGCACCAACTGCATCGATACGGTCATCGTGCGATTCGACTGCGACTTTGGACCGCTCTCCGGCTTCACGAACTACTGCTTTGATTTCAATAATACCGTCATATATTTCAGGAATTTCAGTTTCAAATAATTTTGCCAGAAATTTGGGGTCTGCTCTTGAAATTATCACCATCGGGGTCGCGACATTTTTCCGCACTTCCTTGATGATCGCCCGAATCGTTTCTCCTTTGCGATATCGCTCTTTTGCGATCTGTTCATTCTTGGGAAGAATCAGCTCGTTACGATTATGATTTATCAATATTTCACCCTTGCGAATCTGATATATTTCACCTACGATGATTTCACCAACCGCGTTGTTATATTCGTTGAATACGACTTCCTTCTCAACCTCTTTGATCCGCTGATTGAGATTTTGTTTTGCGCTGATTACAAGTCGCCTTCCAAAACTTTGAAGGTTGATAACTTCGACAAAATCATCTCCGATATCCAATTGCTCATCTGTTTTCTTTCTAACAGTTGCAAGATCGATCTGGGTGGAAGGATCGGTGACAGTTTCAACTATTACCTTTTCGAGATAGATTTCAATATCACCCTTATCCATATTAACAACGACATCGAACCGTGCCTCCATACCGTATTTCTTGCGTACCATCATAGAAAAAACATCTTCGATGATACTGGTTAACATATCTTTGTCAATTCTTTTTTCCCGAACCATCTGAGAAAATGATTCAACAATTTCGTAATTCATCCTATTTCCTTAAATTTTATCAATAACAATATCTGTATTCTTACAACGAAGCTATTACTCGTGCTTCAATAATTTCACTAAATATAACTTTTCGTTCAGAGCCTTCTTTTGTTCGAATTGTGATCTCACCAGAACTTACCGCAGATAAAATCCCTTGAACTCTATCCACACCTTTTTCTGTATTATATTTTACCAAAAATTCTCTTCCAATGTTCTTAGGATATTGTCTGGAGTATTTTATCGGTCTTTCAATTCCTGGTGATGATACGACAAGGTAATATCTTTGTTGAAGTATGCTTGCAGTATCAATCATTGGAGAAATCTCTCGACTAATCTTGGCACATAGATCAGTCGTAATTCCTTCATCGTTATCGATGAATATTTCGACAATCTTTCCTGACTGACTTCCCCTGATTTCGATATCAACGAGAAAAGCATTGTATGAGTCTATGACAGGCTCAATAATGTCTTTGATTTTTTGAATTATTTGCACAAAAAAGAACTCAAATGGCAAAATAGTGTTTAAAATCGGCTCAAAAAAAAAGTCCCATATGTGGGACTTTCTTTCGAGGATATGTTAATATACTAATCCTTTTTTCCAATAGCAAGAAAAATATTAAGGCACTAATGTTCTTATGGGCTGAAGATAGCTCTATTTTTACACATCTTAGGCGGACTATGCTCCGAAAAAAATTTTGGAATTATCTATTTAATTCATCATAGCCTTAACTTATTTAAAAAATGATTTAAAAACTTTAACTGCCTCTTTCACATGAAGCAAAGAAGCATTCATGTGCATCACCGCTCTTATAGATGTGTTACGTTCAGGAGTCAACAGTATCCCTTTACTTTTCAATAGCTTTAAAACTTCTTTTTGAGTTTTTCCTGTAGGATGAATGTCGATTATAACCATATTAGTTTGTACTTCATCCATATTAATTGATAACTTGCGAAGTGTACTAAGTTCAGTTGCAAAGTAGGATGCTTTTTGATGATCTTCGTTTAACCTGTCGATGTTATTATCAAGCGCATACAATGCAGCCGCAGCGAGAATACCAACCTGCCTCATTCCACCGCCGAATACCTTTCGATAAACTCTTGCCTGCTCAACAATATCACTACTCCCGATAATAATCGAACCTATGGGAGCACCAAGTCCTTTAGAGAAACATACAGATATAGAATCAAAATATTGTGCGTATTTTTTCACTGAAATCCCTGAAGCCACCGATGCATTCCAGAGACGTGCACCGTCGAGATGCATTCGGATATTTTCTTCGGCAGCAAGGGCATGGATATTCTTAATCTCATCTATAGGAATTATTGACCCGGCAGATCGCCCGTGAGTATTTTCTATGCAGATAAGTTTTGTAGTTGGAAGATAATACGCCTTGGGCCGAATCGCCCGCTTAATCTGTTCGGCTGTCATATTACCGCTTTTACCGGCAATCGGATTCATCTGAACACCGGCGAGAAGAGAAGGTCCTGCGGTTTCGTACACGAATATGTGGGAATCCTGTTCGACGATTATCTCATCTCCGGGATGGGTATGCACCTTGATACAAACTTCATTTCCCATAGTTCCGCTCGGTACGAATAGCGCATCTTCCTTACCGAACATCTTGGCGATTCTTTTTTGCAGTTTATTCACTGTAGGATCCTCACCATAGACATCATCACCAACATCAGCGCCAACCATAGCTTTCAGCATCCCAATTGACGGCTTTGTTACAGTGTCGCTTCTCAGATCAATGTACTTCATACGAATCTTTCTGTCTAATCTTTTTATAAACTTTCTTACTAATTGCCGCTGAAAGAAAAAAGGCGGATATTATCAATGCTACTTCTGCCAGCCAATCACCATAGCGAGTATAAAAGGATTGTGACTCGATAACCTGAACACTGCCGAATAATGTTGACTGCTCATACATATTCGTTGCCTGGGTGATATTTCCGTACGGATCTATAAATACTGAAATCCCGCCATTCGCGCATTGAACAACCCAACGCCTGTTTTCAATCGCGCGCATGACGGCTATTTGTTTATGTTGGTATGCCCCTGATGTATTCCCCCACCAACTGTCATTCGTTATTACCGTTAAGAATTGAGTGCCTCTTCGAACAAAGGCTGAAACCAACTGAGGATATACCGATTCATAACAGATCATATTAGAGAACTTTATTTTCCTGCCATCCTGCGTCATGCATTGGAAAACTGTAGTATCTTTGCCATGTGACCAACCACCGAGACCGAAATTCCACTGCATGGCATTCAAAATATTTAACGCTTCTGAGAAAGGAACCCGCTCCGCGAACGGTACAAGAATTATCTTAGCATATTTTTGAATGTCGTCTCTCTTCGGCTGTAACAACATAGAGCTATTGTATGTGTCGTAATGTTCACCGGCCAGAGATGTTTTGCTGGTCTTTGGTATATCATCGGTCTGTTTATAATATCTAATGTCCGGTATGCCGGTTAATAGATTGCAGTTTATCGAATTTACCTGTAGTTTGAGTTTTTCGAGATATAATTTGTTAGCCGGATGTAAAATATAAAACGGTACGGCAGTCTCGGGCCAAAGAATAAGGTCGACTCCTTTATATAATATTTTGCCGGTTTGTTGTTGAATAATATCCAAAGATTTTTCCGGTCTTTCGTCCCATTTCTCAAATGGATCTATATTGGGCTGGATAATTGCAATCTGAACAATTGCGCCAATGACAGGCTGGGTATTGTGTATAATCCGATCGCCAAAATATTTCGGGACAAAATAAATAACCAGAATACAGAACATAGTAACCAAAGTAAATGGAGTTAATGGTTTCCATTCTTTAAGATAAATCTTAGTGAATAAAATAAAAGCCAAAACATTAAGCAAGAGAAGCCAGAAAGATACTCCGTAAACTCCTGTAATAGATGCGAATTGGATTATGGATAAATCGTATGTCTGCGTATTTCCTAGGATAAGCCATGGAAAACTTATCTCGGTCAAAGAATGGAGATATTCGAAGGCAACCCATAGAAAAGGAAACATCAGAACAGAAATTTTAAATCCTAATTGCCGCCTGATAAAAATCCATGCCATTATCGGCACACTGAAGAATATCGGATGAGCAATTAGAAGCAATATACCAGCAACCATCTGATACATATCTCTGCAGTATGCAAAACCGCCAGCCCAGTACAATGTAATCAGATTGAAGATGAAGAATGACAAGTATGAATAACGAAATCCGGTGCCGTATTTATCTATCGATTCGAAAAGAAGAAAAAATGGAACAAACGCGAATGCCGCTGTGATACCTGTAGGTACCGGCGGATATGCTAGACCGAGCATCAACCCGAATATCAGCGCAAGAAATAATCTGTATTGTCTGATATTCATTTTCTGCCGATAGATAAAGCCGGATATGTTTTCGATAAACTTTCCCACATCATAATAATAATAAAAGCACAGAAGACACCGACTGTTATTCCTCCAAGCACATCCGATGGATAATGTACGCCGACGCTGATCCTGGAAAATCCCATAATGCCGGCATACGTGAAAGCCAGCCACGACCATCGACGATAGTAATAAGAGATGAATGCAGCAAACGCAAAATTATTTACAGCATGAGATGACGGGAATGAATATCCCGCCCCGCATGTGACAAGCAAATGAATGTTTTCTATAACTGGTAATCCATCAACAATATGGCAGGGTCTTGGTCTGGCAAAAAGTGTTTTAATCACTGTACTGCTAATCTGGTCGCTAAGTAGAATTAATGGAATAAGTAAAAGACAGACTATCCTGCCCTTCTTTCCTCCTTTCCAGAAAAGTAACAGCCATAATCCTACGGCTAAGGTTAATCCGAACCATGATTGATTCCAGTTGGTCAAAGGCGGCATCACGAAATCGAAAATCGGATTTGCCAAAGTTTGATTGCAAAAAATAAAAACCGCCCGGTCAATGTTGTAAATAAAATCTACCATTAAGACTTCCGGTTCTTACGTTTTTGGATATAAAACCTGATAACAGTTATTATTATGCCGATAATAACCAATGTCGTAATAGCAATGCTGTAAGTTTTCAAGTAAAACCCGATTCTTTCCCAGTGCTTCCCTAACGAATACCCGGCTGATATAAGTATAGCGTACCACAACGCCGAACTAATGAACGATAATATTGTTGTCCTCTTAAAATTTAATTCGGACATTCCGGCAAAGAAAGAAACGAATGCTCTGGTTCCGGTAAGAAATCTGTTGCCAACTATCAGCCAGAGCCCATACTTGGTAAACCATTTTTCGAACTTATGTAATGTTTCAAGTTTGATGAATTTTATTTTTCCTGTTTCCAGAATTCTTTCTCCGAACCACTTTCCGATTCCGTACATAGTCATAAAGCCCAATGTTGCTCCGAATGTACCGGCAACGAATGCGGCTAAGAAATGACCTCGCTCCATAGCCGCCAGTGCGCCGCCGAACACTACCAAAACATCGCTTGGCGCAGGCGGAAATAGATTTTCGATAAATGCAACAGCAAATATTATTACATATATCCAGACTGGATCAACGGTCGAGAGGTATTGGATGAATTCATTCAAGGGGGGTTGAGACTATAGACCAAGATTCAAATTGATTGAACGGATAGAAGCAACGGCATATGCGGCAGCACCGTCACCCATACCGATATAACCGAGTTCTTCATTTGTAGTCGCCTTTACTGATACTTGATTCATGTGCAAACCCAGAGCCTGCGCTATATTCTCACGCATTTTCTTGACGTATGGATTAATCTTAGGCTGCTGGAGCAACAACGTTGAATCAACATTAACGATTTCGAAATTATTCGACCGCACCAAGCCGCCAACGTGACGAAGTAAAATCAGGCTGGAAATATCTTTGAAGCGCGTATCTGTGTCGGGAAAATGCTTGCCTATATCACCAAGCGCCGCCGCACCCAATAATGCATCGGCGAATGCATGACACAACACATCGGCGTCAGAGTGACCGACTAATCCTTTCAGGTATGGAATTTCAACACCGCCAAGAATTAACTTCCGATTAGTCACTAACCTGTGAACATCATACCCTATACCAAAGCGTACATCCATAATCTATCTTATCTCAAAATTATTAAAGTGCAGAACAGGTTGTATCCATTTAATTTTAACATCTGTTATTTGTGCCGCTCGTGGACCGATTTTTACTTCCCGAATCAACTCTTCTATGAAAGCCCTATCGCCGCTGGCTTCTATTTCAACATCTCCATTATACAAATTTTTCGTAAAGCCGCCGAGTCCTAATTTTGTTGCTCGCCTAAAAACAAAAAATCTGAAACCGACTCCCTGTACCATACCGCTAACTATGATGCGTGCGCTGACTTCCATACCTTTTCTTTCATAAAAATAATACGAGGAAATTGATTCAAAGTCAAACATGTTCAATATTGAAACGTCTTCTTAAAAATGAGTCGGTTTTCTTGCCGCCTTTTTCAAATTTGAAATTAGTGTACATGAAGAGTATATTCAATTGTTAATTAATGTTCTGATCTCTCAATATAGAAGAAAAACGACAAATTGAAATCTCGTCGACCTGAAAATACTATCCATAAATCCAATACTTACCAATGTAATTGGATGGATATTTGCAACGCTTTCCCGGATATGTGCTATATAGTCTCCGATAAAGGAACGCTCATAGAAGCAAATCAAAAGGGACTCGCGGTTATTAATGGCTTGCATGAATCACCGGTCAGTCTTCCATTCTCATTCTTTTTAACAAAGAATATACGGCAATATTTTGAGGATAATCTAAAAGATGTTCTAAGCGATGATAAAACAATCAGGATTGAAGCTGAGATAGAGCAACTGAACAAAGTTCCATTAAGCGTCGAACTATATCTCAAAGCACTACCCCTCGATATTAATTCGTCAAGAAAAGGATGTCTCGTTGTTGCGCGCGATATTTCCGATAGGAAAAGACAAGAACTCGACCTGCTTCGTTTCACAAATCTCGCACAGTATACGGTTAACCCGATAGAAATTACCGACCCCGATGGTAAAATAATCTATGTGAATCCTGCATTCGAGCGCGCCAGCGGTTATCCGAAAGAGGAAGTACTCGGGAAGAATCCGAACATTTTTAGCAGTAACAAACATCCGCATGGTTTCTGGCAAAAAATGTGGCAGACTATATCTGCCGGAAAAGTATGGGTTGGTGAAGTTGAAAATAAAAAACGCACCGGCGAGCCATTCTTCACACAGCTTCTGATCTCACCTATTGTGAACAACGATAGGAAAGTCGTCGGTTACTTCGGTATTCATCGCGATTTATCCGACCAGAAATACCTTGAACAACAACTGGTTCATGCGCAGAAAATGGAAAGCATAGGTATGCTCGCCGCAGGTCTTGCACATGAGGTAGGAAATCCTTTAGCCTCGATATCCTCTCTCGTCCAAGTAATCCAACGAACTAATGATGATGAATTTACTCAGGAGAAGCTCGAACTGATTAAAAGTCAGATCACGCGCATATCTCGTATTATCCGCGACCTCGTCGATTTCTCCCGGCGTTCTACATATGAAGTTCAGCTTACCGATATCAATAAAGTAATCCTTGACGCGATTGAGATCATCAAGGTAAGCAAGAAAGCAAAAGATATCTCCTTCAATTCGGCACTGGAAGATAATCTTCCGCTTCTACCACTAGTGCCCGATCAGATCGAGCAGGTCTTCATCAATTTATTGCTTAATGCTACCGATGCTCTTCTGGATCAAGCGCCCGGGGTTCCTCCTTACAAGGGATCTAAAACAATCAATGTCAGTTCAACGCTCATGGACGATTCATTGTTGATTATGATAGAAGACAATGGCAAGGGAATACGACAAGAAGACCTTGGGAAAATATTTGAGCCATTTTATACGACGAAAAAAGTCGGCGAAGGAACGGGCCTCGGACTTTGGGTAAGTTATGGAATAATCAAAAGCTTCCGGGGTGAAATCAGGGTAAAAAGCATCGAGGGAAGAGGCACAACATTCACAATCCGCCTTCCCGCTCAATCATAGGAATCTCAAAAAAAAATAATGGCAGATAGAATATTAGTCGTTGACGACGAAAAGATAATTCGTGAATCGATGTCCTTTATATTGAATAAAGAAGGTTACTCGGTTGTAGAAGCATCGAACGGCAGTGAAGCGTATCAAAAACTGCTTGAAGGCACATTCGATCTTCTAATCACAGATCTCGAGATGCCTGAGATGAAAGGAATCGAGCTTCTTGATAAGGCGATGCATTCGAGTCCGCAGACATCGGTTGTTGTGATAACTGCGTACGGTTCACTAGATACAGCAATATCGGCATTACGAAAAGGTGCGAGCGATTACGTACTGAAACCGATTGATTTTGACGATCTCATCCTCCGAATCCGGCGGCTTCTCGGATATAAAAAACTTTCTCTCGAAAACCAGATTCTTCGCCGTGAACTTCATCAGGAATTTAATTTTGCGAACATCATCGGGAAAAGTTCAGCGATGCAGAGAGTATTCCAGATGATCTCGATGGTGTCGCCAACCGATAGCACGGTTTTGATTACAGGTAAAAGCGGAACGGGTAAGGAACTAGTTGCCCGTGCGCTCCATTTCAACAGTCTGCGCAATACACAGCCATTTGTGGTAGTGAATTGCGGCGCGATTTCTGAAACTCTTATCGAGAGTGAACTTTTCGGACATAAGAGGGGCGCGTTCACCGGCGCGGTTGCAGACAAAATTGGTTACTTCAAAGCCGCAGACGGAGGAACTTTATATCTTGACGAAATAAGCGAGATGCCATTGCAACTTCAGGTGAAATTACTGCGGGCAATAGAACAAAAGGAAATAATTCCGGTAGGTGTTCCCAACTCGATAAATGTTGATGTTCGAATTCTTGCTTCTACGAACAGAGATTTACGCAAAGAAGTCGAGGCGGGCAGATTCAGGGAAGATTTGTTCTACCGGCTCGACGTTGTAAACATTCACCTCCCTCCTCTTATCGAACGTGGCGACGATATTCCTTTGCTTGTAGAGCATTTTGTTGAGAAGTACCGCAGTCAGAATCGGAAAACAATCAAAGGTGTTGATAATGAAGTAATGCGCCGTTTGATGCAGCATGAATGGAAGGGCGAAATCCGTGAGCTTGAAAATATCATCGAGCGTGCGCTAATTTTTTGCAAGGGAGATTTTATCACAGTTTCCGATCTGCCCGACTCAGTCCATACTTCCCAACCGCTACACATGTTAAATGGCGGGCACTCTCTCGAAAGCGCAATGAACGAATTAACCCGCCAGTATATCATCGCCTCACTCCAGCGAAATAATCACGATAAAGAAAAGACCGCACGTGAGTTGAAAATCAGTTTGCCGACTCTCTACCGCAGAATAAAAGAGTTGAATATTAATAAATAATACTACCTCTAATTTTTTGAAACATCTGCCCAAGCATATCGTTTTTCTATTCGCGGTCTATCTTCTCGGAATCATTTTCTTTACGGCATTCAGAGTTGTATTATTGCTTTCAGAGATTAGGCAATTAGAACCGCTCCCCGATTCTTTCGGATTACTTACTCAGGCATTTATTATGGGTTTCAGGTTCGATACGGTGATCTCGGGATACTTCCTCATTGTGCCGCTCCTGATTCTGTCGATCACATCGAGTTTGAGGTGGGAAGCAAAATGGTACTACAAACTAATCGGACTTTACATTATCGTAATATACTCCTTCGGCTTCCTTATTTATTCAATCGATATTCCATTCTTCAAATATTATTTTTCGCATGTCACGGTTATCATTTTTAACTGGACGGGTGATGCCGGTTTTATTTTCAAGATGATTTATGAAGAGATCGCTTATTTCATTTTCCTGTTTGTCTTTCTCATCGCTGGATTTGTATTTTTTATTATCCTGCGAAAATTAAGGATCAGAATCTTAGAAGCTACTCCACTCCGTACCGAAACACAGTCGACGAAGGCGACAATTTATAATATCGCTGTCTCACTGGCGGCAGTTGCGCTGATGTTCATAGGAATTCGGGGGCGTTTGAATGAAAAATCTCCGATACGGGTTGGGACTGCATTTTTCTCGAACTACGCTTTCCCCAATCAATTAGGATTGAATCCGGTATTTACATTTATTCGAAGCGCGCTTGACGCAAATAGACCCGAGAATAAAACACTTCATCTGATGAATGATCAAACTGCCATCGAGAATGCCAGACGATATTTCCAGATCGATTCTATATCGCAATATTCATCACCTGTCGCCCGTAAGGTTGTACCGCTATCTCAATCTCGTAATGCAAATGTGATTGTTGTAGTAATGGAAAGCATGTCGGCAAACAAGATGCTGCACTTCGGCAATAAAGATAATCTCACACCATTTCTCGATAGTCTGGCGAATTCGTCCTACTGCTTTGATAATGCCTATACAGCCGGTATTCATACGTTTAACGGCGAATATGGAACATTATTCGCCTATCCTGCACTGCTCAAGCAGCATCCCATGAACACTGCTGTTATAGGGGAATACACCGGATTCCCGAACACACTTAAGGACCATGGTTATCAGTCAATATATTTCACAACCCACGACGATCAATTTGATAATATCGGCGGATTCCTCAGCGCTAATAATTTTCAATTTATCGTTTCTCTAAAAGACTATCCATCGGAAAAAGTATTAAGTACACTTGGAGTTCCGGATGATTATATGTTCGAATTTTCAATACCTAAACTTAATGATCTTTTTAAGGATGGAAAACCGTTCTTCGCCGCCTACATGACTGCAAGCGACCATGGACCGCTAATCATTCCGGAGGATGTTCCATTCCACCCTCGTTCGAATGACATGCAGCACCAGATCGTCGAGTATGCCGATTGGTCGATTGAAAAGTTTATTAAATTAGCGTCGCTTCAGGAATGGTTTCGCAATACAATATTCGTTTTCGTTGCAGACCATGGCAGTGTTACCGAGAATAATATCTATGATATGCCTCTCTCCTATCATCATACGCCGCTTATCATCTATGCTCCATATCTCCTGACGAGCGCTGAACATTTTTCCAGCCTTGGCGGACAAATTGATATCTTCCCGACAGTCATGGGATTATTGAATATCGAATATATTAACAATACGATGGGAGTCGATTTACTGAGAGAACAAAGACCTTGTATTTATTTTTGTGCCGACAGTAAAATCGGCTGTCTCGATCAGGAATATTTTTATGTTTTCAGGGATAATGGAATCGAGTCGCTCTACAAATACCGAGACTCGGACGTGGCAAATTATTTCGATAAGAATAAGTCAAAAGCCGACAGTTTGAAAACTTACGCTTTCTCTATGATGCAAACAGCGCAGTGGTTGATATCAAACAATAAAACAGGCAAGCAGAATAACCATTATAATATAAAGTAGAATTATGTTTCTCTAACCACGCTTTTCTTTAAACCCGGAATATAATCGGAGAATTCCGACAGAACCAATCCTGTCATTATAAAAACCCCGCCTGCAATTCCAAGCATACCAATATTTTCACCTCTTACATAATAAGCGAAGATCGCGGCAATGACAGGTTCAAGAGAAAATATCACAGCCGCACGCGTCGGTGTAGTATAGCCCTGGAAATGATTCTGCACCCACATTGATATTACCGTTGCAAAGATTACGAGATAGAGAAGTGACCAGACAAAATTCGGAGTGAATTCCATTCTGATATCTTCAAAAAGCCACGCCGATAATAATCCGAGGATTCCACAAAAAACGAATTGTACGTAGGTTAGCTGCAGTTTATCAGGCTCTGATGACGCGAAATCAAGATACACGATGTATAACGCGAACATCAACGCACAACCGAGTGTCAACGCATCGCCCACATTGAAAGCCCCGCCAGATGGTGACGTGAGTAAATATAATCCGATGGCAGCACAGACGACTCCAAAAATGTTTCCATATTTTAGCGCCTTCCGAACAAGTTTTAAAATGTTCTGGACGGAATAATGTACAATCGGCGTCAATACAACCAGCAATCCTGTAAAGAAAGCATTCTTTGACGCTGTCGTATATTGTAATCCGATTGTCTGAAGCGCAAAACCGAGAAACAACAAACCTCCTAAAACGGATCCTTTGATGATTGTCGATAATGGAATGACGCTAACTCTCCGGAAATATAAGGCTAAAACAATTCCAGCTGCGAGCAGAAACCTTACGCCGCAATAAAATAATGGTGAAGCATGATCCAGCAGGGCTTTTGAGATAACGAATGTACTCCCCCAGATGACAGTGACAAATAAAAGATATAATTCCGATTTACGTTGCGCTGACAAGGTTAGAATAATTTATGATTTCTGATGATTAACTGGACAATCTCTGAACGATAAAAAAATGCGTAGAATATTTACCAAGAGCATCCGCACATTATATCCATATCTCACCCGATCTGTATTTCTCGAAGAGTTGCCCCCAGTGTGTCGTGCGTTTCCAGTCTTCGAATACTTTCCGGTCTTTTATGGGCCAGCGGTAAAAATCATGGTAAGCTTCAGAGCCGAAAACGAACATATGCACCATAGGAGTGTGAAAGAAAAGTTTCTGCATAAACTTTAACGGTCCGAACCATGCAAGGTTGCCGAATAAGCTCACAGCATTGTTGCCAACTGAGAATCCCCATGATTCGTTCGATATATCACTGCCTACAATTTCTATATCTCTAATATCACCTACTCCAAGTTTATCGTTGTGGGCAACATTGATGTACTCGATGCTCATCGGATCGAAGCCCATCATTTTTGCGGCTACCGCATCGATTGCAACCTGATCGGAACTGGCTAGCATATAATCTTTGATTACAGGAAACATCGTTCGCGGACCGGGACCATTACCAACCGTGGTACCATCCATTACGGCAAATATTCCGGAATGTATTTCTTTCTGAATAGCCAGTAAGTCAACAAGCGTTCTGTGAATCCACGAATGTGTGTAATGTCTCTTTGTGTTAAGCAATCCGCCGAATGCATTTTTCATCGCACCGGTTGTAGTCGTGTATATATGACACTTTACTGTTGGAAGATGAACTATATTTTTCCCCTCGAAATAGTCCGGTATAGTGATTCCTTCTGGATAAATTTTATTAAGAACGTGCATACGTGCCTTGGGTTTGAAGACGATCCATCGCATATCTTCATCCCTGAAATTATAAAGAACCGGAATATTATATCGTTTGAAGATCGGCACATAATTATTCAAATCCTCGCCTTTGAATGCATTCGTAACAACCGTTTTATTCTGCACACAGACTTGATCGTTGTAACCGGCGTTCTTCAAAGCAAGTATGGTTCCTTCCATCTGCCATGGAGTTGTATTCGCCGCGGGGAAAGGAAAATGCCAGGAGATATTATCTTTAAGGATGGTCGTTTTTCCTTTTGCTAATGTCTCTTGAACACCCGCCAGCATCATTAGTTGTTCGATATCTTTAAAGATCGTTTCTGGACGCGTTTTTATTACAGCTACTTTTGATTTTGCCATGATATTATTTTCCGTAGATAATAATGGTGACGGTGATAATCCACAATACAATATTGAAAAGAAGCGGTAAATCTGTCAATGCCAACCTGGTGGGATCTCCGCCTTCATCTTTTTTATGTACAAGATATAAATACCGGAATATACCGTACAAAACAAACGGCACCGTGTATATAAGATGTTTCGTCCCAAATTTATGAACCGTTTCATCCGAAATAGTATATAATGCATACGACATCACGGTCGTTGCGGTGACAATCCCGATCATCTGATCGAGGAAGTATGGGCTGTAATGTTGTAAAACCGGCCGATGAGTGTTTGCACCATTTTCTAGGATCTTGATCTCATGCCGACGTTTACTGAATCCGAGGAATAATGACAGCAAGATCGTACAAATTATTAACCACTCGGATGAAGGAACACCTATGAGCACAGCACCGGCAATAACACGCAAAACGAATCCTGCCGCTATTGTCATAACATCTAATATGACCACCCTTTTTAACTGGTAAGTATACCAGATGTTGATGACAACGTATCCTAACAGTACAATACCAAATTCAAATTTCAAATGAAATGAAACGAATATCCCAACGAATAAAAATAAGACTGATGCAACAATCGCATTCTTCACGGATAGCTTGCCTGACGGCAGTGCCCGTTTAGATTTTATAGGATGCAGTTTATCCTTTTCTATATCGACGATATCGTTAAAAAGATAAACTCCGCTTGCCGTCAAACAGAAAATAAAAAAACCCTCAAGCGTGATGAGCACATCGGGATAATTGAAAAGATTAGCCGAAAATATTAAAGCGGCAAAGATAAAGAGGTTTTTTATCCACTGCTGAAACCTCATTGAGGCGACGATATATCCTAAGGTATTATTCATTGTTAAAATACTGCGGGTTCTTCGTAGATTCCAAAAACTTCCGCCAACGTATTGCACATCTCACCCAAAGTTACATACGCTTTAGTGCACTCGATAAGCGGCGGCATCAAATTCGATCCATCCTCCGCGGCACGGCGCAACGCATCCAACGATTCATTAACCTTCAGATTATCACGGGTATTACGAACCTGAGCAATCCTTTCACGCTGTTTAATCTCCACCTCAGGCGGTATAGATAAAATAGGAATATCTATTTTTTCATTGTCTTCAATATAATCATTCATGCCGACGATAATCTTTTCTTTCCTATCCAATTCTAGTTGATAGCGATACGCCGACTCGGCAATCTCACGCTGGAAAAATCCTGCTTCAATCGCGGGAACCACACCACCGAGAGCGTCGATCTTATCGAAATATGCTTCCGCACCCTTTTCCATCTTATCTGTCAATGCCTCAACGAAATAACTTCCGCCTAAAGGATCGATAGTATTTGTAACGCCTGTTTCATGTGCAATAATTTGTTGAGTTCGTAATGCAATCTTAACAGCTTTTTCAGATGGCAAAGCAAGTGTCTCATCCATCGAATTGGTATGGAGCGATTGCGTTCCGCCCAGAACACCGGCAAGCGCCTGATATGCTGTTCGGATAATATTGTTTTCCGGCTGTTGAGCTGTTAGTGTACATCCGGCAGTTTGTGTATGAAACCGGAGCGTCCATGACCTTGGATTCTTAGCGCCATATTTATCGCGCATTCGTTTTGCATAGATACGCCGTGCCGCACGGAACTTCGCTATCTCTTCAAAGAAATCCAGATGAGAATTGAAGAAGTATGACAATCGTGGCGCAAACTCATCTACATCCAAACCTTTTGCGATGCCGGCTTCAACATAAGCAAAGCCATCCGCAAGTGTGAATGCAAGTTCCTGAATTGCTGTTGCCCCGGCTTCCCTGATATGATACCCGCTAATTGAGATCGGATTCCACTGCGGCATTTCTCTTGTGCAATACTCGAACATATCGGTAATAATCCGCATGGAAGGTAGCGGCGGATAAATCCATTCCTTCTGTGCAATATACTCTTTGAGTATATCCGCTTGAATCGTTCCTCGTAATTGATCAGGTGAAGCGCCTTGCTTTTGTGCGACAACTATATAAAAAGCAAGAAGCATCGCCGCAGGCGCATTGATAGTCATCGATGTTGAAACGTCCGCAAGATTGATTCCTTTAAATAACACTTCCATATCAGCGAGGGAGCTAATCGCGACGCCGCATATACCGACTTCACCCAGCGATTGTGAATCGTCTGCATCCCTGCCCATTAATGTAGGAAGATCGAATGCAACAGAGAGACCGGTTTGCCCATGCTTGAGAAGATAATGATAACGCTCGTTTGTATCTTCCGGCGTGCCGAAGCCTGCAAACTGACGCATAGTCCAGAGTCTGCCGCGATACATGTTGGAGTGGATTCCGCGAGTATACGGGAACTCACCGGGGAAACCAATATCAGAGAGATAATTCAAGTGCGCAATGTCATCGGGTGTGTAAAGCATTTCAATCGGTTCGTCCGAGACAGTGGTAAACTTTATGGGTAAGCTCTTAACCTTATTTGCTTTTTCAGTCCATGATTTCTTAGAAGACTTAATCTCATTCATATCATTCGTTTTCATTTTCCACACAATCGATATTTAGCTTATAATCGTATTTATCATGTTAATCCTCGTCAAAGATACAAATTCTAGGATACTTTTCAAAGTTTGAATTCTAAGATAGCGGACGAGTTCCACAACGAAGTAAAAGAGGTAGGTTATTGTATACATTCAAAGTTTTCATTCAGTTATTTATTCAGTTCTTCGACGATTTTCTCTTAGCATCTTGCCGAGCGTTGTAGAGCTTTTCAGTAAAGCCGCCTTCTTTCAGAAACTGCTGTTCGAGTTGGCGCAGTTGCTGATCGAGCAAATAGTTCGTCTGGTGTACAATACAGATAATAGTGTTTGCCGCAATTTCTTCTGGTCGTTTTTCAATATAAGTCATATAAGACTTATACGACCTATCACTGCGCGACCCAATTTTTCGAATCTCCTGGACTCTTGAATCATCCTTTCCCCACAATTGCAACCCGTGCTGTCTTAAAAAATCTTGGTAGTCCAGAAGCAGTTCTTCTAAACTTGCACGCGCAACACTAACTAACTTGAGTTCTGTTTTCTTAGAAGTGCCGGATGCCATGCTGCCCTCCGCGATGTTTTGCTTACCACTGCGTGCTGCTTGTACCATTTGATCAACAGTTCGTGAGCGTTTGTCTATGAAACGCTCACAGAATTTCACAGTTGCATCGTAAGCAATCTCAGACATTTGATACGATTTCAATTTCTGATAACCACCATGTGGTGGTATTATTTTAATTTCTTTGTCCATTCAGATTAGCTCCCTTCTAAACGCTTTTTGCAAATTCAGGAGTACATCTTCCGCTCGACGAGTCGAGTCTTCGACCATCCTTCTTGACCGCCTGCTTTCCGGTGGTTGAGCGGAACTACTTCACGGCATGGAGACTTTTTCCTTTTTAAAGTGGTTAGGCAACTGCTTTGTTATAGTTTTTTTATATGCAATACAAAATTTTTATCTAAATTGATTTTGTAGTGACCATTTTCCAAAATACTTTTTATTGGTTCAGATTTCGATATTATGCTATTTAAATCTCTGGCAACCGCTGAACCGTCTGTATTATTACTTACAATACCGTTCCGATACTCTAGATTAAATGAAAATAATTTTCTATCGCCAGCTTCCTTAAATTTCTTTCCATCTAATGCAATTGTTTGTGATTCATTTGATTTAATTAACTTACTATGAATCTGATTTATATATCCACTCCACAAATCATTATAAAGATTTTTAGAACCAGTTGACATTTTATTCACCTTTATTTTTTCTATTGGTTTATTTTTTCCAATTATTTCAAAATCTTTAAAAGCTAATTTTGCAGATTCTTTACGAATTTGTTTTAATAAACTATAAAATGGATTAGTCGGATTTTTATAATCAATATTTAAAATCGGTATTAATTTTTGGATTAAAGATGTTTCAAGTTTTTCAATTTCGCTTTTACCTTTAGAGTATTCAAAAAAAGATAAAGCTAAATTATTTTGCATCCATTCAGTTATAATCCTTTCACTTTTATCATCAAATTTAAAGTGACTAAGTCGCTTCTTAAAATAATCAGAATTATTACGAGGTATAGGTTTTAATTTATGTTTAATTCTTAAAAGTGAACCAAAAGTTTTTCTAAGTGTTGAACTCCCAGTCTTACCGCTTTTGAAATGAGTTTTAGCATCTCGTTTTTCTTGACTAGATTCTGTTTTGCCTAAATAAATTATTTCATCTTTTGGGGGATTAACATTTTCTAATGGAAAGATTTTACCACAGAAAAAAACAGCATATATACCAGGAAGTTTTGAAAAAGAACTAATCTCTGAAAAATTTATTTTGTTTTTTATTAGGTGTTCAATTATTTCATCTATTGACATATCAAAACCTTTTGTTTAGTTGCCTAACGGATGGCGGCTATCTGCCGCAACTATAATTTCCAAATTCTTGTTGATCTCAATATTCCTTTTGTTTAATTAAATTACTTATTTAAAGATTCATAAACAAGAAATTGCACTTGTGCCTCTTCATTAATTAGCTGCAAAAAGAATTATGTAAAATATTGTAAGAATCTCATTATATGTTACCCGTACTCAACATTTAATTCAAAATGAGTTTTGTAACTTTTGATTAGGAGAGTTATCAACTTCTTGTTAAGACGAACATATTAGCATTCTATAGAATCTTTGGATGTTGATTTTCTTTTATATATATTAGCACGAATTGATCTTGTCCCGATTTTCTGGACAACAAGTTAAGACAAAAAATTATTTAATTCAAATTGCACCGGTGATTGATAACCGATAGCAGAATGTCTCCG
>JAGVIE010000037.1 GCA_020056225.1 Bacteroidota bacterium
ACTTGAACTGCGAGAGTTTGAGCGTGAGCGAACAAAACTTGACGAAGTGAAATTGTTGGCAGTTGACCATGCACTGAATACCGATATTGCCGTGCTTCCAGAGGGTGAGATCGTTGAGTATATCCCTGCATACAGACTTGTGAAGGATCAAGACAACGACCTTTTTGAAAACCTTATGGCACTTGAAGGGCAAACAAATATAACATCGAAAAGTGATAAATACGTCCTTCATTTCGAACCGACACTTGAGGAATACAGTTCGATGGATAATTTGGAAGGCGGAGTGCTTCTCGGTGGCTGGGTAGTTCATGACGGAATAACAACGAGTAAAATTATCGATCCGAAGAAACAATCGGTAGGAATTGTTGGGAATGGAAACAAAGGTGTTGTTGGCACATCATCACCGTTTACATTCCGAGAGCGGGCAACGCTTGTCTATGTTCCGCTTGAAAGATTGGAGCCGGAAATAAATATCAGTTTCACAGAGAAAGTTGCATTCGATTTCGCTTCACTCGTTGTCAAGGTTAGTAATCCCACCTATAAGGTTCACGAATTAAACCTTGACGAAGCAAAACACTCGAAGCTTGGAAACATTACCAATGCCATTAATACAAAAGATGGTCTAACGGAAGAAATCTATCCTGGTGAATCGATCAAGCTAAAATTCTCCTCTCCACCGGTTGAGCAAGGACATACGAGAAGCTTTATACTTGTTTCGGATGGAAGGTATGAAAGGATTAAAGAAGGCGAACTACTTACAAGAATACCGAAGGAATTTCAATTAGATCAGAACTATCCTAACCCATTCAATCCGCAAACCACTTTGCGTTATCAGCTTGCTAAATCGGGTCATGTTGCAATCTCTGTTTACAACCAACTCGGACAAGTAGTCGGAACGCTTGTCGATGAATTGAAAGAGGCAGGATATTATGAAACGGTTTGGGATGCTAATAGCACACCAAGCGGAATTTATTATCTTCGCATGTCAGTTGCGGATCAATTCGGTAAACAACTATATCTTGATACGAAGAAGATTGTGGTGATGAAATGAAAAACTAGTATCATACTGCTAGACTTCAAAAAGGCATCCTATAATTTAGGATGCCTTTTTTCTTGAACCATGTAAGAAAAAATCTTATCTTTATTCTCAGCAAATGAGAAACCCCTTTTGAACAACGAAAAAATTGAGAAACCGTGATTACATCCATTAAAAACTTTATCAAAAATAACTCCACCCTCTTATTCATACTGTCCGTGGGTGTAATCTTACGCCTCTGGCAAATCAACTGGGGATTGCCCGAGCTTTACGAAGAAGCGACTCCACTCAGGATCGCATGGCAGTTCTGGAACTGGGGCAACGCAGGTTTAGACTTCAACCCCAGGTTTTTCAACTATCCGGCACTCACATTTTATATTCAATTCATAG
Source organism: Bacteroidota bacterium (assembly GCA_020056225.1). Classification (GTDB taxonomy): domain Bacteria; phylum Bacteroidota; class Ignavibacteria; order UBA10030; family SZUA-254; genus JAGVIE01. The sequence goes on from JAGVIE010000037.1 coordinate 1,427, forward strand.
CGCAGGTGATAAATTATGTAGTGGGGCATTTATTTGGAGCGTATCCCAACCTCGATGCATTCGGTCTTACTTTAACGCCATTGGCGGTTACCGCTCGTGTAATAAATGTTTTATTCGATTGCGGAACCATCATCGTTATTTATTCTATCGCGAAGGAAATCGCCGATAAACGGGTCGCTCTCTTTGCCGCGGCGCTCGTTGCAATCAATCCATCGCATATCCTTCACTCTCATCTCATCGAAGTCGATCCGGCATTGACATTCTTCAGTACGCTGTCGCTGCTTTTCATCTTTCGTATCTACCGTCAGCCGAGAATGAAATGGTACTTGCTTGCCGGTTTATTTATCGGTATGGCGGCGGCATCGAAATATACAGGCGCGTTTCTCATCCTCGTTCTTGCGGGAACACATTTGATGAGGTCGGCATCTGTTCAGGAAGGATTGCGGTCATTAAAAGAGCGGTACCTGATTATCGCTATAGGATTATCGGCAATAGTTTTTTTCGCATTGAATCCGTACATAATCCTCACACCGGAAAAATTCATGCATGATTTTTCATTCGAGCAGTATCATGTTTCTTACGGTCATCTCGGAGTGGTATCATCTCAAAGTACGATTAGCTATTACCTGGGGGATGTTCTGCCCTGGAGTTTCGGGTGGGTTTTCAGTATAATCATTTTTGCTTCGACAGTTTATTTCATCGTCCGGAGAGAGAAGAAGGATCTCATTCTCCTGATATATCCCTTAATCTATCTCGCAATCGTCTCCACATGGGCTATGAGAGCCGAAAGGTACATACTTCCTGTCTTTCCGTTGCTTGTACTCATCGGGACAATCGGCATCTGGCGGTTCGGCGAGCGATTGATTGAATATTTGCATCAACATCAAAAAGAAAAAATTCTAAAGTCGCGTTATCTTCAAACCGTTGCATTATTTTGTCTAGGACTTCTGATTATTTTCCAACCGGTTTTAAAGGATGTCAATTATTTGAAGTCGATTGGATTACCCGATACCCGTTCGATCACAAAGAGCTGGATTCAGAAAAATATTCCAAGCGGCGCCGCTATCGCGACCGGTCCGTACGGGATAGAATTCGGAGACTCTGCTTATTCGGTTCTATCCATTCCATTTCTCGCGGTTGAGAGTGAAAGGGTTGCTCCGTTTTATGACACACGCTGGTACGAAAATTTCGATCTTCTCATAACTTCTTCAGTCGATTATGACAGGTATGTTCAGGAACCGGAAAAGTACGGCGAATTTTTACCTTATTATGATTCACTGAAAACACGGTGGAAGTTGGCATTCGAAATTAAGCCGTCGGATTTCCAGGAAGGTCCCGCATTCCGGCTTTATACATGCCCGGACTCACTTCGTCATCCTGTATTAGACATGTCGGTGTTCAAGAAATTATACGCGAATCCCGAAAGCGCGCGCATCAGCAATTTCCTAAAGGGGCTTCATGCCATAACTCTTCAAAAAGGAAAACTTGAAAAGAGCGAACAGCTCCTTCGGGAAATATTATCGGTTGAAGTTGAAAACGTTCCTCTGCGAAACCAGCTTGCGGAAATATTATTTCAGCGCGGAAAGTACGAAGCAACACTGAGGCATCTGGAGCTTTCTTTACGTCACGATCAGAACCAGCCGCGCGTATATGCTTTGGCTGGAAGTGCGCTTATTAAATTGAATAAACTCAAAGAAGCCGTCGGTGTTCTGAATAAAGCCATCTCGATGGATCCTAAGTTTGAACAACCTTATTTAGAATTGGCTGAACTCTATAAATCAACACGTGAGAAAATGGGGTTGCTCGATATCTTGAAAAGATACCTCGCAATATTGCCCGGTGAGAGTGAACAGGCAAACAAGATCCGCGCTCAGATTGAACAATTGAAAAAGATACGGTAATTAGATAGGGTACGAATTTATGCTTGGGGATTGCCGTTGCGCCTGAATTTGATCAGATTAACTTATGAAGATTGTATGTTTGTACATCCCATATGCGATAATAAAAAACCCAACCATTTCTGATTGGGGTCATTTATATTATCAGTGAATTCGAAAGATTTCCCTATCCCGTATTAAAGCTATCTCCCGGCAGCCATTATTAGGGCTGCACATAATTCTTGAACACTTTTGTTACTTGAACTCTTAGCTGTTAATGCAATTGCTTCATCTCCTAAATCGGAATGCAACCCTTCAAGTGCAATGACGGCAAGAATGCGAGCCTGCGTGTCTCCCTTTTCATCCTTCACAATCCGAATTAATGGAGAAATTGTAGATTTGAATTCTTGTTCAGGAAACGTCCATTCTAATTGTCTGAGGGTTTGTGCCGCGGTTGCCTGCACGCCGGCGCTCTCGCTGTTCAATGCGTTAACAAGAGATGCTTCTGTCTGTTTCTGATGCTGTTTCTGAAAACGCGAAGCAGCATCTTGAGCATGTACTGCATTAGCGGTAATCATTAATACAATTGCTAATAATAAAATAATTCTTTTCATAAGTATATCCTTTGGGGTAATAGTTGTCTGGATGTTGATTAGTATTATACCATTGAGATCAGATCATCCCGGTGTTATAGTTGTCCTCGCTTATTTTATTTGTTCAAGGACGACTGGTATACTGCCTTATGATAACGATACAACCTCGTTATAAGTTCCTGATATAAGTCATCCAAGTGTTACGGACACTCGGTGCCATTTTACATCATAAATAAAAAGTCCCAACCGTATCCGGTCGGGACTTTGCCCATCCACCAATTAATCCTTCTAAACAAAACACAAGAACACCTGAAGAAAGTTGGAATATGTTTCAATCCAAAGGTATAGAAATCTTGTTCACCTGTGAATTAGGTCAGAGCATTAAAAAAGGTATAAATAAAAGAATGTGTGTCCGGCGGTGAAATCATGTGGGAGGGCCATGATTTCGAAGCGGGAACCAGACACACATTCAATAGATCGTTCATATATATTTCAACACAATTTCTCTACAAAAGATTCCATTTTTTAAAACAATTTATTAGTAGCAATCGGTATGGAAATTTGGTTCACTGTCGAATGCAAAGTTTCGGGATTGTTGATGCGTCTGAATTGGAACTGAAGGTCGGATTTTCCGCCGAAGGCGGATCAGCCTCTGGCTGAGAACCCATCCCGCCTACAACGGGACAGTTTACCCCGATAAATTTTTGAGCTGAAGGTCGGATTTGAACCGACGACCTGCGGTTTACGAAACCGCTGCTCTACCAGCTGAGCTACTTCAGCGATAAATACTTTTCAAACTTTCTCAAAGCCGGTGGTAATTTACAAATAATTCCTGAAAAATAAAAACCCCGACTGTTAAGAGCCGGGGCTTCTTGGATGGTATTACTTTAAAATTGGATTATCTAATCTTCAACGCCTCGCCGACGGTTGGATAGACTTTAAAAAATTTCATCAGATCGGTTTTCGTTAGCATCTCCTTGATGTTGCAATTGATGTTCGTCAGATGAAGCTTGCCTTCATATTTTTCCATCAGTTTTCTTGTCCCGACCAGCCAGCCGAGAGCCAATCCGCCAACATGTTCAACCTGTTCTAAGTCAACCACAACATATTTAGTTGCAGGGTTAACATGATTTTGAATAGCTTTTTTTAACTCATCCACATCGCCTTCAGACGTGAGATTCCCTTTCAGACTGAGAACAAGTGCACCATTATCGACTCTGTGTGTTATGTTCATACAGGTATAACAGCAAGCTAAAAAGATTCGTTCCTATGATCGACACATCTTCATCAATAATCACCGGTTGGTTAATCCTTTATCGAAAAAAGACCGGAGTTTTTTACTGGCGAGGAATCGCTACCTGAACTTCAGCAGGTTTTAGAATATGCAAATCGGAGGGATTAATTTCGACAAGAAACCCGCGCTTACCTGCATTTATATATATTACCGGCAATTCGAATATCGTTTTTTCCGCATACACAGGTAATTGAACTCTGGTGCCGAACGGACTCATCCCCCCGAAGACATAACCGGTCACCCTCTCGGTTTTCTTTTCATCACATGGCTCTACGCTTTTAACGCCGATAAATCGTGCGAGATTTTTGGTCGATACTTCATAATCGCCGTGCATCAAAACTATAAGCGGCTTCTTCTCGTTCGTCTCCATTATTATTGTTTTGATCGTTGCACGTTCCGAAACTCCGAGCGCCGCCGATGCAACACGCGTACCGCCGTGTTCTTCGTATGTATAAAAATGAGGTGTGAATTTGATCTTATGATCACGCAAGAATCGAATTGCAGATGTGGCGGGAATATCGGGCTTCTTCATCGCTTTATCTTCTGTTCCAGATATATATTCCTAAGCCATCCATATTTTTCTAAGTCCACTTTATCACCGGAGAAACGGATCCCATCTGTTCCAAGCAATCGTTTTTGCTGACGGTATGCACTGCTATTCTTCGGGAATGAAATTCTTCCTTGCGAATTAATAACACGGTGCCAGGGAATTTTCGATCTTGATGGAAGACTTCTGAGCGCGTACCCGACTAACCGCGCCTGATTGATAAAACCGCACAGCCGTGCAATTTCTCCGTAGGTTACGACTTTTCCCTTCGGTACATGTCGGATTGTTTCGTAAACCGTTTGATAATTATCGTTAACCTTTGGCATCATGCCGCTTACTGTCCATACATAAATATGAGAGGCTGCCACACACGCTTCGACCATGCGCGTTCGTTATGTTCAGCTTCTTTATCATTGAACCACTGAAGATTCTCATTCATCCTGAAGCCTATCTTTTGTAAAGCGCTAAGCATATTCTCACATCCGGGTTGAAGCCGCGTTTCCAAGCCGACACCTCCGTTATCCATATAGATTCTGATCTTCTTATCCGATCCGCTGTAACTTTCGATACTGCGGGTTAAACTTTCTCTGAATAACGGAGAAACACATCCTGCCTGTGAGAATATTTCAGGATAATTCCACACGACAAGAAAAGAAATCAATCCGCCCATCGAAGAACCCATGACCGATGTATTCTCCCGTTCCGGCATAGTCCGGTAAGTCGAGTCTATCGTCGGTTTGATTTGTTCAACGATTAATTTCATGTAGGCACGACCGAGCTTAGTGTCGTCATATTCATTGTCGCGGTCGGGAGAATTATAAATTCCTACCACAATTATTTCGCGCATCTTTCCTGAGCGGATAAGACTGTCTGCAACTTCATCCACACACCAATCATATCCGATAAATGAAGTTGCCGGATCGATTATGTTTTGACCATCGTGCATATAAAGCACCGGATAACGCTTTACCGTATCCGTTTCATAAGATGGCGGAAGCCAGACGATCAGGTCTCTTTTATAATTCAAACCTTCACCCTCAAGTTCACGGTGATACTTCACTGTACCGATGATTGTTTTCGCAAATTTGAATCCAATATCTCCCCAATCCATCGGTTGAAGTGTGATTGTAGTATCGGCAATAACAGTTGTTTTATTATTGGGAGGAATTTCCCCGTCTATATATATTGCCTGACTATTCCATGAACCGCGAGTTATCTTATACTCAAACTCGAATCCTACCGGAAGCTGAAGATTGATTGACCAGACAGATTTATCTTTCTTTTCCAGCTTGATTAATCTGGGATTCCAATCTCCGGCGACAGGATAATTACCGGAAATATAAAGCTGCGCATCATCCGGTGTTGATGATGGTGCAATTACATTGATTGTAATAACCGCCTGCTTCTCACCGCATGAAATCAGAGTCATCATTAGAATGACCTCCATAATATATAACAACGGTATGAAGAATTTTAACATAAATACAATCCGATATTGTTTTCGAAATTACTTTAATTAACGAAGATCGTTCACAATAACAAAATTAGTTTTCCCGGACTGGACATTCACAGAATCTGTTTTCAGTAGATGACCGGATTCATTCACCCGTAAATCATATTTACCCGGGGGCAAAGACAATCTGGCAATTTGGATCTCCGCGGGCAGAGTTCTCCATCCTCTCAAATCGGCTTGCTCGGTTGCCCCGACGATAAGATCGATTGCCAAACTACCGAGGAAATTATTCGTTTCGTTCCTCTCCTTTTTCATTTCAGATTTCATCTTTTCTGCCGCGAGAAATTTTAACAACGCGCGCCCGCCGCTCTTCAGATATATTAATGCAAGCCGGTCAGCGAGAGATTTCTCGGCGATCGCTGTTATGTTTTCCGCAAGCTCCGTTGTTGTTCTAACTGAATCTGAATTCGAAATCGCAATGATATCGTATGTCGTACCTCTCTTATATCTTGGAGTGAATTTCGGCAATGCAATCTGAAATGTGTGCAGTACACCTGAGGAATCAGGGATACTAACAGTCGGCTTCTCCTGCATTTTAATCGGACATTTGCCTGTGTACGTCAGCACGATGATGCTTCCTTCCTGCTTCTCACCGATATTGTAAGGTTTACCTCCCAACGACTGATACTTATCTACTTCATCGGTAAACGACATCAACGTCGCAGTTCTCACTAAATCATCGAGAAGAAAACCGGGAGCCGGTGTGCCGTATTCTTTGGAATAATTCTCGTAAGCTTCGTAAGAGTTGCGGTAAGAAATAAACGCGTCGTTAATCTCACCGGCAGATTCATACAGTGCCCCTGTTATATAGCGTATGAAGGCATCTTCCTTGTATGTATTCTTGTCGTCATACTGCCTCGCATACTCCCTCAGTTTGAGATCGACTTTTCTCGCTTCGACCAGCGCATCATCCGTCATGCCCTTCTTAGCGTAATCTAATGCAAGAAAGACGTTGATGAGAACTTTCTCAAAATCTTCACCGTCGTATGGCAGGATGTTGTCGTTAACAACTAACGATAAGACCTGCTGAGATATACTCTTGGTGTAAAGGTCTTCGATCTCTTTTTCTGCTGCAAAGAAGTAACCTATGCTTGAATCATATTCGCCGGCATAATGGAAGAGTGTTCCCATATCGAGATTGAAAAGAACAGAACTTTTATCACCGTATAAATTTCTGTTCTGCCTGACATCAGTTATTGCACCGGGATAATTTCCGTTGGAGATATTATCATCGACATCCCGATAAAATTTCGACGTATCAGAACAGGAGATGAGCAAAAAAGAAAGCGCCGCAGTATAACACCACAGCGCTTTTCTGAATAATCCTGAATCGGTCATCTGGAAAAAGGAAATTAAGCTGATTAAAATTTCGTTTTACCCTGAGAGATCAGCTTCTTTATCTTCTTCTCGCCGATCCACACTTTCTTATTCGATTCGATATTGATAAGTTCGAGATTAACCTGATAATATTTTACTTTCTCACCTTCCGCCTGGTCGATGATGGTCGTGATGTCTCCCTGCAGTATGAAATCGGCACCGAACTCCCGGCGGAATTTCTTTACAGTTTCATCCGATGCGTTTTCCTGCTGGTCGGCACGTTCATCACGAACTTCCTGACGCTCTTCTTTGTTGGCAACGAAATCTACCCTGCCTGAATTGATCAGCTCACGTTCAAGATTTTTTGTAAACGGTATCGTTGCAATATGTTCGCTGGAACGGTTCCTGACGGTTCCTACAATTACGGTAGGAGCTTTTTGCTTTTCACCTTTGAATTCTCCGACCCATGGACGAGAGAGTACATCCTTAATCATTTCTTCTGCAACGAGACGCGAATCGGTATCGTTCCAATCTCCACTGAGATCGATTGTAGTTCCGGGGTCAACACGTGTGATTGTTTTCTGCGAGCTGCATCCGGAAAGAACCATGATGCCGATAGCAAACAGAACAAACGCGAAATTTATTGATGATTTCATATTTTCTCCTGAAATTTTGTTGTGCGTGATAAGATAAGAAAAAAATTCGAGCGGATCAATTTAGATGCCGTCATACTGCGCCCTGACAATATTTTCAGCTCTTCCGGCATTTTCTTCCGCGACATAAAGATCGACACCCTGTCCGGTGAACATGCACTGCCACCGCCCGCGCCTGAACCGCTGATTCCATAATCCGGCGCTTTGAGAAGAGATAGAATCCCTTCTGCTTCAAGTGATTGCTGTGCCATTTCAGCAAGCAATCGATTTGGGAAATTTTTTATAAGTATCAGATTAGGCATTGGATTAATCAATTATATTTTCACCGGTTCTGCAAACTTCCCCAGTTCCTGTGCCGAAGCTTTCTCGACATCTGCATGCAAGCTGTTGCCGTGGGCATCCATTGTGACAATAGCGGGAAAATCTTTTACCGTTATGTGCCACATCGCTTCGGGTATTCCGAACTCGAGGAAATCCACTCCGGTAACCTCTGTAATACATTTGGTGTAATACTGTGCCGCACCGCCGATTGCGTTAAGATAAACCGCACCGTTATCCTTCAAAGCGGCAAGTGTCTTCGCACCCATTCCGCCCTTCCCTATAACTGCACGAACACCAAACTTTTTAATTACATCTGCCTGGTAGGGTTCTTCACGTCCGCTTGTTGTTGGACCCGCAGCGTTCATAAACCATTTCTCATCTTTTTTCAAAGCTACCGGACCGCAATGATAAATCGCGCCGCCGTGTAAATCGACCGGCGAATCATGAGAGATCAGATGATGATGCAACGAATCCCTTCCTGTGTGTATGGTTCCATTCAATAGAACTATATCACCGACTTTCAAATTCCTGACTGCCTCTTCGGAGAGAGGTGTTGTTAAGGAAATTTCCCGACCCGTGAGCGGCAGTTTGGTTTCCGTCGCCATCTTACGCGAGGGCGTATCGTCTTTGTAAAGCCATCGTTTAATTGCGCCGGTTTTTGCATCAAGCACAACTCCGAGACGGCGGAACGCCCAGCAATCGTAAGCAACCGAGACGAAGAAGCTCGCAGGCAAACGATTGTATGTGCCGATCTTACAGCCGATGAGCGTCGCCTTACCGCCGAAGCCCATTGTTCCAATACCGAGTTTGTTTGCGTTCTCTAAAATGTAATTTTCCAATTTCGCAAGCTCCGGATTCGGATTGATATCATCGAGCGAGCGGAATAATTGTTGCTTTGCCAATGAATATCCCGTCGTTCTATCACCGCCGATCCCGACTCCAATCGCACCGATACTGCACCCGTGTCCCTGCGCCTGCCATACAGCATGCATTATACACTTGCGGATGCCGTCTATGTTTCTGTCTGCACGCCCGAGGTTCGGTAATTCACAAGGCACCGAGTACTGTATATTTTTATTTTCACATCCGCCGCCTTTGAGCAGTAACTTGACTTCTATCTCGTCTTGATTTTCCCACTGATGAAAATGTACAACCGGTGTTCCGGGTCCGAGGTTGTTGCCGCTATTCTTGCCTGTCAATGAATCAACAGAGTTCGGGCGCAGCTTGCCCTGCTTTGTCGCCTCGTCAATCGCCTCATCAATATCTTTCTCCATAATTATTTGATTGGCGCCCGCTGGTGTTTTAATTTCAAACGTGGGCATGCCTGTATCCTGGCAAATCGGAGCGATACTTTCCTGCGCCATATCTATATTAATAGCAATCGTTTGTAATGCAAGCGCCGCCTGAGTCTTTGGTGTTTCGGATTTTATTGCCCGCTCAATTGCTCTTCGAACATCGGGCGGAAGATTGGATGATGTTTCGGAAATTAATTTAAGCATACTATCTTTGAATTGATTCATGCGAAATACTCCTCTATCTAATATTCGATAATAATTGAATTTGTGTTCGGATATCGGCTATTTTCTTGTTTGTTTGAATATACTAAATGATGAGTGGACTTTCAAATAAAAAAGGGCTTGCACAATTGTGAAAACCTGCTGAGGGCAAGTGAAGTCCACCCTAATAATTGCCGTTCTTTTTCTTCGTCAGCTTCTTGACGCCCTTGATCATTTTGTTGACGTCAACAAAATGGTCATACTTAAACTGGTGACACTATCATTCCGATTTCGTTACAGGATCTATTCCGATCAGTGTTACTTTTTTCGTTTCCCAATTCTTATTCTTTCCTTCTCAACGGTCGAAGGCTTCTTTCTCTCAAACTGTTTCTTTGTAAGAAACTCGCCAGTTTTCGAATCGCGGTATGCTGTTCTTCTCTGAGTCTTTGCCATAATTGTCTCCTATGTGTTTGTAGTATATAATCAAATCAATCTTATAAATCTTTTAGACATTCAATTAATTGTTCGGGTATTTCCTCTTTCTTTGGAATAGAAGTTTTCAATAGATTTCCTAATTGTTCTCCCTTTTGTGGAAATTGAGCAATAATGTTTTGTGTATCATCTTTAGTTTTAGAATTCTGAATCAGCTTGCATTTTAACTTATCGAGGAACTTCTGATTATTTTGTATCTCTAAAGATTCTGGTATGCTATCTATAATCTCTCCTATATTTTCTGCTGTGATTAAATTATTAAGATTAACAGCCGTTAATACTTTCATCCATATTGACGGAGGCATTGCATCTTCTATTGTCTGCTTTCCAACATAAAAAACAGATAATCCATTTGTTGATAAAGATTCATGTTTTGCATCCCCATCTAAAAGCAATGTAATACAATTATTCGTTTTTCTATATCCATCAAAAACTGATCGTAGAGCTTTAATATGTTCATCCCTTTTGTCCTTACCTCCTAATGATATTATCTGCAAACCATCTTTGAAATGTTCTTGATTCTTAATTAATTTATATAAATGAGGTATGAAAACTTTTTCTGTATCCCCTTCAACAAACAGAAATTTGTCAAAGAATAAGAAATCACTATTTCGAACTTGTAATGCCTTAAAAATATCATCTGCATCCTTACATTTTCCTATTATTGAATACCCTCTCTCAAGTCCAACACTATTAATATTTCCTATCAGCGATCTATCCGCAAAGCATGTCGAGTGTGTGCTCAAAAGAATTTGAAATGATCCAGATGATAATCCTGATAATGCGTCAAAAAATATTCTCTGTGCCGCCGGATAAAGATGAGTCTCAGGCTCATCAAAACACCATATATACTTTTTCCTCAAACCTGTACTTTTCTTACTTTCTTCTTCAGCTGCAATCCTTATCAATCCAAACCATATCTGCCGTTTGAATCCCTCACCTTGCGACTCTAAATGAATATCCATGTCCGTATTTTCTTTGTTGAAAAGGATGTCGCTCACTGTAGGTTTTACATCATAAGAGATTCTGGTTTTCATCCCAACCAATGTTGGAGCGTTCTCACGTAACATCGGAACATAAGCTGCTAACTTCTCGTTAACAGATTTCTCAGCTACATCTGATCTTGTTCTTGCTTCTTTCCTTAGGCTATCAGTATGTTCATTCATTATTCCTTCCATTGCTTTACCCGCAATCTTTTCTAAATCCTTTAAATTGAAATCCCAGTTGTAAGAATGATAGTCAAGAAAAAAATCTGCATCTTTATTATAATTAGGATATTTACACCACTGCATTTTTAATTCTACTCTTGCATATAATGGTCGAATTTGTTCCAAGTTTGTAAATCGTCCAACGGCATTTATATTTTTTACCTCATCATCACTAACATCAAGTATTTTTCGAAGTCCTTTTAATTCATTCGATGTTTTTGTCCATAAACCTTGAAAATTTAATTCTTGTGGATTAGCATCCGGGCTCAGCAAAAAAAGTTCTTGTCCTCCATCTCTACCATTAAAAACTCTTGTCAACCACAGATAATAATCCTGTGTTTTTTCAACAACCCATTGTAAGTGTTTACCCAATTTGTCGTTAACTATATTGGGCTCAAAATCTCCCTCCTCAATTTTTAATTTGCCGATAATTATTACTTCGTCACCTGTGTAATCTATTACTGGAAGATTATTTTGTGTAAATACATTCTTTACCGTTTGTTTATCTAATGGTGTGTTTGATAAATCCCTTTTAGCTGTTGAATCGCGTTGAATTGCTATTTGTGCCAAAGGATTAAATAGTAAGCCAATTGCTCGGATGAGCGCGGTCTTACCACTATCGTTTATTCCTATTAAAATTGTCGGCTCTGATGTTTGTAATGTCAATTCTACATTACGACAAGATTGATAATTCAATATGATTACTTTTTCTAAGAGCATGTCATCCTCCTTTTATATCGTTTCAAATCCTATTCCAGCATCCCTCATCTGCAGAACAGTGTTAGTATTCAGTTTTGCTATTTGTTCTTCTTTTATCTTTGCTGAATTTCCATCCATAAGTTACTCACTATCACGTCAATTAAATTAATCATAAAAATCAGTGGTCCAATCTTTTTCTAAATTGCCAATAATATAGCAATTTCTACATAAGAAACAATAAAAAAGGGCTTCTGCTAATTTAACATACACTGTTATAATCAGACCCGCTGTCAGACTATAAGCAGTTGGACTGTAGACAAATGCATGATGATCCTAATCTACAAATATATACCGAGCGATACTGACCCAATAAAATTCCGTGGAAGCCCCGGCTCCAAATAAACAGGTTTTCCCATCGAGTTGAGTTGTGGATTTATCCAGACCGACGATGCATATTTTTGATCGGTCAGATTGTTGATGCCGAAAAATCCACGCACGAATAACTTGCTATCCGGTATCTTAAAATTATCCACTCCTACCGAAACATTAATGATATTGTATGCAGGTGTTTTATACAGATTCCTGTCATCGGCAAAATAATCTCCGACACCCAGTGCCGTAATTTTGGCGTAAGCGCTTTTTAGAACCTTCGGCGAATACCGCAAACCGATAGAATAGAAAAATTCAGGAACGCCCGACATCTTATTATCTTTAAGATCGGCATAATGCCCCGCACGCGATTGATCTAAATGAACCGAATCGATCAGGTATTCTTTATACTTGTTGTTCGAGAAAGTCATTGCCGTTTCAAACGATAGTCCGTTATTAAGCTGAAGGTTCACACTAACTTCGGCTCCCATCCTCTGAGTTCTTCCGGCAGTGAAATAATAACCGCCGTCGTCATAAGGAATAATATCATTCCTTACTTCCAGCCAGTACAATGCGGCATCGTAAATCAGAGAGCCAATGCGCTCTTCTCCTCCCAGGAGGACAATGTGTTTCGTTCCCAATTCAACAGTTACCGATGTGATCGGTTCCAAAAGCGAATTTAGCGCACGGACGGTATCTGTCCCGAATGTAGGAACTGGATCGACTTCATTTCCTGCCGGAGCTTCTACACCACCGCCAAAATTCGCATAAATACTTTGCGTCGCGGAAAGACGATAGGTTATACCCGCCTTTGGCGTAATATGTTCGAACGATTTGCTGTCATCCAACTGCGGCGAGATATAATCATTGTAATAATATGTTATGTTATCATATCGCGCGCCTGCGATGACGCTGAACTTATTTCCAATCGATATTTCATTCTGAATGAATACGCCGAAATTGTTCGCTCCCTCTCTTTTGTTCGCCTTTACAGTCGTACTTCGGTCTCCTGATGCTGTAAGAGTATAAAAGTGCAAAGCGCCATCCTGGTATGCCTCATCGGCTCCGACCAGCAGAATATTTTTTACTTCATCGCTGAATGAAATATTATTCCGGTACGTCGCATTGCCCCCGACGTGGTACCGGTTAAAATCACGGAATGTTCCCCGCTCCGACCTCTGCAGATACTTCGTACCGATGAATGCCGAAGTCGATATGCTATTAGCATGATTGATATCGTGCGAAAGCGTTACGCCGATACGACCGAGACGGTTGAATCTTCTTTCATCCCGTTTGATGAAAGTTGAATCCGCTTGCTCGGCAAGCGAATCATACTGTGCTTGCGAAAGCGGACCCGGAATTCTGAAAAGATTACCGCTTCCCGTCAAATACACTCCTAACGATGTACGATCACCCAGAGGTGAAACGATTCCGGTATTAATCAATGTTTGCGTACTGCTTGAGTGGTAACGCCATCCTTTAGAGTTAGTATTACTCAAAGATAAAAAGAAGCGGCCTGCATCGAGCATCGTCCCGGCCTGAACCATTTCTTTGTGAAAGCCATAACTGCCGAACGAAGATTGAACGTCTGCGTATGGTTCATCGAACCCGGAATTGGAGATAACATTTACAACGCCACCTGACGCGTTCCCCCACACTGCAGAGGCGTTAGACCGCACAACTTCCACACTGCCCGCGCCTGAGATGTCGATAAGGTCCATCGATGTTCTGCCGTCAGGTTCCGTCTCGGGAAAACCATCCAGCAGAATTCGAATTCCTCGCGACGTTCCTGCATTCGATTTTGCACCAGCACCGCGGGCGCCGAATCCGCGTATCGATATTCGCACGTCCTGGTTTCCATAACGTGATTGTGCAAGCACACCGGGAATACTCGAAAGAATTTCATCGATTCCATATCCCTTGCCCGCGAGTGTTCCGTTCACATTGATTACACTTAGCGCAAGCGGGACTCCAATCCACGGCTCTGCGATTCGTGTTGCCGTTATCGTAACTGGTTTAAGTTTATATTTGATTGTATCCTCTTGCGAATAGCAATCATTGAATAAAAAAAGGAATACAATCAAGAGAAAGATAAAGCGTTTCATATCTGATCCTATAAAAGAATAATAATCCATGGGCTTCGTATTTTTATGACTCATCATTTACAAAATTAAATACGAAGACCCCGTTAATATAAGTATGGTTATATGATCGGATATAAGGGTGGTGATTTATCCCGGACCGGTTCGGTTGATTCAATTTCGATCAGAAAAACAAAGCTTGGTTTGGATACGACTCCGACAGTAACGGTCTTAATAGGCGGATGAAAAATAAACGCTTTCGGCGCGTTATCTTTATCGAATGTTTCCCAGTTCAAAGTTGGAAGAGATACCGCGACTTGTTTAGTGAATGGATCATTATTGGGATGATTTTGCTCGTACTCCTCGCTGAACAATTCCGTGCGGAATGCAAAATAATTAAACGCGAACAGAAGATAGAACACCCTGCATGAAAGCTCCCGTAAAGTTGTATGACCTATGATAATATTAGGCAATAAGATTATGTACGATCAGAATTTCTGAATTTTATATTTACTGTAGAATGCGGCCGAATAGTTTATTTGATACGAAATAAGATTGAATAATATACAAAATGATGGATGGACATTCAAATAATGGGTGACCGTCTTTTTGAAAATCCTCGGCAAGAATATCCGAAGTAAATATGACTTGTTGTTTATCTCCGCATTTTTTATTTTAGAGATACAGAATCGACTAAATTATTATTACATAAGCACAAAGGACAACATCTATGAAAACCACCACAACCATACTCATTTTCCTTCTTATTGCATTAACGGTTCATGCGCAGGTGCCAGTAAAAAAGGATTTAATGAAGTTGATTGACAAACAAACACCTCCTCCTCCAAGTTCGAATGATGCTTTCGCGAGAATTTCATCAGATGATAATTCCGGCGCGATTATGTACAGTGCCCAAAAATTATTTGAGCCGATAGAACAAGAGGTAAAAAGTATTGAAGCGGAGTACGAAAGCCAAGCCAAATCCGCAGGTGGTTCAATGCCTGGATTATCCTCCAGCGATATGAAAAAAATGAACGACCCTGAAATGAAGAAAAAGATGAAATCGATGAGCAAGGAAGAGAAGATGAAAATGGCGATGGAGATGATGAAGTCGATGCCTGCGGGCGGTCCTGTTGCCGAGATGGATCCGCCTCCCGTTCGCGCCGCGCTGGAAGAGTGGCAGAAAATTTCTAACGACACTCAAAATGAATTTCAGCGTTCAGTAGCCGAACAAAATGAGGAAACCAAGCTTCTCGAGGAATACCAGAAAGCTCAGTCTGAAATCGATGTATGGGAGAGAACTGAAATATCTAAACTACCACAGATCAGCTCCGGTGAAATGAGCGCCCCCGATCCTGCGAAAGTGAATGATGTACAATTAAAATCGGCTGATAAACATATAGCGGTAGCTGATAAACGGCTTGAGCAAATCCGATCGCGATGGCGCGCCTCAGTGGATCGGACAAAAAAGCGATATATGGTTTTTTATCAGAAATTAGTCGCTGCCAATTATGCGGCTGATTCGAAAAACTTTTCATCTAAAAAAATTCTCTCAGACGCACAGATGATATTACTCAAGAACATCAGCCATCAAATTGAACAGTCACGAAATGCATGGGAAGAATCGGCTTCGTGGCAGGCACGCAGGATCAGAATCGAGAAGCAGAAGTAAATTTATTGCAATAAAAAGCGGCTCAGATAGAATTCTACGCCAGCTTGATCTTTTTCCTTTTCCGGCGTAATTGTATCGTGAAGAAAATCGATTCCATGATCACCAATAGCACTAAAGACATGGTATCTCTATCGAACCATGGTCCGAAACCTTTTTCATATATTACCAACTTGAGAAGGAATGCCGAGATTGACCATCCCACAGAAAATATCAACGCCAGAAATCCGACAGCAAGAAGTCCTTCTTTCCAATCACCTTCCTGCCAGCGTTTGGTAAAAATTGTAACGGCTGTAATAACGTGAACGTAAAAAATAAATAGAGTAATCATTTAATCATGACTTGTAAATAGTGAGCAATAAATATCAAGTACAAAGTTGAAAGTACAAAGAATCGATCTGAGCTGATTAATGACGATCGACAAATGACCAGTGACATGTTAATGAACATCCTTTATAAGCAAAAAGACTTTCAAAGTTTTCACAAGAATTTTAATATCAAACCCCAATGACCAATTTTCAATGTAGTAGATGTCATACTTGATGCGTTCTTCGAGCGAAGTATTCCCCCGCAGCCCATTCACCTGTGCCCAACCCGTCATTCCCGTTTTAACTCTGTGACGATCAAGGTACTTAGGAACAAGTGTCTTGAACTGTTCAACGAAATATGGTCGCTCAGGCCTTGGACCAACAAGACTCATATCACCTTTGATGACATTGAACAACTGTGGTAATTCATCTAAACTTGTCTTCCTGAAAAATACACCTATCTTTGTCCGGCGTGGATCTTCTTCTTTTGCCCATGTGGGACCGGTATGCTGTTCCGCTTCCACCTTCATCGAACGGAATTTTATCATGTCGAATTGTTTACCATCCAATCCAACCCGCTTCTGCATGTAAAAAACGGGACCTTTCGATCCGAGTTTTATTAAGAGGGAGATAAGAATAAGCAGCGGTGAGAATAGAATTATAAGAATTATTGATACGAAAAGATCAAATATTCTTTTGGTGATTCTTCCCCACGTTGTCATAGGAACACCTTTGATCCGGATGAAAGGTAACCCTTCAATTTCTCTCATTTCAATCTTAGTGGGGCTTGCCATTATCTCAAGAATGTCCGGGACCATCAGGAATTCGATGTTCACTCCCTCGCATTCCTGCAGAAGTTTATATAGTTGGGGATGTTCGCCGTTCTCCAATGAGATAAGCGCGAGTTCGATACGTTCCTCTACGAGCTTATCGGGCGCTTGTGGTAACGTACCGAGGTGTTTTGCTTCTGTAAGCGGCAGAAGATGCGAGCAGGGTGTATCTGAAAAATACCCTATGAGCCTGTATCCGAGCAGTGGGTGATTGTGCAGGGATTTGAAAATTTGATTCGCAGTATCGTTGCAGCCGATGATGACTGCATTTCGCAACTCTCTGCCTTTAGCATACAATGCTTTTTCAATCTGCAGAAGAATAAAACGGCTGGTGAAGATTGTTACGATAGAAGAAAACCACAGCACTCCGAAAACAACACGCGAGTACGAAAATGCACGATAGAAAAATGCCGTACTCATAACGACTAACATTCCGATAGTAACTATCTTCACTATAGAAAATAATTCGTCGGTTAATGCAACATTCCTGCGTGCACCGTACATATTTTGTGAATTTGAAATCATTAACCAGATCGGGATGATTACGAATGAGCCGTAAATATACGCTTTAAGCGGCGGTATATCTTCTGTAAGCGGAAGAAAATTCAGAAAAGTTGTTTCAAACCTAAGCCAATATGAAAAGAGAAAAGATAATTCAATAGCGGCGCTGTCGAATATTACAGCGAGAGTCGGAATTAGAAAATCGTTTCGTCGAGGATTTGGCATTTGTTTGTTAATGACTCTCGATAAAATATCGAAGTTCTCGGATTTCTCGTATGCACATTTTCATATCTTGTAGTGTACCAATCATTGTATATAAAACCGATGTATTTTCAGAATATTCAATAGATTCATTATTCAATTTTGGAGATAGCAATTTTAGATTTTCTATTTGCTCATCTATTCGAACACAAATATCTGTTCCATTTTCCTCATTCATCGTTCGGTCATCCGAACATTTCGTTTTCGATAATTCCGCAGATAACATGAGCCACAGTTATATGTCCCTCCTGTATCCGCTGTGTATCGTTTGAGGGAATAATTATTGATACATCCACAATTTCTTTTGATGAGCCACCATCTTTTCCAAGCAATCCGATAACTATCATACCGCGTCTCTTTGCCTCTGCAATCGCAAAATTTACATTGACCGATTTCCCGCTGGTACTGATTGCAAGTAAAATATCGCCTTTATTTCCAAGTGCCTCAACCTGCCTTGCAAATACATTCTCGAATCCGATATCGTTTCCTCCTGCGGTCAACATAGATGTATCAGTTGTTAAAGCTATTGCAGGGAGAGCAGGCCGATTTTCCTTCGTCATACGAATGACAAACTCGGTTGCTATGTGCTGAGCATCTGCCGCACTCCCGCCGTTTCCGCAGATGAGAACTTTCTTCTTATCGTTGAAGGCTTTCATCATGGTATCAACAGCTTTCAGGATATCACCCGTGCAAGAATCGATGATTTTTTTCTTCATCTCCGCGCTCTCATTGAGCTGATCCTGAACGTATTTTTGCCGATGTAGAAGTGTTAAAGGTAAATGTGCCATATCAATTCAAAAATAAAAAGTAAAAAGTAAAAAACGTTTGCTAATATTTACAACCAACTAAGTACCAAGAACAAATAACAAATGACGAATAACGAATGACATTCATTTTAATAGATTCTTCACGATCATACCAACTTGTTTCATCGCTTCATCTAATTTCGCAACATCCTTACCGCCGGCAGTTGCAAGATGCGGACGTCCGCCGCCGCCGCCGCCAACGAGTTTTGCTATCTCACCGACAATCTTGCCCGCTTGTAGCTTTTTATTCTTAATCAGATCGTCGGTTACAACACATACTAAAGATATTTTTTCGTTCATTACAGTTGCCAACAATCCAACTCCGGAACCGAGCTTTGAACGTAGCGTATCTCCTAAACTTTGAAGCTCTTCTACACTCTGAACTTCCACTTTTTGAACAACTATCCTGAAGTTATCAATTAGCTCAGCGCCGGCAACCATAGAATCGATACCTGAAGATACCTCTTTTACACGATATTTGCTAAGTTCCTTTTTCAGATCTATTGTAGACTTTGCAATATTCTCAATTACCGTTTCTCTTTCCTGAATCGCCCGCTCTATTTCATCGATAACTTTTGGTGTAATGGATTCGGCGGGTAGAGTTACTTTGCTGAGAGATTGCCACGGATATGTTTCGACCTTTGTATGCTGGCTGAGTTGTTTCTCAAGTTTACCTTTCTCTATAAGAAGCTTCTCGATCTGAGCATCCATCTCACCCGTCTTTACAATGAGTTTCTGAATGTGATCTTTCAATCCATCTCCTGTAACGGCTTCGATTCTGCGTATCCCGCTTGCTATGCTTGCCTCAGATATTATTTTGAAAAGCTGAATATCCTTTGTGTTCTTAACGTGCGTACCACCGCATAGCTCCCACGTGAAATCTTTCACCTCTACAACTCGGACTTTATCTCCGTACTTTTCACCGAAAAACATTTTAAGTTTTGGAAAGCGCCGCTTTGCTTCCTCAATTGGCAGCCAATCTTTGGGATCGTTGATTGCATAGACGGGAAGATCAAGAGCAATCTTCTCGTTCACAATATCTTCTATCTTCCGAATTTGATCGGGAGTTATTTTTTCGAAATGATTGAAATCGAAACGCAAACGATCTGGAGCAACGAGTGAGCCCTGCTGATGAAGATGCTCACCGAGCGTTATCCTCAAAGCTTCATGGATAAGATGGGTCGCTGTATGGTTGCGCATGATGTTATGGCGGCGGATTTCATTAACAACAGCGGTTATGATGACCCTTGAATCCAAACTCTCCCTCTCTGAACCTGATAATGCAATCTTGATGCGTGGAAAATCTTCTATAATTCTTTCATCGACCAGATGAGCAATACGATCTTGCATTTTTATGGTATTTCTAACTTGATACTCTTTTCCCCCAACAATAAATCTTCCTGTATCTCCAACCTGACCACCAGCTTCTGCGTAAAATGGAGTGGAATCAAGAATAAGCAAGTTGTCCTGCACGTCAATGAGGTGTGCTGCATGATTAAGTATTTCGTATCCAATAAATGGTCGAACCAAACGTACATTTACTTCACCTGCTAGTTCAAGTTCACCGCTAACATTGATACTCTTTTGAGCTCGAAGAGTTCCAGATGCAGCCGTGGTCGCCGCTATATTGCCTTGCAAGCCGACTTTCCGAGAGCGCTCTCGTTGTTCCTCCATCAATTCATTAAATTGGTCTAGGTCGACAATAACACCAGCATCTTTTGCCATCAATTCAGTTAAATCAGGTGGAAATCCAAATGTATCATACATTTGATAAGCCTGAGATCCACTAATAGTATATTCTTTCATGTTTTTAAGATCATTTGCGACAGATCCTGAAGAGGGTATTGCAACACTAACAAATTCAGAAGACTTAAGTAGTGTAATTGATTCACCCTTCTTGTTGAAATCATTTTCCAATACCCATTTCACATATTGTTCATCTATTTTCTCGCCATTAACAATGCTGCCCGTTTTTACATTCTCCAGAATGGCCCAACCGTTTGGAGTTTCAATCTTCATCCTTTCAGACGGCCAAAGATAGGCTGTCGTTCCACCAATTTCATCAGAGAAAGTATCAAGTTGCTTGGTATAATAGCCTAAACTACCAGCTGCATGCTGGATCGCATCTGGGATGGCTTTAGTAACAAACACTTTGATTCCTTCCTCAAGTGTTTTGTTGAAACTTTCCTCTTCTCCCCTAATCACCCGCTCAATATGATTTTGCTTTTCTTTTATTTCAGGGAATTGCTCGCCCATTGATTTAACAACCGCTTCTACAACTTTGTAAATAAACGGTTCATGCAAACCAAGTGTTCTACCGAAGCGTGCACCTCGGCGGAGAATACGACGCATAACGTATCCCCGACCTTCGTTCGATGGTATTCCTCCATCAGCAATCGAGAAAGATAGCATACGAGCATGATCAGCCACAACACGCATCGCGATATCAAGCGGGTCGTTAAGCTGTGCTTTGTATGGCTGACCTGCAATCTCAGAAATCCGATTTATTATCGGCATAAAAACATCGGTGTCGTAGTTAGATTTCTTCCCCTGCAACACCGCACAAATCCGTTCGAAACCCATACCCGTATCTACATGCTTTGAAGGAAGCGGTGTTAGTGTTCCCTTGTCGTCACGGTTGTATTGGATGAATACGAGGTTCCAAATTTCCATCACCCGCGGATCGCCTGCATTAACAAGCTTGCTGCCTGAAAAATCGTCAGTAAGATCAACATGAATTTCAGAGCATGGTCCGCATGGTCCCGTCTCACCCATCTCCCAGAAATTATCTTTCTTACCGAAACGGATAACATGCGACGGATCGATATCTGTTACTTTTTTCCAAAGTTGTTCTGCTTCGTCATCAGATTCATAAACAGTAGCATACAAACGCTTCTTGTCGAGTCCCCAAACTTTTGTTAATAATTCCCACGCCCACTCGATTGCTTCTTTTTTATAGTAATCGCCGAACGACCAGTTGCCCAGCATCTCGAAAAATGTATGGTGATACGTATCTCTGCCAACTTCTTCAAGATCATTATGCTTTCCGCTTACACGGATACACTTTTGCGTATCTGCGGCGCGGTTGTATTCACGCTTGCCGGTTCCAAGGAAAACATCCTTGAACTGATTCATGCCCGCGTTAGTGAACAACAATGTCGGATCGTCATGAGGAATAACCGGGGCACTTAAAACAATCTTATGTCCACGTTCTTCAAAATATTTTATAAAACTATTCCTAATTTCTTTTGATGTCATCTATAAGCTTCTTTTCTATGTTTGATTCTAAATACTCGAATTCTTTTTTCGACATCATCAACTTCGTACAATACACGATAATTACCGATGCGAATACGCCAATCATTTCTTGATCCCACTATTTTCTTACAACCAAAGGGCCGCGGATTATATTTTAATTTCTCTATATCAGATAATATTCTTAGACTGATCTCAACAGGTAAGCTCTCAATATCATTCGAAGCTGATGGTTTGAAAGTAATCGAATATTTCATCGCTTCTTTTTTAAAATTTTCTTTTTGACTTCCTCAAATGGGATATCCGGTTCCGATCTAACTTCATTAATCGCTTTGAGATCTTCAAGATCCTCAATCTGCTCAATCAAACTTTCATATCTTTTATATGAAAGCAATATGTGCGATTTTCTCCCCTTTGCATCATATAATATTTCATTTTCTTTTACTTTGAATCCCATATTACTTTCTCCTTTATACTTCAATCTGTGTCAGTAATTCAATTTCTTCAAGCACACTGCTCACCTGCATGCACTTTACAATCTCGCCGTAGTAAACGATAGCTTTGCCTTCATGATGAACCTGCAATGTTAAAGCTTCCGCCTTAGTCAAGCCGCAGCCAGTTGCACGTATAATCTGGTTTATCACTTCATCGAATGTATGCACTTCATCGTTGAAGAGAATAACTTTCGCCGGCTCCTGAGTTTCTTCTTCGACTCCGGTTATTTCTTCCTGTTCTATTAACGGATTTGTGTTAGCCATTTGTTCTACTTAATCTTCAATTGAGATAAATGACAATAGAAAGTAGCAAAAAACGCAGAATTATGCAAAGATGTATCCATTGACTTTTTATACCGAATAGGATATATTAAAGGTAAATCAATTCAGTTCAAAAATATTTGGAGGATCACTACAATGAGATGCTCTCTTTTTCTATTATGGGTAGTAATTATTTTCTCGTCGATATCCTGCAAAGAAGCAGTTCATATTTCATCTGCTGACCAACAGGTCGATGGTCTGGGAAAAATCACACTTTCACTTTCCGATACCCCAGCCGGTATCACGCAGGTAACCGCTAAATTAACCCGTGAAGGGTATCGAGAGAAATTCATTCTCCTTCGAATCTCAGATTCGTCTTCAACAGCATCAGGAGTGTTCACAAATATAGATATCGGTTGGTGGCATTTGAAGGTTGAAGCGTTTGACGATCAAGGTTATTCGAGATACCGCGGTGAAAGGGATATCAATGTTCTGCCGGGCGAAACATCGATTGTGGAACTTGAACTGATGCCGACAACAGGTAATATCGAGATTAAGGTTCATTGGGGATCAGGCGAAGGTCATATTGTCAGACCGGATCATACTAAATGGGAATGGACCAGAGATGATCGGGGTGGAGGTTCTCAAGATAAATTGATATTTTCGGACAGTGTTGTAAATATTCTGCCGGTCGAACACGTACATTTTGTAAACAGAACTATCAATGCTGGAGCGGCAACATACCGTTTTAAATTTAAAGGCAGCAATTTTAAATTTGCTTGGAGGTTGAGTTTAAATGATTCTATAAAAGGTACCGTTCTCATATTACAGAAAGTCCCCGGGGGTGAATTTGACTTTATTCATGTAAGATGGTACGGTTTCTATTATGGCTGGCATAATAGTAACGATGCTTTTGGAAACAGACTAATCGTTAATTTTGATTCTTCAAGCTGGCATAGCATACAAATTAAAGACTCCGGAAATAATTTGAGATTCTGGTTCGATGGAAAAGAATTAGATTTCTTCACGAATAAAATTCCGGTCGAAGCGTTTCTGTCGGACTTAGGAAAAGGTGGATTAGGTATTGGCAATGATATGCAGGAAGTTGTCATGTATAAAGATATGAAAGTTATTTTGAACAAATAAGTCATTAAATCAATTGACCGTTTATTTTTAGTGAACCAAATTGTAACGATGAATATGAGACTATCTCATACAAGGATATGGAAATAGTCCGATAAACCAATAAACTTAGAAAATAACAATTACCTATATCTGAGATATACATGTTTATAAATTCATGAAGCGTAAATTCAGCATAATTCTCCTCTCGTTAATCTTGTTCTTTATTGGATTTCTTGGAGTAGAGCATCATTCAAAACTTCCCTCGAATACCAATGAACAGGTGAAGTTAGAAAGCGGCGCATGGAAAGCATTCGAGTGGTGGTACGCCCAAAGGGCGCTGCCGTACGAATTTATTCCGCGTGCCGGGTTCCAAAAGGCGGTTCGCTATCTTCAATCCTCCATGAAGAAGGAAAGGAAACTTCTTGCAAACGGATTGTCGAGTTCGGAATGGACTTCTATGGGACCGACAAATATCGGCGGACGAGTTCTTGCTATCGCGGTCAATCCTGACAATACAAATATCGTTTGGGCAGGATCGGCAAGCGGAGGATTATGGAAATCTATATCCGGCGGAACAGGATCGAATGCCTGGAATTATATTAACACCGGATATAGTTCGCTTTCTATCAGCGCGATTGTTCTCGATCCGTTCAATCCGAATATCATGTACATCGGAACCGGTGAGATCAGCATGTATCACCGCCCTTTGGTCGGAACACCCGGCGCTCGCGCATCTTATGGTATGGGAATACTGAAATCTACAGACGGCGGAACTACATGGAATCAGACGGGATTACTTTGGTCGTTCCCTGAAATTACAGCCGTACAAAAAATAGTAATCAACCCGCTCAACACTCAAACTATTTTCGCGGCGACAAGCGAGGGTGTGTATAAATCGGTCGATGCCGGATCCACATGGATAAGATCGAATTCCGTTCTCATGGCAATGGATGTTGTGATAAATCCAAACGATACATCGACACTTTTTTCATCGCATGGAAATCTTGACTCATCCCCAAATCCCGGTTTATACAAAACGGTAAATACAGGCGCATCATGGTTTATGCTTACCAATGGATTACCCGCTACCGGCTTCGGCAGAACATCTCTTTCGGTCTCACCTTCGAATCCATCGGTCATATATGCGAGTATTTCCGATGCGATGTCCGGCGGCGCGCTGGGTTTATACAAAACTACAAACAACGGAAATGCTTGGACCCTTGTTAATTCTACCAACATTTTCGGATCGGTTAGCCGCCAAGGATGGTATGATAATGCGATAGCTGTACATCCGGCAAATCCCGATACGATCTTTTGTGGAGGAATAGATGTTTATAAATCGACAAACGGCGGCGGAAACCTCGGCGTAATATCAGTCGGTGTCGTTCATGTCGATCAACATGCGATCGCCTTCGATCCGACAAATTCGAATATAATTTATTTCGGTACAGACGGCGGTGTTTATAAAACGATCGATGGCGGAACATCATTCATCAACTGTAACAACGGATTTGTAACTACCCAATTTTATCCGGGTTTCGCAAACGCATATGATGATTCTACGATAGCAATCGGCGGATTGCAAGACAACGGAACTTTAAAATTTTCCGGCGGCGGCTACTGGGGCAATCTTCTTGGCGCTGACGGCGGTTTCTGCGCAATCGATCCGAACAACCACGATATCATGTATTATGAAACTCAATGGTTACAACTTTACAAAACTACAAACGGCGGATGGAGCGCCGCATATAAAGTTTACGGTCTTCCAACCGGTTCCGGCAATTCCAATTTCATCGCTCCATTCGTTATTGCACCGTCCAATTCCAATATTCTATATGCAGGAAGTAAAAACGTTTATAAGACAACAGATAGAGCTGATTCATGGTTCTCCTCAAACGGTCAAACATCACTTAACGGAACAAACATAGCTTGCATCGGTGTCGCGTTCACCAGCGCAGATACATTAATCGCCGCCACAGGAACCGGGGCTTTTGGTGTGACACCGGTTTTTGAAGTTTTTGCCTCTGTGAATGGCGGTCAGTTATGGACGAACGTTACAAATCATCTAAACGGCAACCAAAATCTTCCGGATAGATATCCAACCGATATTGAATTCGATCCAACAAACAGCGCGGCCGCATATTTAACCTATTCCGGTTACGGAACATCTCATCTTTTCAAAACAACCGATGTCGGACAGAATTGGATTGATATTTCCGGGACATTACCTGATATACCGCATCAGGCAGTTTGCGTCGATCCCGAAGATCCGGCAAATGTTTATGTAGGAACTGATCTCGGCGTTTTTCATTCTTCCGATTATGGATTGAGCTGGGAAGAATTTTCCAGCGGTATGCCTTCAGCTATGGTATTGGATGTTACGATATCGCGACGGAACGGAAAACTTCGAGCTTCAACATTCGGCAACGGAGTTTACCAGCGTCCTCTGGTACGTATTCCTTCGATTGATCTGACCTCGCCGAACGGAGGAGAAGTTTGTGTAGCCGGAGCTGAAGAAACTATCACATGGTCGAAAAAATTTGTTGATCGCATTAAACTCGAATACACTTCGGATAATGGAACTACATGGAATCTGATCGCCGATGATATCCCGGCATCAAACGGTTCTTATCTATGGTCAGTGCCAGCAGTTGGAACAGATCAAGCGCGTGTGCGGATTACAAACACAGGACTGACTTCTGTCACCGATTCAAGCGATGCACCGTTTACGATATTGTTGCATGCAGATGCCGTGAGGGGATGGAATCTGCTATCACTACATCTGAATGTTTCCGACCCGCGATCATCGACTATTTTCCCTACTGCAACCGGATATACTTACTCGTACAATTCATCATACATAGCACGAGACACATTATTGAACGGTGTTGGGTATTGGATAAAGTTCGGTGTACCCCAACTCATTCCTATCATAGGCGATTCAATCGAAACCGATACAATCGATTTGAAGGCAGGATGGAATATGATAGGTTCGATATCAAAAAGTGTTGCAGTGAATAATATTACTGAGATACCTTCGGGTATCGTGATGTCTTCATACTTCGGATACAGCAACGGTTATAGCGTCGTTGACACGATAAATCCCCGATCCGGATACTGGGTAAAAGCCAACAGCGACGGTATATTAGTACTCTCGACATCAACCGGTCGTTCGCAATACAGAGAAAATGTTTTCTTTTCGAAGAACCATCTTAATACTTTGATTATCAGAGATAGCGATGGAAACCGCCAGACATTATATTTTACTCTTGATGACGCGAACGCTAATATCGACCGGTATACATTACCGCCTCTGCCGCCGGCAGGAATGTTCGATGCGCGATTTACAACTCAGAGGATGCTGGAAATTATCCCGAACAATCTCCAGTCGTACTTTGAAAGAGCCATCATGCTCACATCGCCGCAATATCCTCTTACTATCAGTTGGGACATCGGTGCTGACAACATCGATTATTCTCTAATTGATGGCAATCGTAACATCATCCCTATGATGGGCAAAGGATCAGTTACTATCCAACAGCCGACGACACAAATTGTTCTACACGCCGAAAGAAGCTTACAAACTACTCCGCTAACATTCAAACTTGAACAGAACTATCCGAATCCGTTCAACCCATCGACACTTATCAATTATCAATTATCAAAAACCGGTCACGTTACATTGAAAGTATATAACACCCAGGGAAGAGAAGTTGCAACGCTGGTCGATGAAGTTCTGGAGGCAGGGTACAAATCCGTTGAGTTCTCCACCGAAGGCGGATCAACCTCTGACGGAAATGCAGGCAATCTCTCAAGTGGAATTTATTATTACAGGTTGACAACTAAAGATTTTACTGAAACAAAGAAGATGGTATTGCTAAAATAAATTCTGGTTAGATAGAAACAAAAAAAGCCGACTCTAATAAAGCCGGCTTTTTCATTTCCATTAAATCTTGTTTACATATTCTTGATGATCACGTCACCAAACTCCGAGCACTTAACTTCTTTGGCGCCTTCCATCAATCTGGCAAAGTCGTATGTGACAACTTTCGACTTGATCGCGTTATTCAATCCTTTGATAATCAGATCGGCGGCTTCCATCCAACCCATATAACGCAGCATCATCTCGCCGCTGAGAATAACCGAGCCGGGATTTACTTTATCGAGGTTAGCGTACTTCGGCGCAGTGCCGTGCGTTGCTTCGAACACTGCGTGACCGCTGACGTAATTAATATTTCCGCCCGGCGCAATACCGATTCCTCCAACCTGTGCGGCAAGCGCATCACTAAGATAATCACCGTTCAGATTTAGCGTTGCTATTACATCAAATTCTTCCGGTCGTGTGAGAACTTGCTGAAGTGTAATATCGGCAATAGAATCTTTGATGAGAACTTTGCCGGAAGCAATGGCTGACTTCTGCTCAGCATTCGCCGCATCTTCACCTTTTTCTTTTTTCGTCCGCTCCCACTGCGACCATGTATATACTTTGCCGCCGAACTCGCGCTCAGCCAACACATATCCCCAATCGCGGAAAGCACCCTCAGTGAACTTCATTATGTTCCCTTTGTGAACAAACGTTACAGATTTTCTTTTCTGATCGACAGCATATTGAATTGCCGCACGGATAAGCCGCTCGGAACCTTGAGCAGATACAGGTTTCAGTCCGACACCGACTTTTATAGAAGCATCTTCTTTTGATCGACCGATCATATCATTCCAACCGCTGACTTTGTTGGTTGTTCCGAAACGAATCTTCTTAAACATATCGGGAAATTCTTTCGAGAAAAAGTCGAGCATTTTCTGCGCTTCAGGTGAACCGGCTGTAAACTCGATTCCGGCATAAATATCTTCCGTATTTTCACGGAAGATTATCATGTCAACCGCTTCCGGTTTCTTTACGGGCGATGGAACACCTTTGAAGTATTGAACAGGTCTCAGACAAACATACAGATCCAGCATCTGCCTCAATGCGACATTGAGCGAACGGATCCCTCCACCGATTGGGGTTGTTAACGGACCTTTGATGCCGACAAGATATTCTCTAAATGTAGTAACCGTTTCATCGGGGAGCCAGCTATTAAACTGTTTGAACGATTTCTCTCCGGCAAAAACTTCCATCCAGGCAATTTGACGTTTGCCGCCGTATGCTTTCTGAACCGCCGCATCGAACACACGCACCGATGCCCGCCAGATGTCGGGACCTGTGCCGTCGCCTTCGATGAAAGGAACGATTGGATGATCGGGAACGTTCAATTTTCCGTTGCTTATAGTTATTTTCTGCCCGTGCGCAGGTGGTTGTAATGATACTGTAGCCATTTTGTAATTCTCCAAACAATGATTTTATTTTTCTGTGGAAACATACTCACAGATAATATTAAAGGGTTCTGGTATATATAATAAAAATTTTATAAGAATCAAAAGAAAAAATGTAGGATGAACCAACCGAGGTTGTTCGTGTCTGACCCGTTTCCGTGCAGCAACACGGAGACGGGTTTTATATTTTCGTTAACGTTTCCCGATAGCAACGATGGCCCGTGACACGTCTCCACCGACCACCACGACCAGCCGATCGCTCACCGCCAACCCAGGATAACCAACGGTGCTCGACATGTTCAATTGAATCACTCTCCAGCTTAGTCCGTTGTAGTGGGCGATCAATCCAAAACCTCCTATCACGACAATATCGTTGCGGCTGTTGCCACGGATCCGTTCCGTGTAGATGTTTGCACCAACGTTCATCTCCCTCCAGTTGCCAGTGCGGTTCTCGAACACACCATCTCCGGCAGTAAACAGCGGGAATCCGTTCGGCGTCCAGACCGAAACAACGTCACGTCCAGTGGTCCAGGCAACCGAATCGACCGTGCTCGAACTGACGATCTTCAGAATCTTTTTGTCTTGAGGAGTCCAGAATGAGGTAACCGCACAGTATACTTCTGTCCTGTTGGTAGTCGGGTTGAAGATTCCCCACGCATCCATGATGTCCGTCGTCGTCCCGCTCTCAAGCTTCTGCCAACTTGTGCCATTGAAATGCGCAATCCCACCACTCGTGCCAACAACGTAAAGGTTATTTGTTGAAATCCCCCAAAGCTTTTGAGCATACTGCCCTGTTGTCCAAATCGGATTTGGATTTCCGGGAAATGTGTTTATCCAGTACGGTGTTACATACTGGCTTGATCCATCCCACTTAAAGACACCGCCACCTGCAAACCAAATATTTGATTCTGAGAATATAAATACACCTTTGGGAATAAGAACTGAATTATATCCTTGTGGGGCTACCGCATAGAGGCGTATCAACTCCCATCGCTTTCCATTCCACTTAGCAACACCATATGGTTCTGTCTCAAAATTTCCCGTCGAATCTTTTTTATAAATCTCACCAACAGCGTATGCGAGAGTATCATTAATAATTGCTACATCATACAACACACTCGCATTACCGTCGCCCAACGTGTCAATCTCCCAAATGAAGTTGTGGCTTGTCGTGTCCATCGTGATAATTGTAAGTGCATCGCTGGAGTCAAATACTATTGCACCATCGAGACGGTATGCTTTGTAAGTGTAGGTATGTTTTGGAAGAAGTGAGTCGCTGAATATCAGTGTATCACGTGTATTGGCACTTAAGATCGTTTTACCATTAAGCTTTAGTGAGAAACTGCTCGGCTTGTTGTCGTTAGAAAGGATAACATGAATAGACGCATCCGTCACATCGATGTCTTCAGCACTCAGCCAAATGCTTTTTACATAAGGCTCAGTCCCTTTATCCCTGCAAGCTGTCAGGGCAAATAGGATCAAGATTACCGATATGATAATAGTCTGGAATCTCATACATTAACTTCCACGGTTTCGGGAGTATTGTACAAAAGATATTCTTAAGTATCAAGCTTTTCGTTGAGTTTGTTTCTTTTTCAGACTTTGCGTATATTTTGACCAAGTTTTAGAACAATCTTTTAACGTCCCCATAAGGAGTTTACATGAAAAATTATACAATTTTAGCAATCCTCGTGTTTGTTCTCTCAATTATATTATTCACGGGATTTCAGTGCGCATCTCAGGAGATGACAAGCGCGAAGCTTTACATCCAGCGATCCGACTGGGAGAGCGCCGAGAAGTGGCTTGCACAAGAAGTTGAAAAAAATCCAACCAACGCCGAAGCATGGTGGCTACTCGGCAACGCAAGAATGCAGCGCGCCAATTATACGGGCTCCATTGAAGCATACGATGCCTCGTTGAAAAGCAGTAATGAGTTCGCCGAAAAAATCGGCCAGGCAAAAAAATATATCTGGAGCCAGGCATTGAATCAAGGAGTTGGGTTGTACAATAAAAGCATCAACGCATCACCCGACAGCGCAACGATGCTCTTGAAGCAAGCCGTAGAAAGTTATAAATTAGCTGTGACCGTCAACCCGGATAGCGTAGTCACATATCAAAATCTTGCAGTCGCTTATCACGCGCTCGGAAATACCGATGACGAGATCGTTACAATTAAAGAGGCATTGAAACGGAGAGAGTCATCGTCTCTTCATATTTCCCTCATCAATGTATATCTACAGAGAGCGCAGGATGAGGAAGCAAAGAGCAACAAAGCCGGAACAACTGAAAATTATAACACCGCTATAGACGCCATCATCGCGGCACGCAAGTACGATCCCGAAAACTCGGAACTCCTTGCAACTATGATCGACATCTACGTTCGTGTCGGTAGGGCAAACGAAGCTAAACCTTACATCAGGGAAGCCATCATAAAAGACCCCACCAACAAAGTGTTCCAATACGATCTCGGCGTACTTCTGATGCAGACAGATTCGCTTAATGAAGCTATTACTCATTTCGAGAATGCGCTCAAAGTCGATCCGAATTATGAAGTCGCTCTTCAGAATATCGGCGTTACGTACATGCGGGTGGGCGACAAGATGAAACAAGCGGCACAATCCAGCGACATGAAAAAGAACATCGATAAATCGTACGTTGAAAAATTCAAGAAGGCAAGCGAATATTTCAAACAATTATCCGAAGTAAAACCTGACGATGCAAATGCCTTCGATCTTTTGGCTTCAGCTTATGCGAATTCCAATATGGTAAAGGAAGCGAAAGAAGCGCTCGAAAAAGCAGATTCACTCAGAAAGAAATAACTCACAAGAATTTCAATGCCCTTCATCAATAAACGATGGAGGGCATTTTCATTTTATCAGGAAAGAAGAAAATTATGGCTAACCCGAATCAACCACCGACACAGCAGATCAGCATAGAATTAGGCGAGAAAGAAGCCGAAGGTATTTACTCTAACCTGGCTATCATCACGCACTCGCCGGCTGAGTTTGTAATAGATTTCACACGCGTTTTACCCGGCGTGCCGAAAGCTAAAGTACATGCCAGGATCATTACAACGCCCCAGCACGTAAAATTGCTGTTGAACGCTTTGAGAGATAACATCGAAAAGTTCGAGAAGACTTTCGGTGAGATAAAAATTCAGGGTGAACCAACGCCCGGCGGGTTCGGCTTTCAACCGCCAACTACAGGCGATAAGGTACACTGAGTTCAATAGGGAATCTTAAATCGGGAAAGTTTTTGTAGCTTAAATTTCATCGTACCGGATATCTGTCATTCGATATCCGGGTTTTGATCTTACATTATAATATGTACTTAGTCAAATCTTTATTTTTCATTATATTCGCGAGTTGTTCGGATACCATCTCCTTCGTGACCATAATAGTTTTTCCTACGTACTTATCAGGGGCATCAAAAAGCACTTCCTCCAAAAGTGTCGTCATTATTGTATGAAGCCGGCGTGCCCCGATGTTTTCAACCTGTTCGTTTACCTCTGCGGCTAATTTTGCTATCTCCTTTACAGCTTCCGGCGTAAACTTGAGATCGACACCCTCAGTTTCAAGTAATGCAGAATATTGTTTGAGGAGAGCATTCTGAGGCAGTGTTAGAATTTTTACAAAATCATCAACAGTTAAACTTTCCAGCTCGACACGAATTGGAAACCTGCCTTGAAGTTCTGGAATAAGGTCGGATGGCTTGGATATATGAAAAGCTCCTGAGGCGATGAAAAGTACATGGTCTGTTTTTACACTGCCATATTTTGTGAGAA
Source organism: Bacteroidota bacterium (assembly GCA_020056225.1). GTDB lineage: Bacteria > Bacteroidota > Ignavibacteria > UBA10030 > SZUA-254 > JAGVIE01. Next base: position 34,494 of record JAGVIE010000037.1, read on the forward strand.
CCGTGCTTCCTTCGACAACCGGCAATAAGTCCCGCTGAACTCCTTCTCTTGAAACATCGGGACCGGAAGAATGCCCCCGGTCTCCGGCGATCTTATCGATCTCATCTATAAAAACGATTCCCGAATTCTCAACACGTTCCAGCGCGTCTTTCACGATTGATTCCGTGTCGAGCAGTTTTTGGGTTTCTTCCTGAATCAGAATACTCCGGGCTTCGGCGATAGTCATCTTGCGCTTCTTTGTTTTTTTAGGGAGGATATTCCCGAACATCTCCTGGATATTCATTCCCATTTCTTCCACATTGAACGGACCGAATACCTGCATCGCGGGAAGCTGGCTTGTGGTAACATCCATTTCAATGATGCGGTCTTCAAGTTCGCCTGCACGAAGTTTCTCGCTGAATTTATCGCGGGTCGATTTATGTTCATTGTTCATCGCATTATCTTCTATAACAGCGGTCAATTCTTGATGCGTTCCGCGGCGAACGGGCGGCACGAGGATATCGAGAATGCGCTCTTCACAGAGGCGCCCTGCTTTATCCTGAACTTCCGATGCCTTCTCGTTTTTTAACATGTTCACAGCAAACTCTGTAAGATCACGAATCATCGATTCAACATCGCGCCCGACATAACCGACCTCCGTAAACTTCGATGCTTCAACCTTGATGAAGGGAGCGTTCACTAATTTCGAGAGACGGCGAGCGATCTCGGTTTTTCCAACTCCGGTGGGACCGATCATAATTATGTTGTTCGGCATGATTTCTTCACGAAGAGTTTCCGAAGTCTGCAAACGCCGCCATCGATTGCGAATGGCAATAGCAACCGATTTTTTCGCCGCATGTTGTCCGATGATATATTTGTCAAGCTCCCGCACAATCTCGCGCGGAGTCAATTCCTGCAATATTTCTTTCTTGATTTTTTTTGTCATTACAATTCTTCGATTATAATATTTTTATTTGTAAAGATGCATATATCTGCGGCAGCTTCCAGCGATAATTTAACTATTTCCGGCGCGGCAAGATTCGAATGTTTTCTAAGTATTCTGGCTGCCGACAAAGCATAATTACCGCCCGACCCGATCGCTACAATTCCGTCATCCGGCTCAACAATCTCTCCCGTTCCGGAAATAATCAGCGCCTGTTCCTTATCCAGCACTGCTAGAAGAGCTTCGAGCTGTCTGAGATACTTATCCGTACGCCAATTTTTTGCCAGCTCGACTGCCGCGCGCAGGAGATTTCCGTGATACTGCTGGAGCCGCTCTTCAAATCGTTCGAAGAGTGTAAACGCATCGGCAGCAGCGCCGGCAAAACCTGCAAGAACGGTATCATTGTAAATTTTCCTTACCTTACGGGCGCCTTGCTTCATGATGGCATTACCTACGGTTACCTGACCATCACCGCCGATGACGGTTTTTCCGTTATGGGTAAGACCGATGACTGTTGTAGAATGAAAGATTTGTGGCATAATATATTATTGTAAGATATTGATTAGATTTTTCTTCGGAGGCGGGCAACAGGTATCTTCATAGCTTCACGATACTTTGCCACCGTCCTGCGTGCTATATTCAATCCGTCGTTATTCAAAATTTCAGCTATACGATCGTCACTGAGAGGATGATTCGGATCCTCAGCTTCAATAATTCCCCTGATGGTTTTCTTCACTTCCTTATTCGAAACTTCTTCGCCCGATGATGTCGTCAGTTTATCGCTGAAGAAATGCCGCAGCTCAAATACTCCATATTCTGTTTGAACATATTTACCGTTGACTACCCTGCTGATCGTGGAGATATCCATTCTGATAACTTCGGCAATATCCTTGTAAATCATCGGTCTCAGGTTCTCACCGGTCTCAAAAAATGCTTTTTGCTTTTCAACTATAGTCCGCATTACTCTCATCATAGTATCGCGGCGCTGGTTGATGGATGCGATGAACCATTTAGCGGCTTCAAATCGTTTTCTTATAAAATCTTTTACCCCATCGGCATTGCCGGATTTATTTTTTTTAGACATCAGGTCTTTATATCCGCGATTTATCCGTAAAAAAGGCACGCTCCGGTCATTCAACTGAACGATAAAATCGTCATCATCTCGTTCGACGGTAAAATCGGGGACAATGTAATTTTGCTGTGCAGTGAATTGCCCTTCTCCCGGTTTCGGATTGAGCTTATGTATCAAATCTAGGATTAGTTTTAATTGATCGGTCGTGATGTTGAGATTCTTCGAAAGCTCCTCGTAATGTTTCATCGTGAAATCTTCGAAGTGGTCGCGCAATATTTTCAATGCCTGTTCCGTAACCGTAGAATTTATTTCAGAGATTTCGAGTTGGACGATGAGACACTCTTGCAATGTCCTTGCGCCGATTCCCGGTGGATCGAGTTTCTGAATCATCTTTAAAATTTCATCGCCGCGCTCCGGAGTGATCGAGAGACCTTTTGATAAATTTAAATCCTGTATTATAAGGCTAAGTTCTCTTCGGAGATAACCGTCTTCATCTATGTTACCGACTATTTCTTCACATAACAATTTTTCATCCGGCGTCAAATCGAGCATCGTGATCTGATCCATCAGTTTTTGTGTTAATGTCACCTCCGCAGGTTGTGGAAATTCATCTCTTTCCTCATCGCTGCCCGATATCGCATGAGTTTTATAGCCCTCGAGATTATCATTCATGAAATCTTCGAATGTATAACCATCTTCGCTCGATGACGTTTCTTTTTCAGCTGTTTTTGTTTGCTCCGGTAATTCGGCAACCTCTTCTTCTTTCGATTCTTCCTGCTCTTGAACCGGTTCCATCTCATCGACCTCTTCAAGCAGAGGATTCAGCTCCAGTTCGGCTTTTATTCTCTGCTCAAGAGCAAGCACCGGCAACTGCAATAATTGCAAATACTGAACCTGTTGAGGGGTCAGCTTCATTTGCATTGTTTGTCGTTGAGATAGATTTAACATTAGTATAAAATATTTAGCATGAAATAATTATCTGGATTCATTACGCCGTCGGCATTCTTCTCGGAATTCATCATACCAGCTTTCACCGTATTTTCTGATCAAAGCATCTTTCAAATAATCTGATAACCTGATATTTTTTGTCCGGCCGTTCTCGCGCGCAGTAAAACATTCCGTTATATTTTCGTCGCGCAATCGTTCCGGTGTGTTTGCAGATATCCGTATCGGAAATAAATGGCACGAAATCGGTTTCCGCCACGATATCTCGCCTTTTACATACGCTTGCTCGATCGAACATCGCGCGATTCCATTATCATAAAAAACAAAAACACAATCTTTTTGGCCGATACAGACCGTAGTAAAAGCGCCGGGGTTACCTTCAATGGCACCTACAGTATCCATTACTTTCAGATGTTGTTCCGGTAAATATTGTCGGGCGTATGGAATAGTTTTGCGGAGTTCGTCCACTTCATCGTCTCGAACCGGAGCGCCTCTGCCGCCGGAGAGCGTACAGCAAGCACCTTTACACCGTGCAACATCACAAGCGAAGTATTCTGAAGCTATATTATCTTCAATAAATGATTCGCTGATTTTAAATACTGCCATATATAATACGAAAGTTTTTCATAAGGAAAAAATTCTAAACCCAATTCTTTGTCTATAGTAATATATTAATTCGTAAATAACTTTATTGCCTTCGGATTGTTCACAATCTGACAAACATTTTCCCCGGCAACTGCTTCACCAATCCTTTGAATTCGAGGCTGAGTAAATTGACCAGAACATCCGCAGTTGACATCTTCGTGGTTTCGGCGATACTGTCGATATGAGATGGATGTTCAGTGATAATATCAAAAATTGATTTTTCGAAAAGGCTTAACTCCGGTTCCGCCTTCAATTCTTCGTTCTCTCCCTTTTTCAGTATAGGCTTGAGTTTTGTAAGGAGTTCAGATACAATATCTTCTATGTTTTCGACGAGTTTAGCTCTGCCTTCTTTTATCAAAGCATGACAACCGCGGCTGACCTTCGACCCGACTTGCCCCGGCACAGCGAACACTTCGCGGTTTTGATCAAGCGCAGTGTTTGCAGTTATCATCGCGCCGCCGTTTATATCGGTCTCGATGATCAGCGTTCCTAAAGATAAACCGCTGATGATACGATTCCGGCGCGGAAAATTCACAGCATCCGGTTTTGCGCCAAGTTCATATTCAGAAATCATAGCTCCACGCTCTGCAATACGCTCGCTTAATATTTTGTTCTCAGGAGGATAGAGAACATCTAATCCGGAACCGATGACTGCGATCGTTCGACCGCCCGCTTTTAATGCAGCATTATGTACGATCGTATCAATTCCTCTCGCAAGCCCGCTGGTAATAGTTATTCCGAGCTTCACTAATCCTTGTGTAAATTTTTCCGCGATCCTGACGCCATACTCCGATGGATTGCGCGTCCCGACAATGGCAATAGCATATTTATCCGTCTCGTTCAATTCACCATTCATAAAGAAAAATGGCGGCGGGTCATAAATCTTTTTCAAGAGATCAGGATATTGTTTATCCCAGATTGTAATAATGCGGCTATCGATATGATTAAGTTTCGATAACTGCTTCTCGGCATACTTCTCGGCTTCTTTGATTTTCGTACTGCGGATGTAGTGCACAATTGAAGAAGCAAGTTTTTCGGTGAAACCATCGATGGCAACGATCTCTCTTGCAGAAGCTTTGAGTACAGAAGAAGGATTACCGAAATGGGTTATTAATGTCCGCAACCTGTGGGATCCAACGTTGGGAACCTGAGTAAGAACAAGTAAATCATATATCGAGAACATCAACTATCTCCCTTGACCAGTTAAAAAGCTCCATCTTTTCATCACTCCATGATATGTCTACTCCACGACTTCGAATCCATCGACAACCGCGACAATTACAGAATGAACCGGAGCTTTTTTATTTTTGATCACCTGCGCGGCACTCTGACCTTCCTGAACTACGAGAACCGTGTCGCCAACGCCTGCATCTACCGAATCGAGCGCCAATAAATCCCTTCCGATTAGTTTTCCGTTAAGGTCTACCGGCTGAACAATCAGAATTTTTTGTCCTTTAAGGTGTTCGTTCTTTTGTGTAGCTACGATCGTTCCGATAACCTTGCAAAGTGTCATTCTCTTAACCTATCTGGTTTTTAAATTTATTAACGATTTCATCAGCTTGCTCCATAGTCGGCGCTTCTGCGATTATGCGAATAATCGGTTCGGTATTACTTTTCCGCAAGTGAATCCATGAATCGGGAAAATCGATCTTTAATCCATCGTCAGAATTTATTGTACCAAGAGAATTATTGTTCTGTCGAATCTTCTCGAATATTTGCTCGGGATTCTTTCCTGAAATATCGATCTTCGATTTAGAGATGGAGTATTGCGGCAGGGTTTTCTTGAATTCCGAAAGCGCACCGCCAAACTCGGCAAGCTGCTGTAATATTACTGTAATGCCTACGATGGCATCCCTTCCATAATGAACCGCTGGAAGTATCACGCCGCCGCTACCTTCTCCTCCGACAACCGCCCCGATTTCCTTCATTCGGCTCGCTACATTGATTTCACCAACAGGAGTACGGAACAGATTCGCATGATATAATTTGGCAACATCCTCGACCGCGCGGGTTGTGGAAAGATTTATCACAACTGACGGCTGAATATTAACAGCCGATGGTTTATGTTTGGCTGTAGTCGGCTTGCCGGTGTGTTTATATTTCTCAAGTATGAATTTTACAACCGATGTAATCGTATATTCTTCGCCGAACGGTTCTCCATTTTCATTTATCAGAACAAGGCGGTCGACATCGGGATCTACGGCTATACCCAAATCGGCTTCTGCTTCACGAACCCGGCGGCAAAGTTCGGCAAGGTTTTCAGGTACAGGCTCAGGTGCCCGGGAAAATATCCCGCTCACATCGCAATTCATTTCGATAACTTCACAACCGAGATTGCGAAGTAACTGCGGCACTATCATCCCGCCGGCGGCATTGATGCAATCTATAACAACTTTGAACTTCCGCTGTCGAATCTGTTCGACATCAAAAATGGATTGATTCAGTACTGCTTCAATATGTTTTAGGTAGAATGTTTCATCCGTATTATGTTTGCCGATTTTATTCCAGACGGCGTAGTTAAATAATCCTGTATCAGCAATAGACCAGAAGTGTTTATTCTCTTCGGCATTAAGGAACAAACCTGAACTGCCAATAAATTTCATTCCGTTCCATTGGATTGGATTATGACTTGCCGTGATCGCGATTCCGCCGGTTGCGCCAAGTTTTTCTACAGCAAGGGCTATCGTTGGCGTCGGCACAACACCGAGCGCAACAACATCACAACCCATGGATAGTAAAGTCGATGAAACAATATTCCCAATAATCTTACCGCTAACGCGCCCATCCCTTCCGATAATAATTTTCCCTCGCTTGCAGTATTGCGCAAACGCCGCAGAGTATTTAACAACGATATCCGGAGTCAAACTTTCCCCGATGATTCCGCGAATACCTGATATGCTGACCATTAAGGACATGGATTTATGGAATAATGGATTAGAATACTAATGAATTTATCGTTGGAAATGTAGCAAAGATGAATATGAGAGTCAAATCTTGAATCTCATCCCGATTTTCCGTAAGTTCTTAGAGAATTCAAACAACGAAATAGGTAATGCTATCTAAGAGTGATAAAGAATCCCTGTTGCAAATTGCCCGCCTGTCGATTGAATCTGCTGTTCGAAAAAAAGGCGAAGCAATAAAAGGGAATCATTCATCAAGACTGAAGGAAAAATGCGGTGCATTTGTAACACTGCACAAAAGCGGAGAGCTTCGGGGCTGCATCGGATATATCGAAAGCGATAAACCGTTAACCGATACAGTATGTGATGCCGCTGAAAAAGCCGCTCTTGAAGATTACAGATTTACACCTGTAACGCCGGATGAGTTGACAGATATTGAAATCGAAATCTCTATCCTCTCCCCTTTAATACTTATACGCAACATTGATGAGATTGAAGTGGGAAAACATGGACTGATTATCGATTATCAACATAATCGAGGATTACTACTTCCTCAGGTAGCGACCGAATATGGATGGGACAAGGAAACATTTTTGAATCAGACAGCACGCAAAGCCGGATTACAATCGGATCAATGGAAAGATACGAGATCAAAAATTTATATCTTTACTGCAGAGATCTTCAGGGAAGAAAAATAATATGACGACTATTCGGCAACCTGCAGTTGCAGGTATGTTTTATACGGCTAATCCCAAAGCGCTCGACAGGGAAATAGATCAAATGTTGGAAGAAGTAATCGTGCCGCAAATAAAAGGATCTCTTGTCGCTCTTATTGTGCCACATGCGGGATATACCTATTCGGGTGCAACCGCTGCTCATGCATATAAGCTTCTTCAGATCAATCCGGTACAAACGGTTATTGTCATCTCGCCAAGTCACAGGGAATACTTCAAAGGCATCTCAATATTCAACGGAGACGCTTACCGGACTCCCCTGGGTAATGTTGCACTCGACTCAACACTAATTGATGATCTTATGAAAGATGAAAACATAATCGAGCTATCCGACCGAGGACATCTTGCAGAGCATGCGATTGAAGTTCAGCTTCCGTTCCTTCAAAAAGTGCTGGGCGATTTTAAATTAGTCCCTGTTATCATGGGCGACCAGAACCGTGAGTTGTGTTATCACCTCAGCAATAAACTTGCAAAAGTACTAAAAGGAAAAAACGCGCTAATTGTCGCTTCAAGCGATCTCTCACATTATCACACCGCGGATGAAGCGGACGCGCTGGATAAAATTACCATCGATGATCTCATTAAATTCGATCACGAACAACTTGCGCACGATATTGAAAATGCACGCACCGAAGCTTGCGGCGGCGGTCCGATTATAGCCGCACTCAGTGCCGCCAAAATGCTCGGCGCAAACCATGTAGAAATACTGCATCACTGCAACTCAGGTAACATCACGGGCGAACGCGATGCGGTTGTCGGTTATCTTTCTGCGGCAATCACGAGGGAGAATTAACCAGATATGGCTGTACGCTATCCGAAGATCACTATCATCGGAGCCGGAACTGTCGGTTCGGCATTTGCAGTTGCACTCTTTGAAAAAGGTTATCCGATAATCGGCATCATAAGCCGGACAGGATCATCGGCTATTAAATTAGCTCATGCCGTCAAATGTAAAAATGTTTCCACGCAAATATCAGACATACCGTTAAATACTGAAATCATATTCATCGCTGTTCCTGACAGATCAATCAGGGAAGTAGCCGCTGAACTGGCAAAAGTTAAAAAAATAAAATTCAATAAATTATTCATTGTACATTGTTCCGGTGTTCATTCCGTTGATGTGCTTGATCCTTTAAAGAGAAGAACCGCACTTGTAGGTTCAATCCACCCTGTTCAGACATTTCCTTCGTCCGGGAAACCGTCACGACTTCAATCTAAACTAAAAGGCATCTATTACGGAATCGAAGGCAATCCTGAGGCAGTTGATAAAATTCAGCAGATTGTAGAAGATTTGGGTGGAAAGTCGATCGTTATACCCAAAGAGTTGAAACCACTCTACCATGTCGCTTGCGTGATGGCATCGAATTATCTGACTATGTTCCTTAATACTATCACTGAACTTTCAAAGAAACTCGAAATGAAAGCATCCTGGGCGGAAGTTTTCGGACCTCTTATGATGACAACGATGGAGAATGTCATTCAATCGTCCGCACCGTTAGCGCTCACGGGTCCTATTGTTCGGAATGATTTTGAAACATTAGACCTTCATCTGCAAACGTTAAATGACTATGCACCTCAGTTCCTGCCTATCTATACAATCGGGGGAATCGAGGTTGCGCGCATCGCAAAAGAAAACGAAAAAATAACACAAGAGAATTTTAACGAAATAATTAGTAAATTCAGAAAATTCATCAAATCAAGTTCAGTTAAAAATATTTCTAAGGTGAAACGGTGAAAGCATTAATAGCCAGTGGCGGACACGGCACGCGCCTGCGTCCACTAACGCATACTCAGAACAAACATCTCATACCTATTGCAAACAAGCCGATACTGCATTATGCTATCGAAGCGGCAGTCGATGCGGGAATTAAGCAGATCGGGATCATTCACAATGCCGACAGCAAAGAAGTTCCGAATGCAATCGGGAATGGGAAAAGATGGGGAGTAAAAATAACATTCATCCCGCAAAAAACTCCCGCGGGACTCGCGCATGTTGTAAAGATCGCAGAGAAGTTCATCGGGAAGGATAATTTTATTTTCTACCTTGGCGATAATATGGTCGTAGGCGGCGTGAAAAGATTCATAGATGAATTCGAGAAGAGCGACTGCAACTGCTGGCTGACGCTTTCAAGAGTCAAGGATCCGGAACGATTCGGTGTGCCTGTAATAAAGAATAATAAAATAATTAAGGTAGAGGAAAAACCTTCGAAGCCGAAGAGCCAATTCGCTGTTGCCGGAATTTACATTTACGACCGGCATATATTTGAAGCAGTAAAGAAAATTAAGCCAAGCGCGCGCGGCGAGTATGAAATTTCCGATGCTCACACTTACCTCATCGAGCATGGATATAAAGTCGGATACAGCGAGATAACCGGATGGTGGAAAGATACCGGCAAACCTGCTGATTTGCTTGAAGCCAACCGTTTGGTGCTTGATAACATCGAACCAAATATTAAAGGTGACACTGACAAGATTTCATCCGTTCTCGGAAAAGTTATTCTCGAGGAAGGATCGAAAGTCGTTAACAGTGTAATTCGGGGACCTGCGATCATTGGCAAAAATGCTGTAATTGAAAATAGTTATATCGGACCGTTTACATCCATCGGAAACAACACTATTATCCAGAACGCCGAGGTTGAGTACAGCATTGTTCTTCGCGATTCGAAAATTATGAATGTAAAACTCCGCATCGAAGGCAGTATACTTGGTAATGACGTGGAGATTGTTGAAGCGAACGGCAAACCGCATGTACACCGGTTTATGATCGGAGACCAAAGCAGAGTTGAAGTAGCATGATTGATATACGATGTGAGATGTGGGATATGCGTGTAAAGAAAGAGTGAGTATGGAAAAGGGATACGAAAAATTAGAGATTTATAAACTCGCACGCGAGTTGGCGATAAAGATTCATCAAATAACTTTATCCCTTCCAAAATTCGAGATGTACGAGGAAGGAAGTCAAATACGCCGTTCCGCTAAGTCAATCCCCGCAAACATAGTAGAAGGTTATTGTTTACGACGCCACAAGAATGAATACTTGCAATATCTCCATCGAGCGTTTGGTTCTTGTGAAGAAACAAAATATCACCTCGGAATTCTTTTTGAAACTCGCTCGCTTGACAATAAAGAAGTTTTTACAGAACTTTTAGAAAAATATGATCATCTTGGAAAGATGATATTTCGTTTTGTCGGGTCAGTAAGTATCAATCATCTTCCTCCATCCTATATCAAAGAACCTGATATTGAATATGAAACTTAATTAACTCACATCCCAAATCACATAGCGCACATCAATTTATGGACTACCAAACACTACTTCTAACAATCAAAGACCGCATCGCGGTTATTACCATCAATCGTCCAGACAAGCTCAATGCATTGAATGCTCAATGCAAAAGCGAGATGAAGGATTTATTCATCAATCTCAAAACCAATAATGAGGTTGATGCCGTAGTACTTACAGGCGCCGGTGAGAAAGCATTTGTTGCAGGGACTGATATAGGTGAGCTAACTTCACTCAATGCAAAGACTGGCGAAGAATTTTCCGCAAACGGAATCGCAAACCTCGATCTCATTCAACATCTTGGCAAACCGGTCATCGCCGCAGTAAATGGTTACGCCCTCGGCGGCGGCTGCGAACTTGCAATGGCATGTCATATTCGCATTGCATCCGAGAATGCAAAGTTTGGTCAGCCTGAAGTTAACCTTGGCACTTTTCCCGGTTACGGTGGAACCCAACGTCTCCCCCGTCTTATCGGGCACGGCAGAGCAATGGAAATGATACTGACAGGTAATCAGATCGACGCGAATGAAGCTTACCGCATCGGTTTAGTAAACAAAATTGTCCCGCTTGCCGATTTACTTTCAACGGCAGAAACAATGGCACGGTCAATAATCAGCAAAGGACAACCGGCAGTCCGATTAGCTCTTAAAGCGATCAATGCCACATTAGAAAAATCTTTGTCAGATGGCTTAAAGTACGAAGCAGAGCTGTGGGGCGAGTGCTGTGATACTGAAGATTTTAAGGAAGGCACGAAAGCTTTCATCGAAAAAAGAAAACCTACTTTCAAGGGAAAATGAATTTGTGCTTTGATAAATCAATATTTTTTCGTTTCTTTATCATCCTTGTAATGGCTGGCACTGCCGTGGGATTATCCGTTCTAAATCAGTCGGCGGCAAGTGCATCTTCCGCGCAAACACACAAGGATATATCGATTACTGCCAGAGAAATTGATCGGCAAGTTGATTCTGTGTTGATACAATTTCGAATAGACAAGAAATGGTGCCGGAAAAGAAATGTTGAAATTCCCGGCACAAATCTAAATCGTGTGGAACGAAAGGTCCTGATTCCTCCGGAGATAATTCCAGTTCAAATGAATCAGGCATTGAACATGATGGCACAACGGTACGGCGGAAGGGCAATCGGATCAGAAAATCTGCGGGAAAATTCGGTAACCATACACATCAAACTCGAAGGATACATTATTCAAACAATCATTTTGAAAACATCAAAGGATTTAAAGCGAACAATCGAAAAGAAACAACAAAGAAAGATATAATTAGGAATTTATGGCAAAGCCAAACAATAGCACAGATGCACAATTAATGGAAAAACTCGTCTCACTTTGTAAACGAAGGGGATTCATTTTTCAATCATCAGAAATCTACGGCGGCTTAAACGGCGCTTGGGATTATGGTCCACTGGGTGTTGAGCTGCTCAGAAATGTCAAAGATGAGTGGTGGAAGAACATGACTTATCGTGAAGATGTCGAGGGTTTAGATGCCGCCATTCTCATGCACCCGCGTGTTTGGGAAGCGTCGGGTCACGTGGAGAATTTCACCGACCCGATGGTGGATTGCAAGCAGTGCAAATCGCGCTATCGTCTTGATATTCTTTTTGAGGAAATTTCCATTAAGAAACAGAAAGATGTTTTACGCGAACTTGATCCGCAAAAATTTCAAGGCCAGCAGAAAGATGAATTTATTGTAGAAGAGTTCAAGAAGATTGCCGAGGCAACTCCAAACTCTGTGCTCTCCGCTTTAAGCTGTCCAAGCTGCGGCAACAAAGGTACATTTACAGATGCGCGTAAATTCAATCTCATGTTCAAAACATTTGTCGGACCTGTGGAAAATTCGGGAGCGGTTGTTTATCTTAGACCGGAGACGGCTCAAGGAATATTCGTGAACTTTCTTAACGTCCAGTCATCATCGCGGCAAAAACTGCCATTCGGTATCGCGCAAATCGGTAAAGCTTTCCGTAACGAAATCAATACGAAGAATTTTCTTTTCCGCACACGCGAATTCGAACAGATGGAAATGCAGTTCTTCGTCAAGCCCGGCACCGATGATAAATGGTTCGAATACTGGCGTGAACAGCGAATGCAGTGGTTTATAGATTTGGGCATGAAGAAAGAAAAACTCCAGTGGCATCAACATGCACCCGATAAGCTTGCCCACTATGCCAAGGACGCATTCGATATTGAATATCTCTTTCCATTCGGTTGGGGCGAGATTGAAGGAGTACACAACCGCACAAATTTCGATCTTTCAAGACACGAAGAATATTCCGGCAAGACTTTGAAATATTTTGACGAAGAAACGAAAGAGAAATTTACACCATTCATTATCGAGACATCTGCCGGTGCAAGCCGCTCTCTTATGGCATTTCTTGTCAATGCGTACCACGAGGAAGAAGCAATGAGTGCAGAGGGAAAAATGGAACAGCGGGTGGTTATGAAATTCCATCCTAAACTTGCACCTATTAAAGCGGCAATCTTCCCTCTCGTCAATCGTGACGGTATGCCGGAGATCTCGAAAAATATCGAACGGGAACTACGTCCGCACCTAAGGGTGTTTTATGACGATAGCGGCGCAGTCGGCAGACGATACCGCCGTCAGGATGAAGTCGGTACTCCATACTGCATCACAATAGATTCGCAGACTTTAGTAGATCAAACCGTCACCATTCGTGAAAGAGATTCCATGGTGCAGGAACGAATTGCAACGGATCAACTTCTTTCTTATTTTAGAACTAAATTTACTTTCGGTTAATCCAAACAAGTTTATCAATCAAAAATATAAAGGGTAGAAAAATGAAAAAATTACTCACAGTCGGAATTATTCTAACGCTCAGCATTTCCATAATATTTATGGGATGCGGAACAAGTAAAACATTTAGAGGCGGTGCAATCGGCGCCGCGGCAGGTGGAATATTAGGCGGGATCATCGGTAAGCAGGCAGGAAGCACGGCTACCGGCGCTATCATTGGCGCGGTCGTCGGCGGCACCGCAGGCGCTCTGATCGGTAATTATATGGATAAGCAGGCAGAAGAGATGCAGCGTGATCTGAAGGGTGCAAAGGTAGAGCGTGTCGGTGAAGGGATCAAAATTACTTTCGATTCGGGAATACTCTTCGAAGTTAATAAATCGGACCTACAACCGGCGGCAAGATCTAACATAGAAAACCTTGCAAAGATTTTGAACAAATACGACGACACGAATATTCTTATTGAGGGCCACACCGATTCAACCGGCACGCTTGAACACAATCAAATGCTGTCGGAAAAGCGCGCCGAATCCGTGTCCGGTTATCTTAAGGGTTTAAATGTTCAGGGACCCCGCATTTCAACAGTCGGTTATGGTCCAAACCAACCCGTCGCATCTAACGTGACCACTGAAGGTCGCCAGCAGAACCGCCGAGTAGAAGTTGCAATCTTCGCGAACGATAAATTGAAGGATGCCGCCGCAAAAGGCGAAATTCAATAAATCATTTATCTCGAACATTTTTCATCTAAGATTATGGGGAAAGATTCTACAGGAGAATATTCCATCGAATCCTTCCCCATAATTTATTACTTCGATAGCAACAATTAAGAATTATTAAATGTACAACAGGTTAATAGCTTCGCTGATCATTCTTTCTATTTGGCAATTTGCAATTTGCGATGCTCAATGGATCGGCGACTCAGTAAACGAATCCCATGTCCATAAAGGCATTCAGTACGTTTATAATCTATCTTTTGATAGTGCCAGAGCAGAATTCCAGTTTGTTGCCCGTTCGAAACCAGACCATCCTGCCGGACATTTTTTCCTCGCGATGGTAGAATGGTGGAAAATAATTACAGACATTGACAATAAATCCAGGGATGACAAATTCATATCCATGCTCGACCGCGTGATCGATCTATGCGATGAGCGGCTCGATAAAAATGAGGACGATATCACGGGATTATTTTTTAAAGGCGGATCGCTTGGCTTTCAAGGCAGGCTCTATGGCAATCGTCAGGATTGGCTCAAAGCAGCCAACTGCGGCAGGGCGGCTCTGCCGATTATAATGAAAGCATACAAACTTGAACCGAACAACAACGATGTACTGCTCGGCATCGGCATATACAATTATTACGCCGCAGTAATCCCAGAAATTTATCCCTGGGTAAAACCGCTTCTAATCTTTTTTCCGAAAGGCGATAGATCGAAAGGATTGAATCAACTTCGCGTTGCATCGGAGAAAGCCCGTTATGCCGATATCGAAGCGACATATTTCCTTCTTCAGGTTCTCCAAAATTTCGAAAACCAATCTCTCGAAGCACAACAGCTTGCCGTCAGATTGAACAAGAGGTTTCCCAATAACGTCATCTTCAATAAATATGGGGGAAGATGTCAGGCTTCATTGGCGCAATGGAGCGAACTGGAACAAACATATCTTGCAATCCTGGCGAAGGTCAAAGCAAAACAGATCGGATACGACATGAATACGGAACGAGAGGCGAATTTTTATCTGGGTATCGCGCAAATGAATTATGGTCAGTACGATTTGGCACTTCAATTTTTTTACGTTGCGGATGAGCTTTCCCGAACACTCGATATAGATGGTAACTCAGGATTCATGACTATGATTAATCTCAAAATTGGCATGATCTACGATATTCAAGGGAAACGCAATCTTGCCATCATGCAGTACAAAAAAGTTTTAGATATGAAAGATCACCAGCAGGCGCATAAACTGGCAGATGAATATCTTAAGAAACCATTCAAGAATTCTTGATAACTGAGAACATGTTTACAATTATCTTATTCGGAGTAATCGCGGCGGCGGCAGAAATCTTGGGCGGGACTCTCATCATCCTGAAGAAGGAATGGCCCCGGAAAGTGCAGGAATACCTGCTTGCCCTGAGTTCAGGTTTCATTCTTGCGCTCGTATTTTTCGAATTGATTCCGGAAAGTTTATCGCTCCTCGGCAATATTGCATCGCTATATATGATTATAGGATACGGCTTGCTTCATTTCTTTGAGCATACTATCGTCGGTCATTTCCATTTCGGCGAAGAGACTCATCATGATGTAATGGTATCTAAGGTCGCAAGCATCTCTGCGTTTGCGGGATTGTTCATTCATGCATTCTTCGACGGGCTTTCAATTTCTGCCGGCATGAATTACAACTTTTACCTCGGGTTGTTAATCTTCTTTGCAGTTCTACTTCACAAAATTCCGGAAGGATTAACAGTCGCTACCATTATGCTTGCCGCACAACAACCGCGAAAGAATGCTTTCCTTGCATCCATAGCAATTGGAGTAGCGACAATGTTGGGAATACTTACCGTATTCTTGCTTGCCAGTGTCGATTCGAATGCTGTCGGAATCGCCTTTGCGCTATCGGCAGGCGCAGCAACATACGTTGGCGCGAGCGATCTCATACCGGAAATCAACCGGTCGGAAAATCGAATTATCCCATTGATTGTTTTTGGCGGAATGCTGCTTTTCTATTTAAGCAAGCAATTATTGGAAGGTCTATTGTAATAATACTGAAACCGTTAGATACAAATTCGATTTACAGTATTTAATTAAAATTTAAATCCGACATTAACGCGGTGTACCGATCCGATCTTTCCCATTGAGTTATAGGCATAATCGATTGTGTAAATATTGGTTGTAAATCCACCCCCCAAAGAAAACCCTGCAAATCCGGCGCTGTTACCTATTTTCCATTCTTGTCTTCGTTCATTATTATATCCGATGCGCAATTGAACATTCGGGCTTGCCGTAAACTCAACACCGATTGAAAACTGTTTAAACCGATCGAAGAAATTATCCTGATCCTCGTTGAGTTTATGGAAGTCGAACATCAGAACAGCAGGAAGATGTTCAGGATAGATGGATGCGCCAATTTTGAAATCCAGCGGGAGCCGTTCTCTCGTATTGACAAAAGGATCGATCTGTGTTCCTAAATTCAGCAGGCTCGCTCCA
The DNA here is from genome assembly GCA_020056225.1 of Bacteroidota bacterium. Lineage (GTDB taxonomy): Bacteria > Bacteroidota > Ignavibacteria > UBA10030 > SZUA-254 > JAGVIE01. The sequence continues at coordinate 50,954 of JAGVIE010000037.1, forward strand.
ACAATGACTCGTTCAGGTATTGCGATATACCGTACACCGGCATCAATAGCAACTGCGCTCGATATAACATCAGCAATGGAAGAATAAATAAATTTCAGGTTGGCGCCGTAATATAAAACCGGCAGGAGTCGATCTGCGTATGTCGCAATAAAAGCAATCTCACCGGCGCCGAATGTGCCAAGGTTTTGTCCTTCCTCACCGGTCTTTTTAAACTCACCATAGTTTATGTATTCGACACCGGCACCCACGAAACCAAAATTCGGCATCTCCATTCCAAAACTTGCATAGCCGGCATTCACATCGAGCATGTGTTTAAAGAAACCGATTGACAACCGTCGAGTACTCAGTGTAGTCAGATCAGCCGGATTGTAGAAGATAGAATTTGGATCGTCATTCGCTGTAATGAAGCTTCCACCCAAAGCGGCAGCCCGTGCACTCGCATCGTTTCGAAGAAACTCGAACGTTGTGTTTGATTGTGTAAATACTGTCGTCTGGACTAAAAAAAATAGAAGCATTAATAATAGCCATCGCCTGTTGCGCATACAATCCTTACAGTGGTTTGATTCAAAATTAATTCCAAAGCAATCTAAGAAATTATAGAGTGAGATTCAAGATTGACATTAGAGAGATGTTATTTTTCCTCCTTTTTCAATGTATATTTTGAATTAATATGCTACAAAATTGAGGTGTCCTTATTGACTATAAAATTCAATTTGATTAGCTTATACTCAAGTAACTTACCTTGATATGAATATGAAAAAAGATATCGTATGAAATATTTAATCGGACTTGGTTTGGTATTCATGCTCACTGCATACAGTCAGCAAAGATATCTTGTTACACCCGCAAATGAAGCGATACCGCTTAAATCCGGCGAAAGCGCAGAAGAGTTAATAAAAAAATTTAATGCTAACCTCGATCAAATTATATCAGGATACCAACCGGATTTATTTCCAGCACAAGTCGAGTTTCCAGCGTATCATCGTATGATAGTAGGCACTTGGTTTACTGCACCGTCAAAAGGAGCAATCGATACTATCTTTTGGATGGGCGGCTCATCCAACGGCGCAATCGAGTCATTAGTGATTGTCGCTGTATATCAATCTTATATTAATCCAAACCATGGACCCGGTGATGGTGCTTATCCTGAACCGTGTACACCATGGGGATATTTTCTAAACATATGGGACAACGATCAAGGTATCGCACCATTCCCTGAGTGGGCTTCCGACACAGCCTGGTACTCTACATTACCAGGTACACAAAAATCATTCCCTCCATTCGGACTTGAGAAATGGGGACAAGGTGGTGGCTATGCGCAGATCCAACGTCAAGGGGTGAATAAAATGTGGTGTGGTATAAATGATTTGCCATGCAGTGTGAGTGTCGGTGAATCGTTTTTTATCCCCATCAGGCTACCTTTCGGTACAAGTCATACTCCCTGGCCCGAAACACCAACAACCTTTACTGCAAACGTTTCAAATGTATCACAGCCATCTCACAATTGGGTTTTTTACGAGCATTCTGGTGAAGATCCGACCGGTCTTCGGATGCCTTGCGGCGGTGCTGAGGTTCCTCCATACGGATGGACAGCTCGTGGAGGACCAACAGGACAAAATGACGGAATGGAATTCAACATCTGGTACTTGATGACAGCGTGCAGCGATGTACCACCAATTGTTGTCCAATATGATAAACTTGGTCATACATTTTCCACTGCGGCACGAACCGTGACTGCGGAGATAGTTGATTCTAATCCTGTCCAACCCGAAAAAGCAGGCATAGCTTCGGTCTACCTAATTTATTCAATCAACAATAATCAACAAGATTCTGTACCAATGGTGAAAAGTGTTGGCGACGTTTGGTCAGCAATACTTCCCGGTGAATCGCCCGGGACTGAAGTCTGTTACCATATCTCAGCAACCGACAGCAATGGGAACCGCAATACCGATAAGTATGATCGATATAGAGTTTGCACGCTTCCATTTACTCATTATTTGATAGATACATCAGCACTATATTCGTGGATAGAAATCGACACGTCAGGAACAAAACTAAGTAATTGGTTCAGACCTCCTGAAGTACCACCACGATGTTATGAACCATCAACTTATTTTCCACTCGAAGATGTCGGTACATCAGGACCAATTGATATTGGTGGTAGCTTCAAGTTTTTTAACTCGGAGATGAAATATGTATGGATAGGTGTGGATGGTGCATTATGTCTTTCAAGCTCAAGTACCGACACGGTTCATGTCCTTCAAATGGGTGATGTTTATCCTCCGATAGATGTAAAAATACCGTCCAATCTATCACGGAATTTTATCGCTCCCATGTTCAAGAATTTTGCCTTGCATGGTGATTACACTCCAGATGGTCATGGTAGCGTTTATTATAAACAAGATGGTAACAGATTTATAATCGAATGGGATTCTGTCAGCTCTATCCTGGATAAAACAGATTCAACAACAACATTTGAGGTAATTTTAGATCGAACTGAAAATTCTATGACATTCCAATACAAGGATGTCGGGAAATACTTATCATGTGGATATTCGCTTATTGGATTACAGGCAGAGCCATCGGAGAAATGGCTCTTCTTAAATGGTAACGGCGGTCCACCAGAGACGCAACCGCGCAATGGAAAAGCGATGAAGCTTTATTCAAACAATACTTATCCGGCAAACAATGGCTGGGGTATGTATTCCTTCCCTGCCAAGTTGGTCGATCCACTTATACATCACGTTTTCCCAAATGCAATTTCGGATGCGTTTGAGTATATCAACAGAAGCTATATGGCACAGGATACTATAAAAGAAGGTACCGGTTATTGGCTTAAAGTATCTGGAGATCATATCAATGTCATTTGGGGACCACAAGTTCTCATCGACACGTTTCAGGTTGTTGAAGGATGGAATATGATTGGCTCCATCTCTGTTCCTATTCCGACATCATCGATCACAAGCGATCCGCCGGGAATAACAACAAGCAATTTCTTTGGTTACTCGACCATTTATTTTATAAGCGATACAATTTATCCAAGTAAAGCTTATTGGGTAAAGGTGAGCCAACCGGGATCGCTTATCCTCTCATCAACACCACCACTTCAAACATCTGCCCGCATTAGAATCATCCCAACATCAGATTTACCGCCATCACCGCCAGATGAAAAGAAGGAGATCGATGAAATTCCAAAAGAGTTTTCGCTTAGCGAGGCATACCCGAATCCATTTAATCCTTCAACCGTTATTCGTTATCAGTTACCGGTTAATATGTGGGTAACATTTAAAATCTACAATCTACTTGGGCAAGAGGTCGCGACACTGGTGGATGAGTTTCAGGATGCGGGATACAAATCCGTTGAGTGGCAGCCGCACGACGTTGCGAGTGGTATATTCTTTTACAAATTATCCACAGAAAGATTCGTTCAGGTTAGGAAAATGCTATTAATTCAATAATTAAAAATGTGTGAGGCAAATATGAAACATATAGCTTTACTTACTCTATCTTTTTTACTTACGTGCTCGGTTTATAGCCAGCACCGAATACTCGTTAAACTCAATGATGAGGTTATTCCGTTGGATAAAAGTAAGCCAGCTCTTAATCTCATCAACGATCAAACACTCATGATGCAAACGGACTGCGGTTCGAATTACTTCAGATTTGGTTATACTGAAGAAATCTATCCACCATCATCAAATTTTGGTTCATACCACAAACAGGTTTTAGGAATGTGGTTTATCGCTCAAGCTGAAGGTACACTCGATACATTATATTGGTACATGAACGATATCGGGAACTACGATTCAACTATATCCATACGGATATTCAGGTCGAACATTTATCACGGCAATGGTCCCGGCTTCTCACCGTATCCTCCCCCGTGCGTGAATTGGGGATATTACATAGACACTACCGAGTTAGATAACGGCATCACTCCATTCCGCGACAGGGCAACCGATACACAATGGATTTCAACAGCACCCATAGCTTCACCAACATTCGATCCGCTTGGTGCTGAATTATGGGGAGATGACGGTTTCAATTTCAAAGTTCGTCCAAAGTCAGTCAATGCACTCGCGCTTGATACGCTTGGCTATAAGATCGATCTTAAAAAGGGAGACGCATTTTTTGTAACGATGCAGATAAATTCTCCTAACCGACATTTAACATCTGAGGAAGAAAACCGCACTTCAATGCACGCATGGGGATCCCCTGAACCGGTTAGTACAACCGATGAGAATTATCCTTCACGCCTCTGGAAATTCTATGAGCATGATAGTGGTCCATCGAACTGTGCAGGCATACCATCCTCGCTCGTCAAAAAGGGATGGGTTGCACGCGGACCATTTGTAGATGATACACTTTATACATCTGTATATAATTGGTGGTACTCAATGACACTGATCAGTAATTATCCACCAATTGTCTTCCATCCTGATATCCTCGCCAGGGGGCGACTTGTGGGTGAACCAATTGAATTTCGATTTCTGAAATTATGTTCGCTCGAAGATTCGTCCAGAGCCGGCACCTACTGGGTTTACTATAGCTTTAATAACGGACCATATGACTCCCTGAAAGCAAGTGTTGACTCCGATAGCTTATTAAAAGTTGTGATACCACCAATGCCTGTTAATACTATTGTTACCTGGTGGTATAGATATTTTGGCGTTGATAGCAGTGGATATTTCTCTCCAATACAATCCTTCGTTGTTGTTGGTCTCGAACAGAATGGATATAAACTTGATACAACTTCACATTACGAATGGATTGATGCAGATTCAACATACACTCAGGTTAGTAGATTCTTCTTACGTCCCGGTGCTGACCCTTTCTTTGATCCAACTGATGATGGAACTGCTGGACCAATAGATATCGGATTTTCATTCAGTTTCTTTGGCAAGCAAGTGCGCTATGCTTGGGTTGGTGTTAACGGGGGAATTGCTCTTACCGAATCCCGAACTGATACAATGCACTTGAATAGCAATTCATATTTTACTTCATGGAATATCCCCGGTTCGCAACTTCAGCCGAACGGTTTACCGGAAAATTTTATTACACCTCTATGGCAAGATTTTTACCTTTTTAGTCGTCCTGTTATTTCTCCTGTGCCATCAAGAATTCTATATAAATCTGACTCAACACTATTTACAGTTGAGTGGAATTTCATAACGTGGATGACTCAATTTCGGTTATTGTTTGACAAGATCGATTCGTCAATCTCATTTAAATATAACACACTTGATACATCACAAATCGCAAAGACTTCCCTTGTTGGTTTTCAAGCTGATTCTTCACGATGGTTTCATGTCTGTAAAAATGGTAAACCTGATGTATTCATCCCCCACCCATCCACGGTTTTCAAATTCACACCTTCGATAGCAGTAAATGTTAAAGAACAATCCATTGGATTACCTACAGCCTTCGCACTTGAACAGAACTATCCCAACCCTTTCAATCCTTCAACTGTTATTCGCTATTCGTTACCCGTTAATAGTTGGATTACGTTGAAAATCTACAATCTACTTGGGCAGGAGGTTACGACATTGGTCGATGAGTTTCAGGATGCGGGGTACAAGTCGGTTGAGTGGGATGCCAACCGGATGGCGAGCGGTATGTATTTTTTCAGGATTATTGCCCAATATCACAATAAAACCAAGAAGATGCTCCTGCTCCGATAGGGAGCATTTGTTTCTTCAAAATAAAATCGTATATTTATGCTGGATTTTAAGATTACTATAAAAGCCGGAAAAATTCATGCATCAGAGTGATATTGACAGGATAGTACAAACAATTCTCGGTGAAAGACCAGGCGCATATCTAACTTGTAAAGATGGCGTCTGCAATGATGGTTTGTGCGTTGTTCATAACAAGAATGGCGTCAAGAATATAGTGTCTTGCGGTGCCGATCGCGTTAGCGCAGGCATCGGCATAGAAGCAGCAGGTGGCGTCGAGACTGACCTTGCTCGTATGATCGACCACACCCTACTTAAACCTGAAGCCACAAAAGAACAGGTAATCCAGCTTTGTAATGAAGCGAAGAAATACAACTTCGCCAGTGTCTGCATCAATCCAAGTTATGTATCGATAAGCGCGAAACTTTTACGGGATACGGCTGTAAAAGTTTGTACGGTAATCGGGTTCCCGTTAGGCGCAACCTCTACGGCTGCTAAAGCGTTTGAATCTGAACAAGCGCTTCGCGATGGAGCAAAAGAAATCGATATGGTTATCAATGTCGGAATGTTGAAGTCCGGCGATTATGAATATGTCGAAAACGATATCTTCGCCGTAGTAAATTCTGTCCGAAGGTATGGCGCATTGTTGAAGGTGATAATCGAAACGGGACTGCTGACCGATGAAGAAAAAATAAAAGCATGTTTACTCGCAAAGCGTGCCGGCGCCGATTTCGTCAAAACTTCAACCGGCTTTGCCAAAGGCGGCGCTACGGTGGGTGATATAGCTTTGATGAGAAAAGTAGTCGGCTCGGCAATGGGCGTTAAAGCATCTGGTGGTGTTCGAACACGTGAAGAAGCGCTGGCAATGGTAGCAAGCGGCGCTGATCGGATTGGCGCTAGTGCCAGTGTGAAAATCGTAATTGGTGAGAATGAACCGAAAACTATAGAAGCGACAAAAAGTAGTCAATTATACTAAATCTATTTTAAGTGAGGAATCTATGAAACATCTTCTAAGATTTTCCATAATGTTGAGTGTGGCAGCATCACTATTCTTTATTGGCTGTTCATCGTCAGAGCAAACGGCAGACAAGCAGGAAACCCCTCCACCTGCTGAAGTTAAAAAAGCACCTGAGGCTGTTATTGTTAAAGAAGAACCACCGGTTGTAAAAAAGATCGATACAGTAAATGTCGATATTCAGAATCAACAAAAACCAGTATATGAACCGACACTAACTCCTCCCCCACCCCCTGAAAATCAAATACCGGCAGGAAAATACTCGGTGCAAATCGGAGCTTATAAAATGCCGGATAATGCAGATCGAATCGCTTCACTAGCAAAAGAACGATTCAACCTCAATGTGTACACGTCGGTAGATAAAGTTGATAATCTTTACAAAGTTATGATAGGTGATTTTAATTCGAAGGATGAAGCAAGAATTTTCCGTGATGAAATGGCGAGACAATTTCCAAGTGATTATAAAGATGCCTGGGTATCCGAGAATTCACAAAAATAAATATCACATACTCTGGTTTTGTTTTTTCTTCGCCGGACTTTCGCTCTTATGGGGATGTAAGACCAGCCATGAAGCAGAGAGAAAAACTGACCCGAAAACTTCGTTCAATGAATTTCTCGCGAAATATGAGAAAACCTTCGACCCATCTGAATTCAATATCAACCCCGATTCTATAAAACAAGAAGCGAAACGATTGTATGAAGCGCTAGATGCTTCCAAACTCGTAAGCGTCGCACCGCCTGAGACTATTCCCGGATTCCGGGTTCAAGTTCTTTTTACACCGGACATTGAGCAGGCAAATCTATCAAGAGATACTCTTTCATATCTATTCCCGGAAGATTGGACATATGTAGTTTACGATGCACCTTATTATAAAGTTCGAGTCGGGAATTATCCGGATCGAACTTCTGCGAACATAACGGTAAGAAAGCTGGTTAGCTTCGGTTATTCTGATGCCTGGATAGTGCCGGATAAAATCATCAAAAATCCGCCTCAACGACTTCCAGAAATAGATATCATTCCCGATAAGCAACCGGAACAGAAGAGATAAATCGGATCGATTATTTGAAACGTATCATTACACCTTCGAGGGGCCAGCGAGCGCGGAGTTTTAGCGTGTCGGGGAAATTCGTGAATCGTTCGGCTGGCAGATAGGGAAACGGTTTCCCGAATGCATAGACTCCGTTGCTGTCCGAATCCCTGAATCCGGAAAGTACATACTTACCATCTAATAAACGCTCAAACTTGAACTGCCCCGATGAATCAAGTTGAATTATTTTAGGATTGAAGTCTTTTCTAGTTAAATTAACTGCCGATAAATATATTTTCCCTATTGCGTTCCTTACCTCATCTTCAACTATTCCATTGATACTGCTCAATACTTTTTCATCAACGGTATCGAAGCGGCGTGAGATTGTTGAGTCCTTCCTTGCGTTCCCGGAGAAATCGATCACAGAGTCCATCGTTATCTTAATAGTGTATTGCATCCCCATCGTTAGCACTGATGCAGGAATAAAATATCCATCACTTGAGCTATTCCATAAAAATTTTCCATCGACGTTATTTCCTGTGGAATCTTTCAGGGAAAGACCCATTTCAAATGATTTTTTATTAATCGCTTCGCTGAACACTACATGAAGACTTTCCGCTATGGAAACATTCTTCGCGTTGGCGGCAATTCCTTTTATTTCGAAAGTCGGTATCGTCGTATCGGGTTCCGTGCTTGCGCTGAAGATTCCGATATTCAGCGGTGACTGCATCAAATTGTCGTTGATATCTCTGAGACCGCTGAGTTTTATCCGATATGTTTTCCCGCTGTCCTGCCTACCTGTTACAAGCTGAGCATCCTTAGCGGTTGCATTATCAAATGATAAATCATATACAGACAATGAATTGCCCGAGAGTGTATCGAGAATCGAGATACTATCTATGTACGCAGTTGCGACATTCATCGCTTCGCTGAATTTCAGAAGAAGATGCGTGTTATCTATCGGCTTTGCACTTGAAAGAAAAGGAGCAGACGTATCTTCAACAGTCAATTTGAATTGAATACCCGTCACCATCGGTATTTGTGATGTAAGAACGATATCTGAATTCCAGACTCCGTACCGATCCGTCTGCACATCGTATAATAAATTCTTGTACTCATCTCGCACTGCAAATAAACGATATTTTCCAAACGCCAGGTAAGGTAGAATAAACGAACCATCTTTGCCGGTTTGTGTTAAAAAATCCGGTTTTAATTTTGTCGGATTCAGTGTATCAGGATTTCGCCCTTCAAGTTCATACGCGAAGATCATCACTCCAACAGGTTTATCATCAATCACAGTGCCCGCAATCGAACCCGAATCGATTCTATCGCCGGTCGAGAACGGTAAAGAGAATGCCTCTGCTAACCTGTTCTTTCTAGTATCGATAACATCGGTACCAAGAGTGACGATGTATGTGGTATTGCTTCGGAGTGAATCGTTGAAGTATATTTCGACATCCGTGCCATCCCACTCATAGGTAAACTGACCAAGCGATGGCGAAACGAAAAACGATTCCTGAAGTGAGCGCCTCTCTATATACTTGCTGAATGACAATGAAAATTTATTATCATGGTATCTCAATGTGCCCGCCGATGGATATGTGGCAATAATCTTCGGTGGTGTTGTATCCGGCGGACCACCTGACGGTGCCTGCTGCCCCGCACAATAGAACGAGGTAATGATCAAGATAACTATGCCTATTATTTTTAGGGAACTTTGGATTATCAACACCTTTCGATGGTTGTTAGTTGCTGAATATATGAAAATTTCTGGAATGAGAATACAGAATTTTATAATCTCATTGATCATTTGATAATTTCATTCAATATTTTTTATTGCATTGAAATATAGCAATTTCTCTTAAAGAATCAATTCAAATAATTACAATTGATATTGATACACTATTTTAACTAAATTTATATTAAGGTATCTATGCGTATAGCAATCATCGGTTCAGGCGGAGTTGGCGGTTATCTCGGCGCGAAATTGTGGAAAGCCGGTAACGAGGTTGTCTTCGTTGCACGTGGCAGTCACCTTACTGCTATGCAGGATAATGGCTTGCGGCTTGAGAGTCCGGATGGCAGTTTCATAATCCACTCAACCTTCACAGACCGGCTCGATAAATTTAAGCCCTTCGATCTTATCGTCATAGGTGTGAAATCTTTTGACACCGAAGAGGCGGCTAAACTTGCGCTCCCTGTTTTGAAAGATGATACAATCGTTCTCAGCATACAGAATGGAGTTGAGAACAAATATATTCTTGAACAATCACTCGGTAAACAGTATGTCATACCGGGCGTTGCTTATATTATAAGCACAATTGCATCTCCCGGAATTATTCTTCACGAAGGTGGAACCGGTAAGTTCAAATTTGGCGAACCGGATAGAACCGTAAGTAAACGTTGCTTATTGTTGAAGAGTGTGTTTGAGGATGCCGGCATTAACGGTGAACTTGTAGAGAACATCGAAAAAGCTCTCTGGTGGAAATGGATTTTCATCTGCGGTATCGGCTGTGTGACAGCTTATGCGCGAAAACCTATCGGTGAAATATTTGGCGATCCTGCATTGAACTCGATGTTGAAGGATGTTGTACATGAAGCTGCATCAATCGGTCGGGCAAAACAGATCGATGAATTTGCCGGTATAGAAGAGAAGGTATTTGAACATTATCAACGACTGCCATTCGCAACTACATCGTCGATGTACTACGACGTAACACATGGCAAACGGGTGGAAGTTGAAGCGCTAAATGGCACGGTAATCCGTTTCGGAAAAGATTTACAAATCTTAACACCCAAAAATGAAATCATTTATAATTCGTTGAAACTATTTGCTTAATCAAGCTCCTGAGCGGCTCTTCGCTCTTCCCTAACCCTCCGATATTCCTTTATTGCTTTTTGATGCTCGCTGAATGAAGTTGTAAATCTGTGTCCGCCCTCTCCGGTTGCAACGAAGTACAAATATTTGTGGCGTGAAGGATAGAGTGCGGCAAGCATCGATGCTTTCCCCGGATTGTTTATCGGGCCCGGCGGTAAGCCGTAATTCTTATACGTGTTGTATGCCGACTCTACCCGCAGATCGCTGTAGTGTAAACGCCGCGGCTCACCTGAAAGTATGAACTGAATTGTGGGATCGGCTTGAAGGCGCATCCTGCGCTGTAACCGGTTGTAGTAAACTCCCGCAACCAATGCACGTTCTGTGTCGATAGCTGTTTCCAGCTCAATGATAGAAGCCATCGTTAATATCTGATTGATCGTCATCCCGCGTCTTTTTGCCTGTGAAATCATTTTGTCATCGAACTCTGTCCAAAACTCTTTAACGAGTTCTTTTATGATCGCATCCTCGTCTGTCTGCCAGTAAAATTGATATGTCTTCGGCATAAGGTAACCCATAAGATTATCGCTCGGCACGCCAAGTCTGTGCGCGAAACCGGAATCGTTCACCAGATCCATGAAACGCGCGGAATCGATTCCCAATTCTTTTTCAAAAATTCTCGCTTGAGTCGTTGCCCGCAATCCTTCTCTGATAGTTATCGTAATGGTTTCCACAGTGTTACCGTAACGGATATTATCGATTATCGAATAATTGGATACACCGTTTTTAAACCGGTACTTGCCGATTTGTAATTTTGTGGTTGAGCCGAGAATTCTACCTGCGATATCAAAAAGCAGCCGGCTCCGTAATACTCCTGCTTGCTGAAGTGAATCGGTTACCTGCTGGAAGTTTTGTCCTTTCGACACGATAACGATTTTATCACCCTCGAAAGTATTAGGCATCCAAAAGATCAGATAGATGATCGCAAATAAAACAGCGAGTGCGGTTAATATTAAAATCAGCGGACGACGTTTCATAGGAATCTATTTTTTGAATTTACTATTCGGCTCTTTTCCTTTTATATACGTAAGAACCTACAAATAATCCAACAAAAATAAAAGCGCTAACAGTTGACAGCCAAAATCCTGCAGTAACAGTATTAGGAACGAACTCGAACTTTACAATATGCTTTCCCGCGGGAACGACGACTGCCCGGTGAGTAATATTCGCATGGTAAATCTTCGTTTCTTTCCCGTCGATCTCAGATCGCCAGCCAGGGTAATAAGTATCTGAAAAGACAAGCATCGCGTTCTTGTTTGTCTCTACTTCAAAAACAGCGCGGTTCGTTTCATAATTTGTCAATTTCGCTGATCCGGTAACTGAATCGGACTGCCGGAACCCGGGAACATTTTCAAGCAAGATTACCATCCGCTTCGGGTCGAATGCGGGTGAAAATATTTGCCTGATTCCTTCCTGAATATCTGCAACATATTGTATCACGCCGACTAAATACGCTCGCGGCAGATAGTCTGTATTCTCATAGAAAAATGCATCCCCGAACAGACCGATATTTTTCAGATTCGGACTCGGCGCAATCTCCCACAACGATGATAAATATTTCACGTTGTGCATGTTCATCAATTTCCAGAAAACCGGCGACGGCATGAATATATCCCCTTTGATTGCCGCTGTCTGCATAATAGCGCCTGCACGGTTCTGATCGCCCCAAATATCGACGAGGTAATTCGGCGTAAGGTTAGCGTAACCGTTCGGTGTCGAGATATTATACAAAACATTACTGCTCGGCTGGATGTATTCTCTCTGGTTAATGTACGGCTGGAGATCACCCTCCCATCCTTTCGCAATCTGATACGTGAGTGTGTGTGCCTGATTCCCTCCGACACAAAACAACCGATGAACACCGGAATCTTTTTTTATAAACTCGACCGATTTCGGCGGCGTGATCCATTTATCCGCATCTACGATTGGATTCTGCCTAAGTTGAAAATATAAAAGATCTATTATCACCAAGAGAAGCCCGATCACCTCTATCGTGTGGAAAGGTCTAACCGTATTTGTATGGATATTCCCCTTCGATGATGATCCGTCGTGTTGGAAACGTTTAACGATCTGCGTAAAACTTAATGAGGCAAGAAGTACCAATGAGAAATCGGCAATAAGGAGGAACCTTGTTGGAAAACGGAAATATTTCATTCCCGGAAAGTAATTGAATGCAAATTCATACACTGGAGTATGAGAACCGAGGACAAGAATGTATGAGAGAATCGCAGCTATAGAGAAAAACTTCACATACCAATTTTTCCATAAACGGATGCTTCCGTATAATGCCAGTAGAAACACAGTAACTCCAACATAACCATAATCTTCCCAGAAGATACTATTACCCGTGTACGTTGCATTTCCGACATCACCGTTGATGTAAGGATAGAAGAACGTCAAAAAGTTTGCCGGGTCATATGCGTACCGTGAAGCATACTCAAAAGTAACGCCGTCTGACCGTTGAGAAAGAGAAACAAGCTCGTAAGTAGGAATCAACTGGATCGCACCGAGGAGCGAACCTAACAACAGCATACCAGCAAACATCCAGCCGGTTTTATTTTTTATTATTTCCATGATCGATTTTAAGAGCTTGATCTTATGTTTATTATTTTCCTTCTGGTGTCGATAATATCTAAACAAAAAATAAAAAATATAAATCACGCTTGAATAATAAGCTACCTGTGTATGCCCGGAAAGATGCTGCATCCCGAAGAGAAGTCCGAACCAAAGTAAATAACGGAAGTCATTACGCTTGATTGATCGTTCAATCAAAAATAATCCAAGCGGCAGCCAGCATGCCGCATTAACGTTACTGAGATGTTTGAGATGCGAGAGAAGATAACCGCTGAAGCTGAACGCGATCCCACCCATAATACCTGAAATAAAATTCCCTCCAACTTCTCGAACGTATAAATACATTCCTATACCGGCAGTTACAATCGTCAGAAGAATGACGATATTGAGCGCTGAGTATGGTGAGAGCAAACCGAATAATATTATATTCAGCGGATAGCATATCCCCGCTTCTGCACGCGCGAGCAATGGGAAACCCCCGTAGATTTCACGAACCCAGAGCGGCAAATGGTTAGATTTAAGCGCGTCGCTCAATGAGAAACGGTACGGAAAACCTTCATTCATAATATCGCTGGCAAATATATCGTCGGTTATGATGAGTCCCTTCATCAGAGCTAATTTCCAGAATGCGGCGAGAACAACAGCCGCTATGAATAAGCTTGCGATTAAAGTCTCATTTTTCTTTATGTTGGATATCGTCTTGATATTCCGGGCCCGTGATGAGTATAAATTACGGATGTGAACTCAAACTTAGATTTGCGACAGCATTAAGCGCCGAATCGGATGTTATGCCGGCTTTTAATTTCATCCAGCCGAGCTGGGCAATCATTGCGCCGTTATCGGTGCAGTATTCAAATTCCGGAATGAATAACTTGAAGTTATGTTCTTCAGCAGATTGCTGCAATCTTCGGCGAAGTTCCGAGTTAGCCGACACACCTCCGGCTATAGCAACATTTTTGATATTATAGTTCTTCACAACTCGAACTGTTTTTCCAACTAATACGTCGATCACTGCCGCCTGAAAACTCGCGCAGATATCTTTGAGCAGTTCACATGTTGGAGATCCTTCCTGCGCTGAGAGAGGTGAGCGCTGATCAGTCGCAAGTAATTCGTTTTTTCTCAACCAATACAGCACGGAAGTTTTGATTCCGCTGAAGCTGAAATCATAACTCTCGGCATCGAGGTAAGTTCTGGGGAATTTGATAAAATTCGGGTTCCCTTCTTTCGCAAGTTTATCGATGATAGGTCCACCGGGAAATCCGAGTCCTAACATTTTGCCGACCTTGTCATACGCTTCTCCCGCGGCATCATCAAGCGTCTCGCCAAGAAGTTCATGATGCAATGGCTCCCGAACGATGACGAGCTGTGTATGCCCGCCGGAAACAATCAGGCAAAGAAAAGGATATTCAGGTTTGGGATCATGGATAAAATTTGAATACATGTGCGCCTCCATATGATTTATTCCTATCAACGGAATATTCAATCCATAAGAAAGCGCTTTTGCAAAACTTAATCCCACCAGAAGAGCGCCCATTAATCCGGGTCCGTGCGTAACCGCTACACCGTTAATTTTTTGGGGATTGATTCCTGCGACATGAAATGCCTGGCTCACCACAGGGACGATCAATCTCTGGTGAGCACGGGAAGCCAGTTCAGGCACAATCCCGCCATATTGCTGATGCACCAATTGCGAAGAGATAATATTCGAGAGAATTTTACCATCATCTATCACTGCTGCCGAAGTTTCATCACAAGATGTTTCTATTCCGAGTACAATCATATAGATTACAATAAGCAAAAACTATCGTTTATTTTCAAGCGGAATGGTTTTTGAATATTGATCTAAATATTTTATCTTGAAAACGAAATGATTGCACAGATTGCAAATAAGACCGGCGGGAGGAAAGTTATAATATTTTGGATATTAGCTTTTCTTGCAATTCTCGTCGGAATTATGCATGCGTCCTCCCTATCATTCGTGAATGATGACGCTTTCATCTCATTTCGTTATGCAAAAAATCTTGTAAACGGATTCGGACTTGTTTACAACGCCGGCGAACGGGTAGAAGGATATACAAATTTCCTGTGGACGATAATCATCGCACTCGGGATGAGATTCAATATCGATCCTGTCCCATTGTCCATTACCCTTGGTATAGTGTTCTACACCGGTACACTGCTTTTATTTATCTTCTCGAGTCTGAGGCACAATGAGAAGAATTCAAAACCGTTTTTGTTGATTCCGTTGACCGCCCTGGCATTAAGTCTTCATCGTGATTTCAATGTGTATGCTACGAGTGGATTAGAAACTTCGATGTTTACATTCTTTGTGTCTGCGGGATTTCTTATTATCATCCGTGCGAGAAGACTTGTAAGCTTTTTCTACGCAGGAATGATCTTTGTATTGGCGATGATGACGAGACCCGACGGTGTTTTGTTCTTTGCATCAACGATGATTTATCTTGCTGTTACGCAGGGTAAGCCGGTCAAAAAGATAATTTACTTTCTGCTGCCGTCAATTTTAGTTTTTGTACCATATTGGTTATGGCGTTATTCTTATTACGGATTTTTCTTCCCGAATACTTTTTATGCGAAATCAATCGATCTCCCCTACTATCCACAAGGATTGAAGTATGCACTTCTTTACTTCGAGACGTACTACAGCTTATTTTTTGTTATCCCGCTCATCGCGATATTTGTTTACAGGTTATTTCAAAACTTTAAATTAGAAGGGAGGTGGAAGTCTTTTCAGATCACGCGCGCCTCTGAAACATCTCATCCGATACTCCTCGCTTCAATATTTATCGGGATTTATACTTTATTTATTATCCGTATTGGTGGCGACTTTATGCATGCGCGTTTTTTTATTCCTATCACACCGCTGTTTTACTTCATCATCGAACTGCTCATCATAAAAATTTGTTCGATAAAATGGAATCTCATTCTCACAACATTTATGATCGGCTCTACTATACTTCGAAACGATATGTTTGGAGATCAACTAAACGTCGGTTATGTTGTTGATGAAGTTCGATATTACACAACGCCATTTCACGAGAAAGAAAAAACCGATGGAGAAAGACTACATAAATATTTTGCTGGATTACCGGTGCGAGTTGCCTTCGGGGGCAGTAAATTGCGGTTAATATATTATGTGGATCCATTTTTTGCGCTTGAAGCAAACGCAGGATTAACCGATACCGTACTCGCGCATCAACAGTTACCCAATCGAGGAAGACCCGGACACGAGAAATCGGCATCACTATCATATCTAACAGACAAACGGATTAACTTTCTTTTTACACCCGCTAATCAGAAACCATCGTCTGACATCGATATTACTGCGATATACTTCGATTCAATAGCATCACGAATTATCGGTTACGATAACTCGATAATGTCGGCTTTCGACCAATTTCCGGATGTAAGATTCATCCGATTTCCAAGATATCTCGATAATTATATATCTCAGATGAAAGCTATTCCAACCCAGAGAGTTAGGCAAGACTATGAATTCTTTAAGTCATACTATTTCGTTCATAATGCCGATTCACTCCGAGAGAATACATTTGTGTCATATTTCCTGCAATCCGGTCGACCAGAAAATAGATAAGAAAATCATCGAATTGAGTTGATTTCTCGGATTTGGAAACCTACCGATATTTATTTATCTTTATCCAAATTATTCATCTTATCTTCTATTCATCGAAAATGTAATGTCAGATAATCAGCTTGATTTATCGAAATTAACAATTAATCGTCAGCATGGTTCACCCGAGCATCCACCAACCAAGCCGCATTTATCATATCTCCTTTACATTGCCGGAGCGATATTTATCGGCGTAGGATTATACTTTACCATTGCAAATCTGGTTACATCAGACGAGATAATCGAGGTATCAAGCGTCTCCCTCATTTCGCCGGCTCAGGCAGATGCACTTTTAACAGCTAGTGGTTATGTTGTCGCCCAACGAAAAGCATCGGTGGCATCTAAAGCTACAGGCAGGCTTGTATATCTAGGTTTCAAAGAAGGAGACCGAGTAAAAAAGGGACAAATAATCGCGCGTATTGAAAGCGCCGATATGGAAGCGACTCTTGCGCAAACGAAGGCAGATTTATTGGCAACAAAAGCCGAAAAGTTCGACACAGAACAAACACTCGAGCGTGCGAAAAAAATGATCGAGCGACAACTTATTTCACAAGCAGAATTTGATGCTGCCAAAGCCCGATATGACAGAGTTGCCGCAACAATCGCATCGCGCGAGGCGTCAGTGCGAGCCGCAGAAGTTCAATTAGAAAACACTTTCATCCGCGCACCGTTCGATGGAACAATTCTGACAAAGAACGCAGACATCGGTGAAGTCGTAGCACCTTTTGCTGCCGGTGCGAGTTCCCGTGTGGCTGTTGTAACCATGGCTGATATGACCTCGCTGGAAGTTGAAGCGGATGTTTCTGAATCGAACATCGAACGAATTTCCGTCGATCTGCCGTGCGAAATCAGTTTGGATGCATATCCCGATAAGCGCTATCGCGGTGTAGTCGACAAGATCGTTCCAACAGCCGATCGTGCAAAGGCAACCGTGATGACAAAGATTCGATTCCTTGAAATAGATAAACGTGTACTGCCTGAGATGAGCGCGAAGGTCCGTTTTCTCGCCAAAAAATCCTCCGACAGTATCGATATCCAACCAATACTCGCTGTCGATTCCTCAACAATTACGAAAAGGAAAAATGAACAGGTGGTCTTCGTATTGAAAGACCGGATCGTAATAGAGACATCTGTAATAATCGGCAGGTCACTGGGAAGAATGGTTGAAATTAAATCCGGTTTATCTACAGGCGACCGGGTGGTGTTGAGTCCATCTCATACATTACAATCCGGCTCAAGCGTGAAACTAAAACAATAAAGAGTGTGTTAGCACAATTACCGGCAACAATAATAATATTAGAAAAATAAATCATTGGAATCTTTATGTCTCTTGTATCAGTACAAAAGATATCGAAATCATACTGGCGGGACTCGTTAGAAATTCCTGTCCTGAATAATATATCGTTTGATGTGCCTGAAGGTGAGTTCGTTGGCTTGATGGGACCTTCTGGATCCGGTAAAACAACTCTACTTAATCTGATTGCCGGTATAGATAGGCCCACACAGGGTGCGATAATGGTATCCGATACCGATGTCACACGACTGAATGAATCCCAGTTAGCTAAATGGCGCGCGCGCAATGTTGGATTCGTTTTCCAATTCTATAATCTTCTTCCTGTTTTGACTGCATTTGAAAATGTCGAGTTGCCGCTCCTCCTTTCCAAGCTTTCAAAAAAGGAACGCCGCGAACATGTTGAATTCGCTTTGAAGATTGTTGGACTTGAGGATAGAATGAAACATTACCCGAAACAACTTTCCGGCGGTCAGGAACAGCGTGTCGCAATCGCCCGCGCTATTGTCACCGATCCGACAATTTTAATAGCAGATGAACCGACCGGCGACCTCGACAAATCATCGGCGCTCGAAATTTTAAATCTCCTTGAACGGCTGAATAGTGAATTCAAGAAAACGATTATTATGGTCACGCATGATCCCCGAGCCGCTGAGAAAGCGCACTCGATCCGTCATCTGGATAAAGGTGAGCTAACTTAAGGAGACGTTATGCGAGTATTTAGGCTCATCTATAAAAATATGCTGCGGCATAAACTCCGCACGATGCTCACCATCATCGGAATCGCAATTGCCGTCGTCGCTTTCGGATTACTCCGGACTGTCGTCACTGCATGGTATGCCGGCGTAGAAGGCTCCTCGGCAAACCGACTTATCGCACGGCACTCAGTATCTTTTATTTTTCCTCTGCCGCTCGCGTATCGCGACCGCATCGCAAATGTAGATGGTGTCGAGCGTGTCACTTATGCTAATTGGTTCGGCGGTGTTTACATCGACAAAAATCAATTCTTCGCACGATTAGCGGTTGACGCTGAAACTTTTTTCGATGTCTATCCCGAATTGCTCGTTCCGAAAGATCAGCTTGATGCTTTCAAGAAAGATCGTAGCGGATGCATCATCGGACAACAGCTTGTTGATCGTTTCAATTTGAAGCTCGGCGATATTATGCCGATCGAAGGCGACATTTATCCAGGCAAATGGAATTTTACTGTGAGAGGTATCTATAAGCCCCGCGACAAAACTACCGATCCGTCCAACATGCTCATGCAATGGCAGTATCTCGATGAGAAAGTTCGAATCGATTTTCCAACGCGCGCAGGCAATGTTGGTTGGTATATCGTTGAGATCAAAGACCCTGGTAAATCTGCGGCGATATCTGCTCAGGTGGATGAATATTTTAAAAATTCACCTGCAGAAACAAAGACCGAGACCGAGCGTGCATTCCAGCAGGATTTTATGGCAACAGTAAGTGCGATTATAACTGCGATGAACGTTATGTCATTTGTAATCATCGGTATCATCATGCTCGTTCTGGGAAACACGATGATCATGGCGGCGAGAGAAAGAATTCGTGAATATTCCGTTTTGAAAACACTTGGATTCTCCTCCTTCCATTTAATCGGTCTGATTGGAGGCGAATCGCTTGCTATCGCAGTTCTCGGTGGGGCAGTCGGTATCGCACTCTCATACCCGATGGTCGCCGGTTTTGAGGCGGCTCTTCCGAAAGGATGGTTCCCTATATTCAATCTTGAAACAATAACTTTGGTGCTCGCCAGCTCGTCGGCGCTCTTAGTTGGAATTCTTGCTTCTATATTTCCGATTCAACGCGCGCTGAATACTACAATCGTCGATGGGCTGAGGCAAATAGGATAATCCCTGATATGAAGATTCCTCTGAAATATATAATAAGAAATCTCTGGACACGGCGACTCACTACGGCGCTAACAATTACCGGTGTTGCGCTTGTTGTCTTCGTCTTCTCTGCCGTTTTGATGATGGCATATGGTATCCAGAAAACACTCGTTGAGACCGGATCGGATGATAACATCGTCATTCTGCGCAAGTCGGCTACATCCGAAATAACAAGCATCATCGTCAACGATCAGGCGAACGTTATCAATACGTTGCCAAACATCGCGAAGACCTCAAACGGTAAACCGTTTATCTCGAACGAGATAGTTGCGATCATTAATCTTCAGTATGATAAATCGGAAGTAGGATTCGGCAATATCACTGTACGTGGAATTACACCTGAAGGAGTTGAACTTCGTCCGAATGTAAAATTGATGGAAGGAAGAATGTTCCAATGGGGTTCGCGCGAAATTATCGTCGGGACATCCATCCATAAACGATTTAAAGGAGCAGGCATCGGGGATAAAGTGAAGTTCGGCGGAGATAACTGGACAATCGTAGGACGGTTCGATGCTGACGGCAGCGGCTTCGATTCAGAAATTTGGGGTGATGGAATCCAGCTTGCCCAGGCATTTGGTTATACAGGCGCATACTCTTCTATCCTCGTTCGGCTTGAGCGGCAAAACGCTTTCAACGACTTCAAATCGGAATTCGAGAAAGACCTGCGTCTGCAAACTCTCGATGTAAAACGTGAAAAAGTTTTTTACACGGAACAATCGGAAGTAATGGCAATGTTCATACGAATCCTCGGCATTGCAGTAACTATCATCTTCAGTCTTGGAGCGATGATCGGCGCTATGATAACGATGTTTGCAGCAGTCTCTAATCGCACTGTTGAGATTGGCACATTGAGAGCGCTCGGATTCCGCCGCCGAAATATCCTTGCGGCATTTCTTATTGAATCACTCCTGCTGTCGCTTATCGGCGGATTGGTTGGACTCATCCTTGCATCTTTTTTGCAATTCTTCAAAATCTCTATGATGAATTTCGGTTCGTTCGCAGAGCTTGCTTTCAGCTTCTCACTCTCACCATCGATTGTCATCAACTCGCTGATGTTCTCGGTGATCATGGGAATGATAGGTGGTTTTATACCCGCCGTCCGTGCGTCTCGTTTAAATATTGTTAATGCACTTCGGGCATCGTAGTGATATGAAAACACTCAGAACTATTATATTTGCCATACTACTGACCGGATTGTACAGCACGCAAACATTCAGCCAGAATCACGGTTTTGGAATTGGTATACTCATCGGTGAACCAACAGGCATCAGCATGAAAGGATGGTTATCATCAAAGACTGCGATTGATGCCGGACTTGCCTGGTCGTTCGTGGAAGAAAGGTCTCTTCACTTTCATGCCGATTACATCTGGCATTCTTTGCATCGAATAGATAATCAGGATGAAATTCCTCTTTATTATGGAATTGGAGGACGCATCAAAATCAAAGGCGATCAAGACGCGCGGATCGGTCTGAGAATGGTTTTCGGGATTGGATATATGTTCGAAGATGCCCCATTCGATTTATTTTTAGAAATCGCACCTATCCTCGATCTTGTACCATCGACGAAGATGAGCGCTAATGCGGGTTTCGGCGCAAGGTTCTTCTTCCATTGAAGAATTTTCTCATTGAATCATTGATGAATTGAATTATCCAATGACTCAATGTAACAATGAATTAGTTCGACAATTTCCATTGAAGAATTGCTTACAATTCAACTTTTTAGTATATTTGACATACTCAAATCTGAAAATTAAGAAACATAGAGGTCATTATGGCAAAAATTTGTGAAATCTGCGGAAAAAAACCTGTTACCGGACATAACATCAGCCACGCGCACAATAGAACCAAGCGTCGCTGGCTGCCGAACCTTCAGAATGTTCGTGCCCAGGTGAACGGCCGTACACAGCGTATGCGTGTTTGTACAAGTTGTATAAAGATCGGTAAGGTTTTAAAAGCGGCATAATCCATACCGGCTCTGTTTTTAAACCCATTCCATTTAGTAATGGAATGGGTTTTTTATTTTAAAGAGAATTAAGCCGTGAGCAACTGCGGGATAAACTACGTGTGGTGGCAGTTTCCAACATCGCGTTTTAAGCTGTTTTTCTTGTCACAAATAATGTGACAAAGAAATCATAAGATATGTGACAAAAAAATCACAAAAAATGCGGCAATAAAATCACAAATAATGTGGCAAAAAAATCATATCTAGTCTTACAAGATTTCCTTGACACTAATTTTATTATTTCGTAGTTTCATGTGTTGAGATGTTGAGGGTGTTATGATAGAGTGACTCATGCCAAGATACGATTGACTGCGGGTTCTGTGTATGTGATTATTCCGAGTTTATAAATATGAGACGAGAAAAACTATGCGATTTCGATTTATTATTTTCTCTGTAATTCTGATCCTGCAAATCTTGGTTGGCTTTGCATGCAGGGATAAAGTGACAGAGCCACTGTTGCATACATCTACCATCCAACTGACTGCTGACGATGTTGGAGTGACGGATGCATTACTCCGTTTGAAAATAACCGATACTAAAGAACAAAGAACCGATAGTTTTCAACTGCGAAGAAACGGGCAGGCATTTTTCACTACTCACGGCTCGATTCTCGATACACTTATATTTGATGAGAACCTTCTTCCCAAACATACCTACACATACAAAGCTTACCGTCTTAATGGTACAATAGTATTTGACTCCAGCGATGCGCTTACAATTAACACGATGGATACAACGAGCCACAACTTCACTTGGGAGATTGATACGCTTGGTGATGGCAACTCGAGTATGCTTAGAGATGTTGCGATAATAAATGATACATGTGTTTGGGCGGTGGGTGAAATTTATAAAAAAGATTCGACAGGTCAGTTTGAAACTGATTGTTATGGTGCAGCAGTATGGAACGGTAAAAATTGGAATCTAATAAAAGTGCCTTACCATGATTACGGATCAACTAATACTTGGCCAGGGCCATTAAAATCAATTTACAGTTTTGGACCAAATGAGGTTTATGTTACTTCCTCTGCCAATCTACTTAAATGGGATGGATCTACTTGGCAAGAAAAAGCATTCTTTATGACGGGATTACCATTTAATGGACAAGTAAATAAAATGTGGGGCACGAGCGGTTCTAATATATACTGTGTTGGGAATAGTGGAGCTATCTATTTCTACGACGGCAGCAGTTGGGAGAAGATAGAGAGCGGTACGACATTGGATATACAAGATATCTGGGGTGCACAAAAGAAAACTGGTGAGTGGGAGATTCTTGCTGTGGCAGGTAATCCGTATAAAAGTTTTGATAGAAAGGTACTCAGTATTTCAGGCACAACGGTTACAATCTTGTCCGACAGTGGGATCTATTGGCCCTTAAGTAGTGTATGGTTTTCACCCAATAGTCATTATTATGTCGTCGGAAGTGGGGTGTATGAGAAGCATTTTCTTTCTGAAAACAGATGGAAGAATGGTCCGCTAGATATTACATCGCGCTACATCTTTCGTCTACGTGGGAATAACATTAATGATGTGATTGGTACCGGTGGTCAAGGTGAAGTAATTCATTTTAATGGTGTAAGCTGGAAAAGTTATTACGATGTAACAAAAATAGTTAATGGCAATTACTACAGTATTGCCATCAAAGGGAATTGGGTTGTTGCTGTTGGCCAAGAGAGTCCACGTGCAATCGTGGCTATCGGAAGCCATATAGAAAGGAGGTGAATGCTGACGTTGAGCACCGAGCAAAAACCCGTTCAAGATGTTCGTACCATCTGAACGGGGCATGACAGCGAACCCGAACGGCACATGTCTATTGCAGTCTTGTCAACTGCACGTTTTTCCGTGTCGGCGTTTGCTGATTATAAGGTACAAAAAATCCATGAATGTTTCACATTTTACAACAAGGAGGAGAAAACAATGAATAAGTTAAGATCATATTTCTCGATAATCATTTCTGTTCTCGGTTTCCTTTTAGTTCTTCAGAAAGTAAACACACCGGTCTTTGCACAAAACGTAGAAGCCCCTTCGCATGTGCAAACATATTCGCTGAGTTCCAGCAGCTTCAATGGAGGCGGCGAGGAAGCTTTGATGTATAGTAACCAAGTACAAGTGAGCGGTGCCAAATGGCTACGAGTTCACTTTGCCTCTGCGAACTTAGGCAGCAACAGCTATATCACACTCACTTCAGTTCAAGACGGTGGTCAGCAACGATTAAACGGCATAACTATGTCACAATGGCAAAATTCCAGTGCGTACTTCAACGGTGATGCGGTCAGTATTGCTCTTCACGTGGGTGCAGGCGATCAGGGAATAAGCTTCTCGGTTGATTATGTTGTTGTAGGTGACCCAAACTCTCCCTTAGGAATTCAAAGCCAATGTGGATTAACTGATGATCGTGTTGCTTCAAATGATCCTCGTGTTGGACGATTGATGAATGTAGGGTGCACGGCTTGGCTGATCCCCAATGGTAAGCTTGTTACAGCCGGGCACTGCTTAGAATACACTAACTTAGTGAACATCCTTGAATTCAATGTTCCAGCTTCGTCATCAGATGGAACTGTTCGCCATCCCGTACCAGAAAATCAATATGCTGTGAACACCAACTCATTCGTTTATCACGCCAATGGAATCGGAGACGACTGGGGTGTATTTGAGGTTTGGCCTAATTCCAATACGGGTATGCTCCCACTTGCTTGGCAAGGAGCTTCATTCACAGTTGTGCAAAACTTGGGACCATCAACGATCCGCATAACAGGTTACGGAGTGGATGATGGAAGTGCAAACCAGACACAGCAAACCGCTACCGGACCAAACGCAGGATCATCAGGGACGGTAATGCGATATGTAACCGATACCGAAGGAGGAAACTCTGGAGGCCCGATTATTGATGAAAGCACGAACAATGCTGTTGGTGTTCACACCAATGGGGGTTGCGAAACCGATGGAACGGGTTACAACAGCGGCACGAGTGCTTTCAATACAGTTTTCTGGAATGCCTTACAAAGTACCATGCTAGCAATCGTCGACCAGATACTCGAAGACGGCATTACTACTGTGGATAGCGTTGGCTATTGGGAGACGAATCACTTCCAGATGTATCTTGCGCCAAATACCTTCTCATTTACCATTGGCACAAACGAGGTTCTTCGCAGTGCACAGAAAATAATCTCAGGTCAGAAATACAATAATTGGACTGATTTTAGCGATGTTACCAATCATCATGTTTTTCCAATTACACCAACGACACCACCCAGCATGGTTACAAATTTTAAGTTAACCAACTCCGGCATTGTCATCAAAACCGAGCTTCTCGATGCCCCCACTCTAAATTGTGGTACAGTAGAATTCAAAGACCCATGGTACGTTGGTAATACATCCCAATATTATGAATCGCCTTACGGATATAGAAACTTAGGAGATTTTGCGATCTTTGAACAACGTTCTTCACCGTTTAACCCGAACACCAATCCAAGCGGACCGGGCTCAGAATTCAAAGGCGTGTTCTTGAACCAGCGTGTTCAAGATGGTGTTTACTACTCCGTCCGTGCGCCGCAAACGCAAACCATCGGTAATTTTACATGTGTGTTCGATCACTGGGATGCAACCGGTGCAGATATAACATCTTCAACCGATACTGTAACACCTGTCATCTTCCGCTCAGCCGATGCTGTCGTGAGAGCTATGTACAAAGCAACAAGCGCTTCTATAACCGTTCCAATAGATTCCGGATGGAATATGGTGAGTGTGCCTGATACAACGAACAATATGTACAAACTCAGCGTCTACCCCTATGCTCAAGATCAATCAGTATTTACTTCAAACGGAGGTCCGTATTATCTAGTCGATACACTCAAGGTGGGCAAGGGATACTGGATCAACTATCCGCCAAATAGATTGGTAACCTATTCCGGTAAACCCGCCTTCAAAGTCGGTATTTCACTCAATACGGGATGGAACATGATTGGCTCATTATCTACACCGATCCAAATTTCTTCTATCGATACGACGATTATTTACCCCTCGTCGTTCCGTGAATACGACTCAAGCGGATACCATTTAACTGAGTCTATCCGTGAAGGAATAGGATATTGGGTTAAGGCGAAACAAGCTGGTACGTTATGGTTAGATGCAAGCTCGGCATTATCTATCCCGGAAAATACCATCGCATACCAGCCGCCTCCAGCTCCGGGTGTGCCTTCTACACCGGCGCTGCAAGCGCCAATCAACGGTGCAACAGGAATATCGCTTGCGCCTATACTTTACTGGTATCCCGCAGATGGTGCGGTAACATATCAACTGCAAGTATCTGCCTCATCCACATTTTCATCAACCGTCTTCAATCAAAGCGGTATTACAGCAACGAGTAAACAAATAGGCACACTCGCGTATAGCACCAGGTATTACTGGCGTGTAAATGCAACAAACTTGTCAGGAACAAGTAATTGGTCGAACATCCGTTACTTTACAACCGAGAGCGCCCCGCCGCCGCCAACAGACCCATGTTTAACTACAAGCTCTATCTCAACGCTCGACCAGTTTACCGTGTCGGATGCTAGCGGAAAGAGACAGACTCTTTATGCCAAGAACGGCAAGATAAAACTTCACGGTAAATTTACCGACTTCGACATGCCTCCAGAGCCGGTTGGGGAAATATTTTATGTGAAGTTCAAATCGGATAAGTTACTTGAAAACATCCCGCCGGGGATGGGATTTATTAAGATACCGATCAAAGTTAAGAACGCGAAATATCCGATAACGGTTAATTGGAAGATAAAAGAAGAGAACGGTGTTAAATATTGGATAAGTAAGAGCGGCAACGATAATGATAAACAACCATTGAGTGGAAATGGATCGACAGGGCTGAGCAGTACAAAGGATGGCGATATCATCATTATCGCGCAGGCAGTCGATCCGTGTGAGATTGTTTGGAAAGCCGGCGTTGGAGAAGGTGTGGATGAAAACAGCGCGTCGATACCGACGGAACACAAGCTTGAGCAGAATATTCCGAATCCGTTTAACCCATCTTCAATTGTTAATTATCAGTTACCAATTGACAATTGGGTAACGCTGAGAGTATACAACATACTTGGAAAGGAAGTAGCAACTCTTGTGGATGGATTTGAACCGGCGGGTTACAAGTCGGTAAACTTCGATGCATCCTCCCTGCCAAGCGGTGTATACTTCTACCGGATGATAGCCGGTAGTTATACCGATGTAAAGAAGATGATGGTGGCAAAGTAAACAAAAAGTACAATCTGCGCAAACCGACTCCGGCAATGGGGTCGGTTTTTTTATTTAAATTGATTTTCCGAGAAATTTGCAAATCACTCAATTTTTGGTAAATTACTTAAAACTTTGAGAGACGATGTCGATCCCAAATTCACTGACAATCTTCCGCATCCTGCTAACACCGGTATTCGTCATTCTGTTGTTTGCCGAATCTCCGTTGTTGAAACAAATATCATTGGTGGTGTATATCGTTGCCGCACTTACCGATTGGTACGATGGATGGGTTGCGCGCAGATACGGATATGTTTCGCGCTGGGGACAATTCCTCGATCCTTTGGCTGATAAAATTCTCGCGCTAGCGGCATTGTTTTCTTTTGTTTACTTAAATCTTATCGATGGATGGATGGTGTGGATCATCGTTGTGCGCGATCTCCTTATTACCGGTTTAAGAAGCTACGCCGAGTGGAACGATAGACCGATAGTTACATCCAAAACCGCGCAGGCAAAAACATTCGGTGAATTCATCGTCATCTACTATATCCTGATACTCTACGTGGGAAGCAATGTTCAAATTCTCCGCAACGATTTTAGAGATTTGATTGAAACTCTTATGCATCCGCAAGTTTTATTCGGGATGATGCTGCTGGTAACGATATCCACAATCGGAACCGGTGCGATGTATCTTTTTGATAACAGAAAACTAATTAGTGAACTACATGACAGATACTTTGGATCAGCAGAATCCGAACAAAAATAATTCTATCCCATTTCTCACAAAATTTATTGCCACAGGTTTTTATTCCGGATACTCCCCTGTCGCTCCCGGCACAGCGGGAAGTGTCGTTGGAATTTTGTTTTTTTTGATCCCCGGTTTTGGAACTCCTATCCCATTAGCCACTGCCGTTATCATCGGGTTCTTCATCGGTACATATACTTCAAACCGGATGGAGAAACGATTTGGTGAAGATCCTTCAATAGTTGTTATCGACGAGATAGTAGGCATGTGGATATCTCTGCTCTTTTTACCTAACAACTTGTTTGTTATTTTTACGGCATTTATCTTGTTCAGAATCTTCGACATAGTTAAACCTCAACCCGCACGATATATGGAAAAATTTCCGCACGGCTGGGGTATCATGTTAGATGATGTAGTAGCGGGCATATATGCAAACGCCGCAACACAAATATTGATTTTAATAATTCCGAATATTACCGGATAACCGAAGCATACTCACGACGGGAAATGTTTAACATTTTTCATTTTTTAGATTTGAAGTAAATGAGAGCAATCATAATAAGCATTGGCGATGAAATCCTGATCGGACAGGTAGTTAATTCGAATGCCTCTTTCATTGCCGCGAAGCTGAATACGATCGGCATCCAGGTGATCAAGATACTCACAGTGGGCGATGATGAAGAAGATATTCTCAACGCTTTCACTGACCACTACCACAAAGCGGATATCATTCTGGTTACCGGCGGTTTGGGTCCGACGCACGATGACATAACCCGAACGGCAGTCAGTAAATTTTTCAAAACGAAGCTTGTAAAAAGTTATGAGGCGCGGAAATATGTGGAAGAGTTCTTAGAGAAAAGGAATCGCCCGTGGAATGAAGCGGCAGAAAATCAAACGCTCGTACCTGAAGGGGCGAAGGTAATCCCGAACAAATACGGAACCGCCGCCGGTGAGTTTTTCGAACGTGACGATAAATACTTCATCGTCATGCCCGGTGTACCGTATGAAATGGAAAGCATGATCGAAGATTTTATCATTCCTTTCTTCAAACAGAAAAAAACCGACCTTTACATCGTGCACCGAACTCTTATGACAACCGGTATTCCCGAATCTGAACTTGCTAACCGGTTAGGCGACACAGGCGATTTCCTTCACGGCGCGAAGCTTGCCTTCCTTCCATCTCCCACAGGAGTCAGGTTGAGAATCTCTGCTATGGGTACGGCAAGAGAAGAGTGCGAAGCAAGAATACAAGAAATCGAATCGCATATCCGGAATAAAGCGGAAAAATTTATCTACGGTGTCGATGAAGATTCGCTTGAAGAAGTTCTCGGCAAGATATTAGTCGAACATAATCTTAAAATCGCCGTCGCTGAATCTTGTACCGGCGGCATGATCTCTCATAAGTTGACGAATATTCCGGGAAGCTCACAATACTTCGAGCGTGGATTGATCGCGTACAGCAATCAATCGAAAATTGACATCCTCCATATTCCAAAAGATATGATCGAAAAATCAGGCGCTGTTAGTAAGGATGTCGCTATGGCGATGGCGCATGGTATCAGGCAAATAGCGGGAACCGATATAGGACTCTCAACAACTGGTATCGCCGGTCCTGCCGGTGGTTCACCGGAAAAACCTGTCGGTCTTGTTTGGGTAGGCTACTCCGATATAAACGAAACCATCGCGCACAAATTTAATTTCGGTGATGGACGACTTCGGGTAAAGGAGCGGGCAACTCAGGCGGCAATGGATTTCGTACGAAGAAAAATTTTAAAAATAGTTTAGCGAATGGCATCCATCCGAACATTTATCGCGTTCGACACTCCCGATCATATCCGTAACGAGATGAAAATCTTGCAAGATGAATTAAAAAAATCGCGCGCGGATGTTAAATGGGAACCTATTGATAAGTTTCATGCGACTATTAAATTCCTCGGTAATATAGAAGAAGCCCTACTCCCCAAGGTATTATCAACTTGCGAGCAATCTCTTACGACATGTTCATCATTTGGAATTGCTTACCAATCGCTGGGCTGCTTCCCGAATAAAAAAAATCCGAGGGTAATCTGGATAGGGTGTGATAATCCTGATGGTAAACTTCTACAAATAAAGAATACACTCGATAAAGCTCTGTTCCCACTCGGTTTTGAAATAGAAGACCGCCCCTTTCATCCTCATATAACACTGGGACGGATAAAAATACCGAAGGGTTTCTCTGATTTGCTTCCGATGTTAGAAAATCTTACATTTCATCGCTACGAGGCTGTAATTGAAGAAATTATAGTATTGAAAAGTATTCTAAAACCCGAAGGATCATCGTACTCAATCATCAAGACGATCCGGCTTTGATCATATTTCAGATAAAAAAATGAAAGAACCAAAAGTAAAATTAAAAACCGTACTCTTCATCGACGACGAACCAAGCTGGTTGGAAGTGATCCGGCTATCACTTAAGGATGGACCCTTCAGTGTCATTACGGCAGAAGGCGGCGAAGTTGCCCTGAAGACGCTTAAGAAGCAAGCTCCTGATTTGATAATGAGCGATGTTCGCATGCCCAACATCAACGGGTTTGATCTTTTTGAGGAGGTGAAAAAAGATCCTCGTCTTAAAGCCGTTCCATACGTGTTCATGTCGTCAATCGACGATTTTGATGCGAAGAGAATGGCAAAAACACTCGGCGCCGATGGATATATCGAGAAACCGTTCGATTCAGAACAAATTAAAACGATCATTATCGATCTACTGACACAATTTAGGGATAAGTAACAAGGGAGAATAATCAAGTCCCTTCCACATTGATAAATAAGAAGGAGTAATTCATGCCAGAAGAAAATAATAGAGAGTCGCGCTTACAAGCGTTAAATATTGCCGTTGAACAAATCGAGAAGCAGCATGGTAAAGGTGCGATCATGAAACTCGGTGAAGGACCAATTGCGAAAGTCGATTTCATTTCGACAGGATCGATTTCCCTCGATGCCGCAATTGGTATCGGTGGAATACCGCGCGGACGCGTCATAGAAATTTTTGGACCCGAAGCATCCGGAAAAACCACTGTATGTCTGCACGTTATAGCAGAAGCGCAGCGCAAACAAGGTATAGCGGCGTTCATCGATACTGAACACGCACTCGACATTAGTTATGCTAAGAAACTCGGAGTCGATGTCAACAATCTTATGCTCTCACAACCGGAATACGGCGAACAGGCACTTGAGATTGTAGAAACACTAGTCCGCAGCGGCGCACTTGATGTCATCGTCATCGATTCTGTTGCCGCTTTAACTCCACGATCTGAGATCGAAGGTGAGATGGGCGATCCGACGATGGGTGTGCAAGCACGGTTGATGTCGCAGGCGCTTCGCAAGCTCACTGCCGCTATAAGTAAATCGAAAACTTCTGTAATGTTTACAAATCAACTTCGTCAGAAAATTGGCGTGATGTTCGGTAATCCGGAAACCACAACGGGCGGTAATGCATTGAAATTCTACGCATCTCTTCGTCTCGACGTTCGGCGCATTGAGGCAATAAAAGATGGACAAGGCATTATCGGCAATCGAGTAAAGGTGAAGGTTGTAAAAAACAAAATAGCTCCACCCTTTAAGGAAGCTCAATTCGATATACTTTATAATGAAGGAATATCGAAATTAGGCGATCTGATAGACACAGCAGTTGATCGAAACATCATTAGTAAGAGCGGTTCTTGGTTTGCATACGGCAGTGAGCGTATAGGTCAGGGTCGGGATGCAGTCAAAAAGTATCTACAGGAAAATGATAAAATAGCAAAGCAGATCGATCTCGAAGTCAGGAAGAAATTAGGATTGATTGAAGATGATCCAGCAAAATCTGTAAAGCCGGAGGCGGTGAAGAAACCTCCCGCAAAACCGTAGGACGATCAAATAATTTTATGATCGTTACAAAAATCGAGCAACAAAAGCGCCATCCCGATAGAGTTAATCTTTATCTTGATGGCGATTTTGCTTTAGGACTGCATAAGGAAGTGCTGATAAAATTCAGCCTGCGAAAAGGAGATACAATCTCCAAAGAAAGAGTCGATGAACTAATTAATGCAGAAGAATATTCCCGTGCTAAGCATAAAGCATTACTGCTGATCAATCGCCGGATGCGGAGCGAAAAAGAAGTTCGAATAAAACTGCGCGAGAAGGAATTTCATCCGAAAACAATCGATTCAGTTGTGGATTATCTTCACTCTATTCAATTCCTGAACGATGAGGAATTCACACGGGCATTCATCCATGACAATCAACTGCGAAAACCCTCCGGTCGTAAACTGCTTCATCAGCAATTACGGCTCAAAGGTGTAGCGACTTCCGTTATCGAATCGGTCTTAAATGACAATATATCATCGAACCAGGAAATGAAAGCCGCCCGGGATGCAGCGATTAAAATATTCCAGCGATACTGTAATTCAAAAAAAAAGATCGACGATGAGACGAAGCAGAAGCGAATCGCGCAATTTCTCTATCGCCGCGGATTTAGCTGGCAAATAATTTCTACTGTCATAAAAAATGTTTTCAAAAACGAATCTTTAATCAATTTGGAGGAATGAAATGTCATCTGTTGTGTTCGATATCGAGACTCTTGCTCTACCGCTCGATGCGTTTGATGAAATTCAACAAGAGTATCTTCTAAAATTTGCCGATACCGATGAGAAGCGCGAATTGGAATTACAAAAATTGAACCTCAGCGCGCTTACCGCTCAGATCATCGCTATCGGAATGATCAACCCCGAAAGTATGGGCGGTAAAGTTTTCTTTCAGTCAGACAAAAAAGAAAAATTCCTTTCGGAGGATAACAAAGTCGAATTTATTTCCGGAGACGAGAAGGAAATTCTGCAATTGTTCTGGGATACAATTCAACATTACGATCGGTATATTACTTTCAACGGCAGGTCATTCGATAATCCGTTCCTGATGATGCGTTCGGCTCTGGCGGGAGTCGTTCCAACAAAAAATCTTATGCCATACCGGTACGATGCCAAAGAACATTGCGACTTGCTCGAACAACTTACATTCTATGGAGTAACGAGGAAGTATAATCTTGATTTCTATTGCAAGGCATTTGGAATAAAAAGTCCGAAGAGCGAAGGGATTACAGGATTAGATCTCGGTCCACTTTATCGGGAAGGAAATTTCCATAAGATTGCCGAGTATTGCATAGGCGACGTTATCGCTACTGCCAAGTTATTCAAGCAGTGGAACGAGTTCCTAAATATCAAGAATTAGTGTCTGATGTTACGTATAGTCATGATTTGTTATTAAAATCCTATGCACTAATGTCGAAATACGAAACAAATCCAAAATTCAAATGTTCCAAATTCAGAGTATTAGTACTATAAAAACAGTTTTAGATTTGAAAAATTTGAATCTGTTTAGAATTTCGGATTTAGATATTCGAATTTCACACTAATCACGATTTTGAATAACATGAGTTAGAATCATATTATGACATCAAAAATATCTACTGGGAATCCTAATCTTCATATTGACGAAGCCGATTATGTTGTAATCGATGTTGAAACAACCGGGCTTTCGGTTGATTCGGGTGACCGGGTTTGCGAGATCGGCGCGGTAAAACTGCGCGGCAGTGCAGTTATTGAAACGTTTAGCAGTTTGATCGATCCACAGCGCCCGATCTCCGGCGGCGCTTATGCGGTCAACGGTATTTCTCCACAAATGCTATTAAATGCGCCGGTGTTTTCGGGAGTTGCAGAAAAGCTATGGACAATGATGGAAGGAGCGATTGTAGTTGCATACAATGCGCCGTTTGATCTCTCGTTCATCACCAACGAATTCAAACTGATTGCGTATCCATCGATAACAAACACGGTTGTGGATGCGTTGGTCATAGCACGACAGCTTCTTCCCGGACTCCAAACATACAAGCAGGAAAATGTGGCAAGAGTGGCAGGTATTTCATTTCCGGTGATGCATCGTGCATTAGAAGATGCGATGGCAACAGCGCAACTGTTTACGATCTTTACATCTATACTCAAAGCGCATGATTGCACACAAGTAACCGATCTTCAGCGCCGGGATCTTGGAAACTCACTTCACACGAAACGGATCGGTATCGTGAATGATGCTCTAACTTCTAAAAAGAATCTCTGGATTAAATATCTATCACCGACCAACGCAGAAATCACGGATAGAATTATCACACCGAAGGAATGTTTTACAGACCAGATTGGCAAGAATCGTGCTACCTATCTCGTTGCTCATTGCAAAACAGCGGACGCTGAAAGAAATTTCAGAATAGACAGGATTTTAGATTTGAGAGTAGTATAAATGAACTTCCAAAAGTGCGACTCATCTTCAACAGAGTATCACCACTGGAGATGAGTCGCACATACGGCCCAGATTCTACACGGAAAGTGAGTCGTACTTTTTATATCTTTGTCTCTTGCCGAAGATCCCGCTTGCCAGCACTTTTTTTTTATATAGCAATAGCTTCGGTGTTGCACCAATTTGATCTCAAGTAATAATTTGCTTTGATAAAGACAAATTATTTGGTTTTATTTAAATGATTCATTTTGCATGGATAAAAAAGCAAAAAACTAAACCCCAGATTATCGTAGCTATTCCTCCAAGGATGAGTCGCATTCGATATTGTTTTGGGGTCCAGTCACCAGGTTTAGCTGGCTTGTCCAAATTAACGAACATCTGTCCAATCAACATTGCATATCCAGCAACAACAAAAATTAACCCGAATACTTGGTACCCAGTCAGTCTTTGGATGTATTCGATCATGATACCCCAATTTTATTTGACGAACTATCTTAGTGCGACATCGCAGCTAAGTATTACGCAAATGAATTGCATATATCCAACCGGTTTGGGATGATGAACTCCATCTTATCATTCCAGACTTCCTGCCACTTTCTCAACTTCTTCCAACAACGTGCGATTCATCTTCAAGTAAAAAAATCTCCACCGATAATGAGTTGCAAATCCAGTTTTATCGTCGCTTGTTCATCTGATTCGCTATCGCCGCAGCAGCGATCAGCTTCACTCCGTCCCACCACGAGAAGATTAGAAAACCACCTGCAATGGATTCAGACCAATTATTGAAGTAAACCAGGTTCAGATGAAGCGTACCCAAACTAAAAATCACGAACAACCCTATAAACATTGAAACAAACGACCATACGATGTTACTCCGCTGTTGAAGCAGATAGCCCACAACAAACGCCGCAATCGGGAAGCTCAACAGGTAACCACCTGTGGGTCCGATGATCTTTGCAAATCCAAAGCTCCATCCGGCAAATACCGGTAACCCGGCAACCCCTGCAAGCAGGTAAAGAGCCATACTGATTGCACCGTTTCGTTTTCCAAGAACCGCACCTGCAAGTAGGACGAAAAACGTCTGCATTGTATATGGTATCGGTTGATGAGGAATTTCAATCTGTGCACCAACCGCTGTCAATAGAGCGAACGTTGTTATCCAGAATGCCTGAACGATAATATTCTGACTTTCAATTGCAACCGATTTTGCTTGAACAGAAACAGCTTTTATCATGATATCTCCTATTTGATTTTTGATTGTAGCCAGTTTAAAGTTATATCGAAAATAATTTTCAACGTTCGATAATCGTCTTCGTATTGCGTCGATGCGTTATATAGATGACCGATTTTATCAAGTAAAACCAAATCAGTCGTCGCGGTATTCGATGCTTGAAATAAATTCTCCGCTTCATCATACGGCACCGTGACATCTGCTTTTCCGTGCAGAATCAGCCACGGTATTTTTACCCTGCTTGCGGCTTTCAGCAAATCCAACTTTTCATTATTTAACTCAACATCATACAGCAAATCGATTCCTAATCGAAGCGGGCTTGCCGTAGAATCTTTCGCAAGCGGAAGATAGCCGCGCTTTTTCCACTGTTCTTTCTGATGCGGTGTCCATCGATCAAATGACGCTATCGGAGACCAAGATACTACTGACTTCACCCGATCATCTATCGAAGCGTGAAGAATTGCTATCGCGCCGCCGCGTGAATGACCGAGAAGATTTATTCTTGCCCTGTCGATAATCCCGGCGCCTACAATTCCATCACTGACCGCATCAACTACAACACGTATATCATCGACTTCTTTAGAGAATGTGTTCCTCTCAAATTTATCGAAGTCGGTTATCCGATTATTATCTCCTTCCACTCCATCATGCGAGTAGTTGAACGTCAACGCAATGAAACCGGATTTCGCGAACCATTCCGATACTACGGGAAAGAAACCCCAATCCTTAAATGCCATGAAACTGTGGCAAATAACGACGACCGGCTTCTCTTTCAAGGTCGATTTGTAGCGAATATCACCATGAATGCGATTTCCGCTCTGATTGTAGAGATCGAAATGTTCGCGGTGGATGATATATTCATTCATTTTGATTAAAATACGAAATGATTCATCTCCAGTCAAGAAATGAATTACCGATTAACCAATATTTCTATTGAGCTTCTCCTTATTTTTTCTTATTTTCAGAAAGTATTTTTTTTGATTTTTAGCAGATTGAAATCGTTCTCTACATCCCCCACAACTAAGAGGTCATAGAACTATGTCAGCACACAAAGAAAGATGGGGCACACGAGTTGGACTTGTTCTCGCTATGGCGGGTAATGCAGTCGGCTTGGGTAACTTCCTAAGGTTCCCGGCGCAAGCGGTCCAAAACGGAGGCGGCGCATTTATTATTCCTTATCTCGTCTCATTTCTTCTGATGGGAATTCCGCTACTCTGGATTGAGTGGGCAATCGGCAGACATGGTGGAAAATACGGCTATCACCATGCCCCAGGTATGTTCGATGCGATGGGAAAATCAAAACTCCTGAAGTACTTCGGTATCTTCGGTCTCTTTAATAACCTTGCCATCGCTGCGTATTATTGTTACATCGAATCTTGGACACTATCCTATGTGTGGCATTCGATCTCCGGGGCATTTTCCGGAAAAACCGCTGAACAGGTTTCGATGTTTTTCAGCCAATATCTTGATATCGGTACAGGAAAATTTTTCAATGTCGCTCCAGAAGCATTCATCTTTTTCTTGATTACTCTCGGACTTAATTTGTGGATACTGTCGAGGGGACTGAGTCGAGGCGTGGAAATGGCGAGCCGGATAGGAATGCCAATATTAATTCTCTTCGGAATTTTCCTTGCTATTCGCGCACTCACACTTCATGCCGGCGACCAGGGTGCTGTTTACGATTCATCGGTGGGTATGAATTTTTTGTGGACACCGCAGTTCGACTCACTTTCAAATCCAAAAGTTTGGCTTGCAGCGGCAGGGCAGATTTTCTTCACACTCTCGTTGGGAATGGGTTCAATCCATTGTTACGCTGCGTACCTGAGAGAAAAAGACGACATAGCGCTTAACGCCGCATCAGCCGGCTGGTTGAATGAGTTCGTCGAAGTCCTTCTCGGCGGATCGATAATCATTCCGATCGCCGTTGCTTATTTAGGTTTAGATTGGATCAAAGCAAACGTTGGATTTGAAATGGGCTTCCGTACGATGCCGACCCTTTTCCAGAATTGGGGTCCCATTCTCGCCGCATTAGCCGGTGTTGCATGGTTCGGTCTGCTTTTCTTTGCAGGAATAACAAGCTCACTCGCGATGGGACAGCCCGTGATGGCATTTCTCCAGGATGAATTTAAGACAACTCGAAATCGTTCTGTGATAATTTTTGGAGCAGTTACATTCCTCCTGGCATTACCTTGCGTGTTCCTTTACGAAGAAGGAGCATTCAACGAATTCGATTATTGGGCAGGAACTTTCTCGCTTGTTGTCTTCGCGCTCGCTGAGTCCATTATCTTCTCGTGGGTTTTTGGAATCGATAAAGGTTGGGAAGAGATTAACCGAGGTGCCGATATAAAAATCCCACGCTTCTTCAAATTTGTGATAAAATATGTGACCCCTCTTTTCCTTCTCGCTGTTTTTATTGGTTCAACAATTAAACCAGCAGACGGAGAATGGACTGCTGCCCTCCAAAGTTTCTTTAGCGGCAACGGGTGGCCACTGGCAGTCGATAGCGTCATCGGGACAATCTTTAATCTGGGTATCGCAGATACGCGATGGTTTATTGACGGAATTCCTTCAAACGTCTTTGTTATCGATATGACCAGGATCCTCATTCTCTTCACATTCGTCGGGATCGGTGCAACAATTTACTATGCATGGAAACGAAAACGAACAGTAGCATGATTGGAGATTAACTATGTCAACATCCGCATTAATTACAATGTTATCCACTTGGACGGTGATTTCGTATTTTACAATTCGGTTTTTCATCAAAGTTGTAAAAACACCACCTAAACCCGAACCCGATTCGTACACCGATAACGATGATGTAAAGAGACCATAGAGCACGTGATCAGTAATCAACTCACATCATCGACTGAATCGAGCCGTCGAGAATTCAAACGAGAGCTTGGTTTATTCGACTCGACGATGATCGTCATCGGATCGATGATCGGCTCTGGTATTTTCATAGTGAGTGCCGATATCGCTCGAACCGTAGGCTCACCGGGCTATCTCCTGCTCGTTTGGCTGATAACAGGAGTCATTACAATCATTGCCGCATTGAGTTATGGCGAGCTTGCCGGAATGATGCCTCACGCCGGCGGACAGTACGTTTACCTTCGTGAGGCGTATAATCCTCTGATTGGATTCCTTTACGGATGGACTCTTTTTCTTGTCATTCAAACCGGAACGATTGCCGCTGTTGGTGTGGCTTTTGCAAAATTTACCGGCGTATTGATTCCATGGTTCAGCGAGACACATCTTCTCTTTGTTCTATTTGGATTGAAGATAACTGCCGCACAAATTCTGGCTATTATTAGCATTCTCATTCTAACCCTTGTAAATATTTGGGGATTGAAGGAAGGAAAAATCGTCCAAAACATTTTTACATTCACAAAGACAATTGCACTTTTCGGTTTGATACTGTTGGGAATTTTTATCGGAAAGAATTCCATGGCAATTGCCGCAAACTTCTCTAACTTTTGGAATGCAAACTGGACGCATATTGCAGACGGGAAGGTTATATCGATTGAATCTCTTTCCGGCATTGCAATCTTTGCCGCTATCGGAGCAGCGATGGTCGGTTCACTATTCTCAAGCGATGCATGGAACAACATCACTTTCACCGCAGGTGAGGTTATCAATCCGAAGAAAACAATTCCATTAAGTCTTGTTCTCGGAACCGGAATTGTAACGCTATTATATATCGCAGCCAACTTCTCTTACATACTCGTTCTCCCTTTAACCGGAAACCCAGACGGAGCAACAGTAGCGGAACGAGGAATTCAATTCGCTGCAAGCGATCGCATTGGAATTGCAGCCGCCACGACAATCTTCGGCGATACGGCAGCAATCATAATGGCAATACTTATTATGGTATCGACATTCGGCTGCAATAACGGTTTGATACTTGCGGGCGCTCGTGTGTATTACGCAATGGCAAAGGATAATCTCTTCTTTAAAAAAATCGGGACACTCAATAAAAATTCAGTTCCCGGTGTTGCACTAATTGTTCAGGGTATTTGGGCGAGCGCCCTCTGCCTCTCCGGAACTTACGGTGAATTGTTGGATTACGTGATGTTTGCTGTGATCATTTTCTATATTCTAACAATCATCGGAATTTTCATCCTCCGCAAGAAACGCCCTGATGCCGAACGTCCATATAAAGCATTTGGTTATCCGGTACTTCCGGCTGTCTACATCATCATCGCTACTGCGATTGCAATAGACCTATTGATTTATAAATCGTATACATGGTACGGTTTCCTTATCGTCCTCACTGGTGCTCCAATATATTTCCTGTGGAAAAGATTTTCTATAAAAGAAATCACTTATTAATCGATCATGAAATATTTTAAACCGACGCTCACTCAATGGATTTTTATCGGTATGGGTATCGGTTTATTGGTCGGCTGGCTTTTTCCCGATGCTGCAACACAACTTCGACCGTTGAGCACCATTTTCCTCCGGCTCATTAAGTCGATCATCGCACCGCTAATCTTCTCAACTCTTGTTGTTGGAATCGCAGGCCACGGAAATCTCAAGCAAGTCGGACGGATGGGTTTGAAATCAATCATCTATTTCGAGATAGTAACAACACTCGCGTTGACAATCGGGTTGGTCGCAGTCAATATTACCCAGCCCGGCGTTGGCGTTCAACTTCACATGGATCCACAGGCGGCAGACATCGTTTCAAAAAAACAGTCAATCACTGAAGTCATAACTCATATTGTACCGCAGAGTTTCTTTCAGGCGGCGGCTGAAGGTGAAGTTTTGCAGATAGTCGTCTTCGCTATCATTTTCAGTTTTGCACTCGCGTTAGTACCGAAAGAAAAGCGAACCACAATCCTCTCTTTCTGCGATTCGCTTGCAGAGACGATGTTCAAGTTCACCGGTATTGTAATGAGATATGCCCCAATTGGCGTCGGTGCTGCAATTGCAGTTACTGTTGGACATAAAGGTCTGGGCGTTTTAATGAATCTCGGCATACTGATACTAACGATGTATGGTGCGCTTACAGTGTTCATTGTTGTCGTGCTGGGCGGCGTTGCACTGATTGCCAGAATTCCTTTAAAACAATTTTTCAACGCTGTTAAGGAGCCTGCTCTCATCGCTTTCTCCACAACAAGTTCCGAAGCCGCGCTTCCAAAAGCGATGGAATCTATGGAGTCTATCGGCGTGCCTCGCCGCATAGTTTCATTTGTCATCCCAACCGGTTACAGCTTTAATCTTGATGGCTCGACTTTATATCTATCGCTTGCGGCTATCTTCGTAGCGCAGGCGGCAGGCATTCAGTTGACCATAGGCCAGCAAATACTTATGATGCTTACCTTGATGCTCACGAGTAAAGGTGTTGCCGGTGTACCGCGTGCGGCGCTTGTGATTCTTGCCGGAACTTTAAGCTCATTTGGTTTACCCCTTGAAGGTGTAGCTGTTATTTTAGGCATCGATGAAATTATGGATATGGGACGAACCACTGTTAATGTTGTTGGAAATTGTCTTGCGAGTGTAGTTATCGCACGATGGGAAGGCGAGTTCCAGCCCGTTACTACTCAAGAATTGAAAGCATAATCTATGAACATTTTCTATGCTATTATTTTGGGGATCATACAGGGACTTACCGAGTTTCTTCCCATCAGCAGTACGGCTCATTTAACTCTGGCTGGTAAATATTTCGGGCTTATCGATCCCGCACGACCGGAAGACTGGACTGCCTTCATCGCAATCATGCAGTTGGGAACGGTTGCGGCGGTGATTATCTATTTCTTCAAAGACCTCATAATAATGACGCGAAGTTTCTTTACCGATCTATTGAAGAGAAAGAGTTCAGAGCGATGGACGTATGAATCAAAACTTGCATGGAAGATTATCCTCGGCACAATACCGGTTGTGATAATCGGACTTACCTTCAAGGATATTATCGAGGGGACATTTACAAAAGAGATAAGCACTATAGCAACAAGTTTAATTGTTTTGGCATTGATACTTTTGCTGGCTGAAAAGATTGGCAAGAAACTACGCACTGAGCGGCAAACCACATGGTTCGATGCGCTTATCGTCGGCTTTGCTCAAGCACTGGCGCTGATTCCCGGCTCCTCCCGATCGGGCACAACAATTACTGCCGGACTTTTTCTTGGTCTTACAAGGGAGACCGCCGCACGGTTTTCATTCTTACTCAGCATTCCCGCCGTACTCGCAAGCGGTTTTTACGAAATGTATCAGGCACGCCATCACTTTGCCGATCTGGGAATTGCGCCTCTCATCGTATCTACGGTTGTCTCAGGATTTGTTGGCTATTGGTCGATCTCGTTCCTATTGAAATTCCTCCAGAAGCATACAACATACGTGTTCATCTTTTACCGTATAATTCTTGGCGCGGTGTTGTGGGGGTTACTTCTAACAAAATATTTCTAAACAGAGGTAGTGCTTTGCTGGTGCTATGCTCATTAATTTTTTGAAGCTATACCTTCGGCTGTCTTGGTCCCATGAACTTGTCACCGTTGAAGTGAATCATATGATCTGGATGTTCCATAATCCAAACTTCAGTTTCCCAAGCTAAGTTAGTAGTGTGACGCTTGAACTCTGCGAAGTCGGGAAAAGCCGAGACATATATTCTCCCTGCTGTACAATTCTTCAGAAAGTTCTCAAGCTCGACGATACGTTTCGGAGTAATAGGTCCGTGTGATGTCACTGCCTCGATGAGATATAGCCATTTCTTATCGGTGTCGTAGATTAAAACATCGGGAAGCTTGCTGTGTTGGTCTATAGGAATACCAAGATTCTTTAGCATCTTGGAGTCCATATGCAAATCTTTCTTTGCAGTGTCCCCAAGGTAGAGAAGCATTGAGCCTTTGGCAAAACGAGATGCAAACTGATTTACAACCGCGATTTGAACTTGATTGTGTTTCCCGGCTGATAGCCGGATAGTCTTACCATTCGAAAGCTTCAAAGGACTTAATGTAAGGTTTCGGTCTTTAACGTAACGTTTCTTTAGCTCACCAACTTCCAATTTAAAATTTGAAACTGCCGATTGCCACTTGCTCAACCCAAATGCTTTGATCACTTCAAGCGCTCGTTTAGTAATAGCATAATGCGCTTTAGGGCTGTTGACTGGCAACTGAGGATTATCAGGATTGTAGTCAGCAAGTCTCACTTGTACAAACTGATGCAAAACTTGTCGTCTCACTGTCTCACGTGTATTAGGAGCATAACGCCGCTTGTACTGTTTGTCCATGAATGCCATTATGCCCTTGGTGACTTTGAGACTCGGCCCTTGAGCATCCTTCCAGACGCCGTCCTTCTTTATGTTGCAGAGTGCGAGGAGCGTTAAAGCGGACATTTCATTTTGTTGAGCTTTGGGTAGCCCAAGCTCTTTCAGAATTGTTTGAGCTTCTTTAATCTTACTCATATACTGTTGAGAATTCCTTTTCTAATTTGAAGAACTGTTCGATAACCTCATCTACAACGGATTGGGAGAAATTGTTTTTTATGATAATTGCGTTTCCGATTTGCTTGATTGTTTCAAGTTGTGGCAAAGGCATTTCTCTCAGTTCCGTTGCACTCACGTTGATATTACCATTGAATGTTCGGAAATATGTGTCAAAGAGAGTGCTGTTCAGCAATGCGGCGAAGCCCAATATTTCATTGCGATCAAGGTGGCCGTTTGGTCGGTAGATATAGTTCAGATGGTTTTCTACGCCAATGAGATCAGCATCAACACTGTCAGCAAAATATGGCGTAGCGATTAATCTACTGCTATCATCCTTGGAACTAAATCGGCGAAGGAAAATGTAGTTTTTGTTCGGTATCAACAAGGAAAGAGATTGGTCACAGACTTGGATGTACTCTCCTTTGCCGGTCTTATTGAGTGGCCACGTTAATTTCATCTTGGAAGCGTTGTGTAACCAATAGAGCGGTGCTATCGAAAGTCCATCCTTCACCTGAGAGCGGATGAATCTCTTGGCTCTGAACGAAACAACAGGACCAGTAGAGATCTGAATGTTATAGGCGTTCAAATTTCCTTGCCAGGATTTGAAAAGATGAACAACTTTTGCTTCAGCGTCTGAGGCTGGCAAATGGAGAATCTTCTGATAGGAGTTAGTATCGAGCAACTCGTCAAAGAAGAACACCCTTGTTTGTCTCTGATTCAAGTCTTTAAGCCCGTGCGATAGAGAGACTGTAACTCTCGGACGTTTGCCGTCGGACTTCATGCGCCGTGCAGAGATAATGACATTCTCCTGAAGAACCTCGTC
Source organism: Bacteroidota bacterium (assembly GCA_020056225.1). Classification (GTDB taxonomy): domain Bacteria; phylum Bacteroidota; class Ignavibacteria; order UBA10030; family SZUA-254; genus JAGVIE01. The sequence goes on from JAGVIE010000037.1 coordinate 94,713, forward strand.
CCTCTGGAACGCCTCCTTCCGTGAATCAAATAGATGGACCGTGTCTAATTGAACTAATGAAAAGAACTTGTCTCGGAAAAGCCTGAAGTAATAACCGGATGCAAAGCTCCGGGGCGTGATAAAAATCAGTTGACCATCTTGCTCAAGAAGCATAGCTGCCGTGAAAAGAAAAATTGCATAAATATTTGGCTGACCGTGCACAATAGAATTGGCTGCTTTCACCCTGCCGTCTGTCTTTGGAAGTTTAAAGTATGGAGGGTTAGAGATAACCAGATCAAAATACTCCACATCCCGATCTTGGTTCTCCAATGTGTCCGAATTGGAGAGAACAAAGTCGGAAACCAGAAGCTTGAGATCAAGTTTTACACCTTGTTGTCCCAGCCAACTCTCTAAGTAAGAAAATGACTTTTGAGATAGCGAAATTAGCTGCTCATCCGTCTCATAGGTAACAAGTTCAATCTCAGACAAGTTGTCGGCTCTAATAAGCATCGCTTCCGCTAATGTGCAAGAAAGAACGCCTGTACCGCACCCGGGATCCAGTATCCTAATCTTTGCTTTCCGGCAGTCAGCTAAGCTCGACATAAAGCGTGCAATTTCAACCGGTGTAAAAAACTGTCCGTGCCTTTTCCTGTGCATCTCTGATGCTTGAGAAGAATATAGAACTCCGAGCCGGTCAGCAAATGAGCTTGGCAGTTCATTAGGCGATGGCTTAATATCATAAATACTGTTCATTCTGTTTTAATTTACAAAATTAACATACCAACTGAAAGTGGGAGAAAGATTCTCAAAAAGTTATTGTGCTTAATGTTTATATTATAAAAAAGCAATTTCGTTCTTGTTGAAATTCCTCCAGAAGCATACAACATACGTGTTCATCTTCTACCGTATAATTCTTGGTGCGGGGTTGTGGGGATTACTGCTGACGAAATATTTCTGACAGAGTTAGAATAAATTTTCCATATTTTTGGAATCCCGCACCGCGGGACAATATAGGTTAGGTTATGCGCAGTATCTAATCATCAGTCCCTTCATCTTCTGCACCTTCACTCGGTGGACCCCCTGAACTCTGTGGCGGTTTGGATGAGTCGAGATCATCATCTGTAGGCTGGTAGCTTTTCTTGAAGGGCACATCTTTGCCAATCTTCTTGGCATCATCTTCAGGGATGATTGGCTTATTGGTTTCTTTTGCCATTGTATTTTCCTTTAACGGAATAGTTCAATAAAAACATAATTCTTGCTGGAGATTAAAGCACCTTGCGTTTGTGGAATCGGTGCAATGAACCGTCCAGTCTTCTGATCAATTTGCCAGAGTTCCTCAATGTAAATCTGTTCTTCAGCCGGGTATGAAGACGATGAAGATTGACGTCCATACCGCCCACCGATCTTTCGCCCGCCTTTCAGATGCACAATAACCCAGTAAGCTCTCTTTCGTGAGAAAAGTCTATCCCAAGGTTTGAGGAATGGATCAATAATTCGCTTTCGAATGAAACCGATAGAGATGATTCTCAAGAAAGCTATTGGCCAGATGATTGGGGCTACAAAAAGGATGAAAACGGTTGCTAAATAATAAAGAAATGGATGTGCAGGCTGGAATTCGGTAGAATTGATTTCAAATATCACCCAAAATAGGATTGCAAAGTTGATGCAACTGTAGCTAATAGCCTCGAACATATCCTTAGAGAAGTCCCGCTTCTCGGTTGGCACAAGAAGGTCGTAAACCTTAATGGATATAAACCCAGGCACGAAGAAGATGAAGATAAGTCTCAAAGTTTCTGATTCAAAAGGGTTCATATCACTATCCTATGTTAGTGGGCATTGCGCTTATGAGTGAGCGAATCTTTTGTGTCATGCGATTTGTATCATCACTGAGTTTCGTTGCTACTGCTCTTAGCCGCAGTTTGGTGCTTGAGTTAGATTTTATCATTAGAAACAAACTTTGAAAGTTCTAGGATTTCAGAAATAAATCGCCTAAGGTCATCCGACAGCGTTTGTTCTCGGATTAATTTAAGCTCCTTTTCAAAGAAGCCTCTAAGGTAGAGACCGACAAGATATGATGCATTCGTTTCCTGAAGGTTGAAATCTCGCTTATCATAAGGGAGATCATCGTTAGTCGGATACTTCTCATCAAAGTACCTTCCCAGACTGAATCTAGCTTCCTCAAGCGCTTGTTTTGCCATAAAAGCTTCGTCAATACCTAACGCCTTGCGAATTTGTTCCCCCGCTCGTTGGTTGAGACGACGAGGAAAATACTTATTGTCATCCTTTGCATAAAGACAAATGAAACGTTCTGAGAAAAGAGTGTGTCCAGTTCCTGTTTCTTTGCCACTTGCGATGACGACGACTGGAAATTCTCCTCTTATCTCTCGCCCAACATAAACTGTAAAGGGGTGTCCATTACTCACATTGGTTCTCCTTTTATTTGCACCAATAGGTGACTAACATTTGTACAACCTTTATCTAACTTTTTTATTTTTTATCTTCTCAAAAATATTTCTACAAGAACTATGGGATGAATTCTTTCACATAGGTCAATCTCCACTTCATTATCCCATTTTACATTCGCATGTAATATTAGCAAATGGATATGTCATTGTCAAATGCCAAGATATTACTTACCCAGCACCTGCGATAACGCAGCATAAATAGCCGAGCCGCCGCAAATAATCCCCTCGTATCCCGCAACCGTCTTCAGCATCGCGTTACCGGTGATATCGCCAAGCGCAAGAAGAAAAAAGAGAACGGTTAACGATGCAAAAACGAATTGAAGTTTCTTCGAGAGCTTCAATGTGCCAAAGAACATGACACCGGTGAAAAGTCCCCACATAAAAAGATACGCCGCCATTGCAACGTTATCGGGCGCGTTCCCCCACCCCATTTTTGGCATCACGAGCAATGCGACTAACGAGAGCCAGAAAAAACCATACGATATGAATGCAGTAGTACCGAACGTATTCCCTTTTTTCCAATCCATAATGCCTGCAATTACCTGTGCGATACCGCCATAGAATATTCCCATACCCAGAATCATTGTATCCAGCGGATAAAATCCGGCGTTGTGTAGATTCAATAAAACGGTTGTCATGCCGAAGCCCATCAAGCCGAGCGGAGCCGGATTTGCGGTTGTGTCTTTTATGGTGATTAGTTCGTTCTGCATTAATATTATCTCCTAAGTTTAAAATGTTCTGGGGATGCGGGATAATCTGTGGTGAAAATATACGAGGTTAGGGGAGAAAAAACAACTTTTGCCGGAGCGTCATGCTGAACTTGTCCTGAGCGAAGTCGAAGGATGTTCTTGGTCAGCATCTTTACAAAGTTAGCGATGTTTAGATCCCGACCAGTCCCGCTTTTTGAGCGGGACGGGATGACGGGTTGACAACAGAAGAGAGGATGTTTGTTCTCTGTCAAGAAATTTAGTTTCGCTACAATCTTCTTCGTACTATCGGCATGAAAACAAATTTATCCAGAAGTGCAACAATAATGAATAGAACTGCTATGAAAGCAGTAAGGGTGTAATGTTTGTTTGTGTAAAGGAATGGAAAGGTATTTTTCACCCAGCCGCTGAAAGCAGAAATTCCGGTCGAGATACCGTCAGCGACAGAATCGTACGCCAATTGCGTCGCGGCTACCGATTCACTGACTCCTGAACTATCTAATGAGCCTGTAAACTTCAGTACGCCATAAATCACGCTGATAATAGCAACAAGTCCGAAAAGCGGTGCGAGGTTTTTGAAAATCAACCAGACAATTGACGGAGATTCCCGGATACCTAATTGTTTAATAACACGAATGGTAAAATTAGGAGACGCTTTCTCGTGCGGTATATTTTTCAAAGATGAATCGAGAGAGCGGAGCAATTTTATCTCATCACTGCAAACGGTACACGACTGAATATGCATTTCGACTTTATTGCGAGTATCATCATCGGTCAATCCATCTAAATATTCCTGGAGCATTTCTAAAGTTAGGTGGTTCATACGGCTTTCTCCATTTGAAGTTCTTTCTGTAATCTTTCTAATATCAATACGCGGGCGCGGAAGAGATGTGTTTTAATCGTCCCGATCGGCAGATCAGTAACAGCTGCGATTTCTTCATGAGATAATTCCTGCAGATAAAACAGTGAAAGTATTGTTTGATATTTCGATGGCAGTGTATTCAATGTCTTCTTAACAAAATCGAACATGTCTCTCGTTTCGAAATCAGTTATATAGCCATGACCGACTGATTGCATATTACCGTTATAACCATTGTCATCATCGTATTCCAACAATTCGTATTCACATTTTCGCTTCCTGATTCTGGATATGCACACATTGTACAATATTCTGTAGAACCAAGTGCTAAACCGTGCTTTTCCTTCGAAGCGGTTTAAACCGTTATATGCACGAATAAACGCATCCTGCGAGGCTTCTTCGGCGTCTTCGCGATTTCTAAGCATCTTCAGCGCCAGGGTGAATGCCCTATCTTTATAACGATCTACCAGCCGGGTATAGTGATGCCTTGTTCCACCTCGCACTAACTCGATGATTTCATTATCCGATAGGTACATATATTCTTTGCTTCTTTAGACCACGATAACGGGAACAGGGTTTCACGATTCATGTTACAAAATAATTTTGATAAAGTGAAACCTTGATCGAATCATCGCGGTCAAAAGATATAGAATTAAGAAATACTATCATTTTTTGAAAGGAACAGACAATGGGTGCAGAAGAAGTTTTAATTCCTATAACAATGTTCATGTCGACAGCAGCTGTCCTTATAATCTGGCTAGTAACGCGCCACCGTGAACGTGTATCGATGATTGAAAAAGGATTAACAAGCGAGGAGATCAAAGCAATGTACCACAGAGAAATCAAACGCGATCCGCTGGCATCATTGAAATGGGGGCTGATGGCAGTACTGGCAGGTGCCGCAATTTTATTGGGGAATTACCTTCATGTACAATTTAATGTGGATGAAGGCGCTATATTCGGATTGGTTCTTTTATTCGTAGGTATCGGACTGGTAATGTTTTATTCCATCGCTTCAAAGAAACTGAACCAAACACCATAGTAATAATTTTCCGGAGAGGATACGAAAAAGGGGTCCGAACTCAGACCCCTTTTTTATATTTTGGTATTACCGTTACTTCCGCTCCGCTAATCTTCTATCCATCATCATCAGACTTACGGGCGAATCACCGAGCATCTCTAATTGGTTGATAATTTCGGTATCGTTCTTCTCTTCTTCAACCTGTTCGTTAATGAACCATTGAAGCAGAATTTGCGAGGCGTAATCTTTTTCTTTAACCGCCAACTCGTACAATTTGGTAATCGACCTGGTGATCTTCAATTCATGTTCGAGCACTTGTTTGAAAATATCTATAGGCGATTTAAATTTTGCAGGCGGCTGGGCAATCCCTTTATATACAACACTCCCGCCCCTGTCATAAACATAGCCGTAAAACTTCATAGCATGTGAGCGTTCTTCTTCTGCCTGAACTTTCATCCAATGCGCGAATCCGGAAAGATTCTCCGTATCAAAGTGTGCCGCCATGGCAAGGTATAGATACGATGAATATAATTCTTCATTTATTTGAGTATTGATTGCGTCTTGCATCGATTTAGATAGTGTCATAAATCCCCTTCATTATTACGTTTGACATGAAATTGTGTATGCGTATTTCAATTTACTACATTTTTACATCTGATGCAGGTTTTAGGATTAAGATCCAAAAATAATTTCTAAAATGATCGATCTAATCTTATATCTGTCGGAGTTTGCTTTTTCTGAATCCATACATAAAATAAATAACCATCCCGATGCATAGCCAGATAAAAAACCTCCACCAGGTCACCCACGGTAAACCCAACATTAAATAAATACACGAAGCAATGCCCAGAAGCGGTACGTATGGGACAAGCGGTGTCCGGAAAGCCCTGGGACGATCAGGGTCTTTATACCGCAGAATGATGACACCTGCACAAACGAGAACGAAGGCGAAAAGTGTTCCAATGTTCGTTAACTCAACAATTTCATTGATATTCGCGACGGCAGAAATAATAGCAACAACGACTCCAGTCCAGATTGTGGTAACGTGCGGAGTTTGGTACTTTGGGTGAACTTTGGCAAAGTATGCCGGTAACAGTCCATCCCTCGACATTGAGAAGAAAATACGCGGTTGACCATATTGAAAAACCAAAAGAACCGCAGTCATGGCAACCACCGCACCCATAGCAACAATACCAGCGGAGACATCGGCACCAACGTAAGCAAATGCAGCGGCGAGCGGGTCGGCAACACCGAGTTTATTCCACGGGACCATTCCCGTCAGTACGCCGGCAACAATAATATAAAGGATAGTGCAAATAATCAGTGAACCGATTATCCCGATCGGCATGTCGCGTTCGGGACGTTTACATTCTTCTGCCGCAGTCGAGATTGCATCGAAGCCGATGTATGCAAAGAAGATTAAGCTCGCACCCACCCACACACCTGGGAATCCATTCGGCATGAACGGCGACCAGTTTTCAGGCTGTACGTATTTGATACCCGAGTAGATAAAGAAGAATAGGATAACAAGTTTGATTGCAACCATGACGTTATTGGCGCGCGCGGATTCTTTTACTCCAATAACGAGCAGCCAGGTAATAATCATAACGATAGCGGCGGCGAGAAAGTTGAAAATAATGGGAATACCGGCAATCGTCGGGTGATCGATCCATGCTTGATAGAAAAGCGAAATCGAGGGATCGACCTGTCCTCCCGCTTGTATCACAGCATTGCCTGCTTGAACGGCGCTCCTGTAATCGACTGATATCCATGCGGGAATATCGAACCCGATACCGGCGCACAACTGATGAAAGTATGCCGCCCATGCTATCGCTACAGCAACATTCCCCACGGCGTATTCAATGATGAGATCCCATCCGATAATCCATGCGACTAATTCGCCGAGGGTGGCGTAAGAATACGTGTAGGCGCTCCCGGAGATGGGAACCGATGAAGCAAACTCTGCATAACACAATCCGCAAAATGCACAGGCGACCGCGGTTAGGAAAAAAGAAAGGATAATTGCAGGTCCGGCACCCGGGCGCATTGCATCACCTGCGACAGCAGTTCCCACTGTTGCGAAAATACCTGAACCGATAATAGCACCGATGCCGAGCGCGATTAAATCTACGGGACCAAGCACACGCTTCAGCTTTGTTGATGCAGTCTCGGATTCATGAATAATTCGATCAAGACTTTTCGTTTTGAATAATTGCCTGAACATCCGCTATTAGATTGAATTCATTTTATGATTAGCAAACTTAAGGAAAGAATTTGATAGAATCAAGAGATAATGTTTATGGACCAGGCGCCTCAAAAGCCTGTGAGGAGAGGATTGTTTTCGCTTCTTCGAGATTTTTTGGATTAACGAGAACCTCTACACCCTCGCTTTGCTGTAGCGGCGGCATCATATGCCCGGTATCCTCATATTTAAGATAAGATTCGATGCCTGCGGCGGCAAGTGTCGCCTGAGCAAGTTCTGCCTCTATTTCGTTTGAATATGTCGCAACTGCAATATACCCTTCCATGACGGCACCCTTCAATTTATTCTAAGATTAATATCTTACATAGAACGTACTGAATCTTATCTTCAGATGCAAAACATCTTGGGATCAATCATCGATTGTTGTACTGGCAACCTCTTCAAGAGTAGTGACGCCCTGCCTGAGTAATTCAATTCCCGACTGACGCAAAGTACGCATCCCTTGTTTGATTGCCAATTGGCGGAGCGCTTCTTCATTTATCGAGGAACCAGATTCCATAATGAGCTGTCGAATTTCCTTGGTAAAATAAAGAACTTCATGGATGGCTGTCCGCCCCTTATATCCTTTCAAACAGTGCAAACATCCAACCGGACGATAGAATTTCATCCCGGCAGAATCTTCCTTAGTGATGCCGAGCCGCTCCAACGTAATCGGTAATATTTCAGTATCAACAATTTTACATCTACCGCAAAGCTTTCGCAGAAGCCGTTGGGCGACGATGATGTTAATCGAGTATGCAAGAAGAAACGGCTCGATACCCATTTTATACAGCCGTGCGATAACGCTCGGCGCATCGTTAGTATGAAGTGTTGAGAATGTCAGATGTCCTGTATTTGCAAGTTTGATTGCAAGATCTGCTGTTTGCCTATCACGAATTTCGCCCACCATCACTATATCGGGATCGTGTCGAAGGATTGCGCGAAGAGCTTCTTCAAAACTCAGCTTTGGATTTAGTTTAACCTGTCGGGCGCCGTCGATGAAGTATTCTACCGGATCTTCAACTGTTATTATATTATAAGCCGGATTCATCACTGCCCTTACCGCGGCTAAAAGAGTTGTGCTCTTTCCGCAGCCGGTGGGTCCGGTTAAAATGACTATCCCGTATGGTTTCGAGATGGCTTTTTTAAAAAGTTCAAGCGCCTCATTTTGAAGTCCGATGTTATCGATTGTGATACTCGATTCAGGATCCCGAAGAACACGCAGTACGATAGATTCAAGCTTGACTTTGAGTTCCTTGCCGATCAACGGAATAATCGAAACACGGAATCTTATAATTTTATTGTCGATTGTTATCTGAACAAAACCATCCTGAGCCATATTGCGTTCAAACCGATCCGTTCCCTTGGCGATATCTTTGATGACGGCGGCTACTGCATCAGCCCTTAAATCATCAATCGCCTGCCATAATGAGAGGCGTCCGTCAATACGAAAATGAATTTCTGTTTTCCGTGCACCTTTAGGAACAATGTGGATGTCGCTAGCATTCAACCGCACGGCATCGGCTAGAAAATTATCGACCATCTCATTCAGGTGCCCTTTTCGGATTTCTTCATCCAGCTCATCGATTTGAACATCCTGGTCTTCATCTAAATATTCTATTGATGAAGCCTTCGATGGTCTGCTCTGCGAATCTGCAATCAGCTCCCTGAAAAGGGAATCATAATTATTCCATGAGATATAACAGATCTCGTGTTTCGGATATTGGAATGCGCGCGCAATCGTGGTGATTTCCGAATTGGACGGATCCGGTGTTACAACCTGCAGTTTGGATGAATCGCCATCAGCAACCTGAAACGGCAAGACCTTATTCAGGAGTGCTGTTTCATGAATCTTCTGTGGAAGTCCGGCAAGAATACGATTAATGAATTGAATGCGCTCACGTTCGATTCCGGATGGATCCAGATCGATAGTCTTGAATGAATAGTACCTTGCAAACTCAGCGTACACAGCTTCTCTATTAGCGCCAAATTCATCTATGAGAATTTGGAAGAGAAACCGCTTTTCATTTCCATCGTTTGATTTTTTAAATGCAACTGCGCCATTAACGTTTTCTCGTGTTACAATATTTTTTCTTATGAGCGATTCGATGAAGCCGGTCACTCCATCGGCAATGAAAGGTTGTTTTTTCCCATTCGATGATTCACTCGACGTAGACAATTTATTGGAATCTTCGGATGCAGAATTCATATTTGTTTCGGCAGATACTGGCATGTTTTACTTTCCTAATAAATCAGAGCTTATAAATATCGCATCTTAACACAAAATTCTAATGAGAATATAGCTCTTTTTTATCAAAAAAAAAATGGACGATGGCATAAAGCCAACCGTCCATTTCGGAGGGTACTGATTATTTATTCGTACCAATCTAGAATGTGGTATGCGAGGAGTTTACCAATCCATTGCGCTTGATTTAGAGCGGCACTGCTGTATAAAATACTGGCATTTCCTCTCATTTCAATAACGCTACCTGAGCCTCCGCCCATAAGCAATGATCCTATAATTCGGGGTGTCCCCTTTGCTAGTGATAAATCAAAAACGGAATTACTTGAAACAACAACCAACCCATGCCAATCCATAGTACCGGTGAGTTGAAAATATCCACTTACAACGAGGATACCCCATCCTTCAATTGTCCCGGAGATTTTTACAGGATGAGTTGAATCACTTCCATTGATAAATACAATTTTAGGATTATTGCTTGATCCATAAGGTGTATTGCCGCTATACGGTGATCCGCTTGGATTCAAAGTATAATCTGCACTTGCCATGTATTCATTTATATATGCGTTTGGATCGGAAAGAGCTGGATTAACTATTATATCTTGGGCACCATCAATATAGCCGCCAAATATTGAAATGTTTGTGCTGTCAGATTGGGTTAGTACCGCTACCCCTGCTACTTCACCTGAATCACTTGGATTAGATCCATTGATATCATAATTATGACCGTCAATTAACGGTGTTCCTCTCATTATCATCCCGACATTAGGGACTCTTAAGGAAACCGCAGCCGTGTCCTTCGGAAATGGTTTTGGATAGACGAGTAATCTTGATGAGATACGATAGCTTGTATCGTTAAAACGTGCAACCGATGTAATATTCATAATTGTATCAACGCGAGTTAATGATACTGTGTAAGTCCCTCCATCCAATGAACCTGTTACACTCGCAATCGAACTGCTATCAGATAATTTTTTAAGTGCGACATTAATGCCGCTTCTCGCGATCTCACGAGCAGTCGTATACTTGATATAGCCATAAGTATCATCTTCAGCACGTCGGTCACGTTCATTCAATGAAGAATTGATCAAGCCGAAAAAAACCATCAATGCAAGTACACCAAAAATAGAATTACTTCCCACATTATTACCTTATTGATTTAAATTTCTGGGATAAATTGTTTTTTCCCAGTACACGTTTTGATACGCCGCAGTATTCGACAGTGATGAATAGACGGGTTCACTGCTTTCCAATCGGATTTTTATCCTTATCGCTTTGATAGAATCAAGACGGACCTTGGTATTTAGAGGACATCGTAATTCTCTTCCTAATGTATCGAAGTAAGCGAATTGTAAGTACGTCATACCGACATTAGCGTTGATAGTCTGATGCCCAGTAGCCTGCCTGATCAGCATCCTATCGTTGGTGTTCCTTGTGCTATTAACGGTGTCTCCTAATGAATATTGAACTGAGACAATAGTACCGGAATTCGTAAGATCAGATTTGAAAGCGATGTTTGTAGAATCAGCAGATTGAATGGCATCGGTTTTTGTATGGTAACCAATTTTCAATATGTCCGATTCCATAATTCTTGCAAGCGTAATAATGTTGCCCTGTACATTGGTAGATAATGTTTTTTCAAAGTTCGCCTGATTTATATTACCCATCATTGTGAAAATTGAAATCAACATTATACCGCCTATTACCGCAGCCGCTATTATATCGAGTATTATACTCATTATCCGATCAAACCTTTTTACTAAAAATATTCACGATAAACTGACAGTGATTTTATCATAACCGAATCCAACATATACGATACTTTTTTTGGAGAATTACGATCTATTGAACTAATAATAACAGAATCGAGCATGTTCGGATGTTTCACAACAACAATTATCTTTTTGTACCAAGTCGAGGCTGAAGAATACACATCCTGATTAGTGTTAGTAACATAAATTATACTATCTCTTACAATAAAAGTCCCGAGGCTGGATGAGTGATCGAGCCGTGTATAGCGATGGTAGTCATCTACATCGTTGAACATGGTACGAGACTTAAATGGTTCTTGATCATACGCCGGAACGGTTGATTCGGTACCTTCCGGTCCGAAATAATATTGCGGTGTCAACTCAGATGTAAAATGAGCAACTTTACCGATAGTGCAACTATCAAATGCTTTAGAATTTATCTCATCGATCATAGCTTGAGCGATAGAAATCGCATCGATCCTGGATTCGTTATCCATGGTTATTAATGACGCGCGTAGGAGCGATGAGTTGATTGTAAGCTGTAGTGTCGCCAACAGCGCTAACGCTAAAACAATTAATAATACCTGTCCTAAATTCATTTTATTTTATTGAAAATAAAATCATCGATAGATATTCATATTCACTATTTTCTCTCGATAAATTGTATTGAGAAGAATAGGCTGTCACAAGTGCTGGACTTGATTTTGTAATACAAACTACGGATTTATTTTCGAGAGATGTATACATTTAATCTATCTTATTCCGTTTTTAATGTCAATAAGACATTACTCAGATTCTACATATAAGATAAGAGAGAAGCGTGATAATCAGGTAAATCAGGTAATACTCCTGCGTTATGAATGCGTATCAAGTTTTATTTTTCTTTCTCTAAATAACTGACCTACAATAACACCCACAACAAACACAATAGATGAGTAATAAACCCATACTAAGAACACAAGGATGAAAGCGTAGGTTCCATATAGTGATCTTGTCCCGATTTTCTGGACAACAAGTTAAGACAAAAAATTATTTAATTCAAATTGCACCGGTGATTGATAACCGATAGCAGAATGTCTCC